>NZ_JBFPNH010000040.1:0-72167 GCF_040815545.1 Streptomyces sp. LMG1-1-1.1 | reverse complement strand
GCCGCCGAGCGTGCCCGCCGCGGCAAGGTCCTCGCCCGGCGCCGGCGCACCACCACGCTCCTCTTCGCCGGCTTCACCCTCGGCGCCGTCGTCGCGGCCGTCGGCGGCGTCACCTTCCTGTGGGCGCCCGCCGTCCCCGCGCTGCTGCTCAGCGCGTACATCGTGCACCTGCGGGTCCAGGAACGACGGCGCTTCGTCTACGTCATGGACCGCCGCCGCGCCGAGGCCGCCGCCGCCCGGCTCCGCGAGAGCCGCCGCCCGGCCCCGACGCCCGAGCCCGCCGCCGACCCGACGCCCTCCCCGCAGGAGGCCGACCGCCGCGCCCTCGTCGAGCAGACCGACCACGCGGAGTGGGTCGACCAGCAGCGCGAGCGCGGCCCTGCCCGCGGCGACAGCTGGGACCCCGTCCCGGTCCCGCTCCCCACCTACGTCACTGCCCCGGTCGCCCCCCGTGCCACCAGCGGCATCGACATCACCGACCCGGAGACCTGGAGCGCCGCCCGCTCCTCCACGGCCGCCGACCCCACGCCCGCCCCCTCCCCGGCGCCCCGCCAGCGCACCACCCCGCCGCGCCGCACCCGCGACCACGGCCGCACCCCCCTCTTCGACCAGTACGCCGACGACGACCGCCCCCGCGCCGCCAACGAATGACCCCACCGGGGCCCGCGACGACCCTCGGCTGACCTGCGCAGGAACGGATTTTTGCCTGAGCCGCTCGGGATGCTAATGTTTCACACGTCGCAAGGGCCTGTGGCGCAGTCTGGTAGCGCACCTCGTTCGCATCGAGGGGGTCTGGGGTTCAAATCCCCACAGGTCCACAGACACCGAAGATCCCGTCCGATCGCAAGATCGGGCGGGATCTTCTGCGTTGGGGTGAACGGAGCAAGGGCGGGGCGCCCGAAAGCGCCCCGCCCTTTCGCGTTCCCCGTGCCACCCCCGGCTCACAGCCGCTTCGCGTAGCAGCGGCTGTTGTCGTATGCGCGGTAGTGGCCGAACTTGGCGCAGGGTTCGTAGCCGGAGGAGGTGTAGAGGGCTATGGCCTCGGGTTGGGCGGTGCCGGTTTCGAGGACCATGCGGGTGCGGCCGGCGGAGCGGGCGTCGGATTCGAGGGCGGCGAGGATGCGGCGGGCGAGGCCGAGGCCGCGGGCTTCGGGGACGACGTACATGCGCTTGAGTTCGGCGTCGCCGTCGGAGTAGCCCTCGGGGTTGGCGTCCTGGGTGCGCCAGCCGCCGGTGGCGAGGGGGGTGCCGTCCTCGTCGTAGGCGAGGAGGTAGAGGCCGTGGGGCGGGGTGAACATCGCAGCGTCCAGGGGTGTGACATCGCCCTCGTCGCCGTAGCGGACGGCGTACTCGGCCTGGACGGCGTCCTCGAGTTTGACGGCGTCAGGGTGGTCATAGGGCACGGGCTGGATGTTCATGCGGAGTATCGTACATGTATGCACAGCGCAGGTGTCGGTATTCTCCCGGGATGCTCACTGTCACGTCCGTGAATGTCAATGGTCTCCGCGCCGCCGCCAAGAAGGGCTTCGTCGAGTGGCTGGCCGGCACCTCGGCCGACGCCGTCTGCCTGCAGGAGGTGCGCGCCGAGGAGGCGCAGCTGCCCGCCGAGGTGCGGGCGCCCGAGGGGTGGTTCACCGTGCACGCGCCGGCCGCCGCCAAGGGGCGCGCGGGGGTGTCCCTCTACACGCGGCGCGAGCCCGACCGGGTGCGCGTCGGCTTCGGGTCGAGCGAGTTCGACGGCAGCGGCCGGTACGTCGAGGCGGACCTGCCCGGCGTGACCGTCGCCAGCCTCTACCTGCCCTCCGGTGAGGTCGGCACCGAGCGCCAGGACGAGAAGTACCGGTTCATGGGCGAGTTCCTGCCCTACCTGAAGGAGCTCAGGCAGCGGGCCGCGGCCGACGGGCGCGAGGTCGTCGTCTGCGGCGACTGGAACATCGCCCACCAGGAGGCCGACCTCAAGAACTGGAAGTCCAACAAGAAGAACGCCGGCTTCCTGCCCGAGGAGCGGGAATGGCTGGGCCGGGTCCTCGAAGGGGCCGAGGGCGGTTACGTGGATGTCGTCCGGGCCCTCCACCCCGAGCAGGAGGGTCCCTACTCCTGGTGGTCCTACCGCGGCCGCGCGTTCGACAACGACAGCGGCTGGCGCATCGACTACCAGATCGCCACCCCCGGCCTCGCGGCCAAGGCCGTCAAGGCGTACGTCGAGCGCGCCGCGACCCACGAGGAGCGCTGGAGCGACCACGCGCCCGTGACGGCCGTCTACGACCTGTAGGACGCCGGTGCCGGCCCCCTGGTGCGCGGTGCGCGTCAGGGGGTCTCGCGCAGGTGGCGGTCGAGGGCCATGGAGAGTTCGGCCTCGACGACGCTCTTGGCGAGCGGGCGGAGGCGCTGGACGTCGCTCTCGCCGGCGTGTGCGCGGAGGAGGTCGGTGAAGAGCTGGGCGAGGGCGTCGGCGTGTTCGCGGACGCGGGCCCCGGCCTTGAGGACCTCGGCGAGGGGGACGCCCTCGTGGACGAGGGCGGCGGAGACGTCGAGGAGGCGGCGGCTGATGTGGATGATCGCCTCGCCGTCGGTGACGAGGTAGCCGAGGTCGAGGGCGGCGGCCAGGTTCTCGGCGGTGACCTCGCCCGCGAAGTGGTCGGCGAGCTCCTCCGGGGTGAGGCGGACGGGCTCCTCCTCGCTGGGGGCGCCGAGGGCGAGGACCTCCCGGACGTTGCGGCCGCTCTCGAAGGCGGTGGTGAGGTCGGCGATGCCGTTGAGGGTGTGGCCGCGCTCCAGGAGGGCGGCGATGGTACGGAGCCGGGCCAGGTGCTGGTCGTCGTACCAGGCGATGCGGCCCTCGCGGCGGGGCGGCGGGATCAGACCGCGTTCGCGGTAGAAGCGCAGGGTGCGCACGGTGATGCCGGCGGCCCTCGCGAGTTCCGCCATGCGGTATTCGCGTACGCCGGGGTCCGTGCCCGCGTCGTCGCCCGAGTCGCCGCCCGCGTGCCCGCCCGTGTCGGGTGCTGATCCTTCTGCCACGTTCGCCAGCCTATGTTGTACCGCCGGTAACTTTCCCTCGCCGTACCCCTACCGCTCGGTATGCGGCTGCTCTACAGTCCCGATTGTGCCAGTGATTGCTGGCGCAATGGGCCGGGCGCGGGAGGCGGCATGGCGAAGCACGAGCACGTACGGGTGGCGGTGATCGGATCGGGGTTCGGCGGCCTGGGCGCCGCCGTCCGGCTGCGCCGCGAGGGCATCACCGACTTCGTGGTCCTGGAGCGGGCCGACTCCGTCGGCGGCACGTGGCGCGACAACAGCTACCCCGGCTGCGCCTGCGACGTACCGTCCCACCTCTACTCCTTCTCCTTCGCACCCAACCCCGACTGGCCCAGGACCTTCTCCGGACAGCAGCACATCCGGGCCTACCTGGAACACGTCACCGACACCTTCGGCGTCCGCCCCCACCTGCGCCTCGGCCACGAGGTCCTGCGCATGGAATGGGACGCCGAGGCGCTGCGCTGGGAGATCGAGACGAGCCGCGGCACCTTCAGCGCCGAGGTCGTCGTCTCCGCGACCGGGCCGCTCTCCGACCCCAAGACCCCCGACATCCCGGGGCTCGGCGACTTCCCCGGCAAGGTCTTCCACTCGGCCCGCTGGGACCACGACTACGACCTCACCGGCAAGCGCGTCGCCATGATCGGCACCGGCGCCTCCGCCATCCAGATCGTGCCCGCCATCCAGCCGAAGGTCGGCAGGCTGACCCTCTTCCAGCGCACGCCCCCCTGGGTGATGCGCCGCATGGACCGGGCCATCACCGGACCCGAGCGCTGGCTCCACCGCGCCCTGCCCGTCACCGGCACCCTCCGCCGCGGCCTCCTCTGGGGCATCCGCGAACTCCAGGTCGGCGCCTTCACCAAGCACCCCGGCGAGCTCGGGCTCGTCGAGAAGCTCGCCAAGGCCAACATCGCCAAGGCCGTCAAGGACCCGGCGCTGCGGGCCAAGTTGACCCCCTCGTACCGCATCGGCTGCAAGCGGATCCTGCTCTCCAACACGTACTACCCGGCCGTCGCCCAGCCCAACGTCGACGTGATCGCCTCCGGCCTGCGCGAGGTCCGCGGCTCCACCCTCGTCGGCGCGGACGGCACCGAGACCGAGGTCGACGCGATCGTCTTCGGCACCGGCTTCCACGTCACCGACATGCCGATCGCCGACCGGGTCGTCGGCGCCGACGGACGGACCCTCGCCGAGACGTGGAAGGGCGGCATGGAGGCGCTGCGCGGCGCCACCGCCGCCGGCTTCCCCAACTTCATGACGGTCATCGGCCCCAACACGGGCCTCGGGAACTCCTCGATGATCCTCATGATCGAGTCCCAGCTGAACTACATGGCCGACTACCTGCGCCAGTTGAACGTCCTCGGCGGCCGCGCCGCGCTCGCCGTCCGGCCCTCCGCCGTCGGCGCCTGGAACCGCAAGGTCCAGGCCCGGATGGAGCGGACCGTCTGGAAGGCCGGCGGCTGCGAGAGCTGGTACCTCGACGCCAACGGGCGCAACACCACCCTGTGGCCCGGCACCACGGGCGAGTTCCGGCGCGAGACCCGGCAGGTCGACCTCTCCGAGTACGAGGTCATCCGCGCCCCCAGGACCGCACCCGCGGCCGAGACCCGCACCCCGCGCAAGAAGGAGGCCGCCCAGTGAGCCGCCCGACCCCGCTGCCCGACTCCCGCACCCTCACCGCCGTCTCCGCCGACGGCGCCCGCATCCACGTCGAGGTGTACGGTCCCGCCGACGCGCCCGCCGTCGTCCTCGCCCACGGCTGGACCTGCTCGATCGCCTTCTGGGCCGAGCAGATACGGGCCCTCGCCGCCGACCACCGGGTCATCGCCTACGACCAGCGCGGCCACGGCAGGTCCCCCGCGCCCGGCGCGGGCGGCTACTCCACGACGGCCCTCGCCGACGACCTGGAGGCGGTGCTCGCGGCCACCCTCGGCCCCGGCGAGCGGGCCGTCCTCGCCGGCCACTCCATGGGCGGCATGACGATCATGGCGGCCGCCGGGCGCCCCGGCCTCCGGCAGCACACCGCCGCGGTCCTGCTCTGCTCCACCGGGCCCTCGCGGCTGACCTCCGAGGCCACCGTCGTACCGCTGAAGCCCGGCGGCCTGCGCGGCCGGCTGACCGCGGCCGTCCTCGGCGCGAAGGCGCCGCTCGGCCCGGTGAACGCCGTGTCGAAACGCATCCTGAAGTACGCCACGATGGGACCGGGAACGGCCCCGGAACGCGTCGAGGCCTGCGCCCGGATCGTGCACGCCTGCCCGCGCGGCGCACGCCACGGCTGGTCGCAGGTCCTCGCCGGGCTCGACCTCGAAGCCGGCCTGCGCGAGCTGCGGATGCCGGTGGCCGTCCTCGTCGGCACCGCCGACCGGCTCACCCCGCCCGTCCACTCCCGCGGCATGGCGGAAGCCCTGCCGCACTGCACGTCACTCGTCGAACTGGCCGGCATGGGCCACATGACACCGGTGGAGGCCCCGGAGGCCGTCACCGCACAGATCCGCGAACTGACCCTCACGTACCTGGGCGTGAAGGAGACCGAGGAGGCAGGGGCATGAGCAGGGTGAGCCTGGAGGGGCAGGTCGCGGTCGTCACCGGAGGGGCGCGCGGGGTCGGGGAGCTGCTCGCCCGGAAGCTGTCGGCGCGCGGGGCGAAGATCGCGCTCGTCGGGTTGGAGCCGGAGCAGCTCAAGGAGGTCGCGGGGCGGCTGCACACCGAGGCCGACTGGTGGCACGCCGACGTGACCGACCACGAGGCGATGGCGAAGGTCGCCGCCGAGGTGAAGGAGAGGTTCGGGAAGGTCGACATCGTCGTCGCCAACGCCGGTGTCGCGGCGGGCGGTCCGTTCGTCGAGTCCGACCCCGGCGCCTGGCGGCGGGTCATCGAGGTCAACCTCGTCGGCGGCGCCGTCACGGGACGGGCCTTCCTGCCCGTCCTCATGGAATCCCGGGGGTACTTCCTCCAGATCGCCTCGCTCGCGGCCCTCACCCCGGCCCCGATGATGACGGCGTACTGCGCCTCCAAGGCGGGTGTCGAGGCCTTCGCGCACAGCCTGCGCGCCGAGGTCGCGTACAAGGGCGTGAAGGTCGGCGTCGGCTATCTGTCCTGGACCGACACGGACATGGTGCGGGGCGCCGACCAGGACGACGTGATGAAGGAGCTGCGGCAGCGGCTGCCGTGGCCGGCGAACCGCACGTACCCCCTCGGCCCGGCCGTCGACCGGATCGTGGCGGGCATCGAGCGGCGCTCGGCCCATGTGTACGCGCAGTGGTGGCTGCGCGGGATGCAGTCGATCCGCGGCTATCTGCCCGGCATGATCGCGACCGTCGGGCAGCGCGAGATGCGGCGTTTCGAGCCGCGGCTCGGCTCGGTGCCCAAGGGGCTGGTCGGCGCGGGCGGCGCGGCCGACGAGCAGGCCAGGGCGGCGGGCTCCCCTCCGCGGTAGCTGTCCGTGACTGATCGAAATGCGTGGAATGTTTGCCCGTGCAAGGCTGGTCGAGGCCGAAGGGGCACACCGCCCCGGCCCCCCCTCACCCGTCTAGGAGTGAATTTCCATGGGCATGCAGGACCAGTTCAAGGACAAGGCGCAGAAGGCCGGCGACCAGGCCAAGCAGGCGATGGGCAAGGCGAAGGACCAGGCGTCCCAGCGCGCCTCCCAGGGCCGCGACCGCTCCGAGGAGGAGACTCGCCGGGCCCAGCAGGAGGCCCAGGACCGCATGGACCAGGACTACGACGCCTGACGTCGGCCCGTCCTTGAGGAGGCGCACCCGGGAGACCGGGTGCGCCTTCGCATGTGCGTACCCCCCGGTCAGGCGATGGAGTTGTACGGACGCCGAGGTGTCCGAAGCGATGCCGGGGATCCGGCGAGCGTCCCGGCCGGGCTCGTGTGGTGCTCGTGGCGGGCTCGCGACGGTCATCGTGGCGCGTAAGTCGCGCGCGTCGGGCGCCGGATCTTCGTACCGTGATCGCCATGGCCGTACTTGAGCGACTCCGATCCGACCACGCGCCCGCCCTGCTCGCGTTCGAGCGGGAGAACCGGGGGTATTTCGCCGCGTCCGTGCCCGACCGGGGGGACGCCTATTTCGACGAGTTCGAGGACCGGCACCGGGCGCTGCTCGACGAGCAGGAGACCGGCACGATCCACTTCCACGTCCTGGTGGGGGAGGACGGGGAGATCCTCGGCCGGTTCAACCTGGTGGACGTGGACGCCGCCGAGGGGGGTGCCGAGCTCGGGTACCGGGTGGCCGAGAAGGCGACCGGGCGCGGGGTGGCCACCGCCGGTGTGCGGGAGGTGTGCCGACTGGCGCGGGACGCGTACGGGCTGAGCCGGCTGACCGCCGTCACGACCCTCGACAACGAGGGGTCGAGGGCCGTGCTCGGGCGGGTCGGCTTCGGCGCGGTCGGGAGCGTGACCCTCGACGGACGCCCGGGCGCCTCCTACGAACTGGACCTGGCGGTCGCCTAGGTCCGGTCCGGTGGGCGGGCCTGGGCCTGGGCTCGGGCTCGGGCCCGGCCGGTTTTTCCGGCCGGGCCCCGGCCGCCGTCCTGCCGTGGCGGACGGGACCCGGCCGCCGTCCTGCCGGGGCGGACGGGACCTACGCGCCGTTCTGCCGGGGCGGCAGTTTCGGGCGGGAGCGGTCGGGGAGGGCCTCGTAGCCCGGAGGGCCGGCGGCGGGGGTCTCGGCGAGCAGGGAGAGGGCGACGTGGACTGCGTCGTCCAGCTGGGCGTGCCGGCCCTCGGCCCAGTCGAGGGGGGTGCGGAGGATGGCGAGGTCGGGTTCGACGCCGTGGTTCTCCAGGGACCAGCCGTACTCGGGGAACCAGGCCGCGTTCATCGGGACGGTGATCTGGGTGCCGTCGCCGAGCCGGTGGCGGCCGGTCATGCCGACCACCCCGCCCCAGGTGCGCTGGCCGACGACGGGTCCGAGGCCGAGGAGCTTGAACGCGGCGGTGATCATGTCGCCGTCGGACGAGGTGGCCTCGTCGGCGAGGGCGACGACGGGGCCGCGGGGGGCGTTGGAGGCGTACGAGACGGGCTGGGCGTTCCGGGTGAGGTCCCAGCCGAGGATCTTGCGGGTGAGCTTCTCGACGACGAGCTCGCTGATGTTGCCGCCCGCGTTGCCGCGCACGTCGACGATGAGCGCGGGCCGGGAGACCTCCATGCGCAGGTCGCGGTTGAACTGGGCCCAGCCGGAGCCGCCCATGTCGGGGATGTGGAGGTAGCCGCAGCGGCCGCCGCTGACCTCCCGGACCACGGCCCGGCGTTTGGCGACCCAGTCCTGGTAGCGCAGCGGGCGTTCGTCGACGAGCGGGACGACGGCGACGCGGCGGGCCCGGCCCTCGCCCTCGGCGGGGGTGAAGGTGAGTTCGACGGTGGTGCCGCCGGTGCCGGAGAGCAGCGGGTACGGGCCGGTGACCGGGTGCACGGGACGGCCGTCGACGTGGGTGAGGACGGCGCCCTCGCGGATGCCGGTGCCGGCCAGCGGGGAGCGGGCCTTGGAGTCGGAGGACTCGCCGGGCAGGATCCGCTTCACCGTCCAGCCGGCCTCGCGGGGCACGAGGTTGGCCCCGAGGAGGCCCATGGGCCGCTGGTAGTGCGGCGGTCCCTCGTTGCGGCGGGCAGGGGTGACGTACGCGTGCGAGGTGCCCAGTTCGCCCATGACCTCGCGCAGGAGGTCGGCGAACTCGTCGGGGGAGGAGACCCGTTCGACGAGCGGCCGGTACTGGTCGAGGACGGCCGTCCAGTCGACGCCGCCCATGTCGGGCTCCCAGAAGTAGGCGCGGACGATCCGGCCGGCCTCGTCGAAGGCCTGCCGCCACTCGGCGCCGGGGACGACCTCGTGGAGGATGCGCCGCAGGTCCAGGTAGACGGTGGAGTCGCCGTCCCCGGGCTCGGTGGCCGGGACCGCCCGCAGGTCGCCCTCGTCGGCCACGACGAGCCGGGTGCCGTCGCCGCTGACCGCGAACCAGTCGAGGTCCTTGGCGAGTTCGGACATGCGGGCCTTGGTGATGGTGAAGTGCTCCAGGGTGGGGCGGCCCGAGGTGTCGGCGGGGTTGGCGAAGGTCTCGCCGAGGGCGCCGGAGATGGGCCAGCGCAGCCAGACCAGGCCGCCGCCGCTGACCGGGTGCAGGGCCGAGTACTTGGAGGCGGCGACCGGGAACGGGGTGACGCGCTCGGGCAGTCCCTCGATCTCCACGGTGACCGTGCCGTCGCCGGTGTCCGTCTCGTCGTCGGCGGGGTCGAGGCCGCCGGCCGCCGGCCGCCCGTCGGGCAGCAGCGCGAACGGGGAGGGCGTGGCGGAGGAGAGCGGCACCAGGTAGGGGCGGCAGCCGAGCGGGAACGACAGGTCTCCGGTGTGCACGTCGTACACCGGGTCGAAGCCGCGCCAGGACAGGAAGGCGAGGTAGCGGCCGTCGCGGGTGAAGACGGGGTTCTCGTCCTCGAAGCGTCCGTTGGTGACGTCGACGACGGTCCGGGCGCCGGGCCCGGAGATGCGGGCCATCTTGATGGAGCGCAGGGAGCGGCCGATGCCCGGGTGGGACCAGGTGAGCCAGTCGCCGTCGGGGGAGAAGGCCAGGTCGCGGACGGGCCCGTTGACGGACCTGATCAGTTCGGTGACTTCTCCGTTGGAGTCCTCGGTGGCGTCGAGGAGGAGGAGCCGGCCGTCGTGGGAGGCGATGGCGAGCCGCTCGCCGTCCGGGTCGGCGATGAGTTCCTCGACCCGGCCGAGGTCGCCGGAGGCGAGGCGGCGCGGCGGCCGGTCGCCGCTGGCGCGGGGCAGGTAGGCGACCTCGACGGCGTCCTCGCCCTCGGCGTCGGTGACGTACGCGACCTGGCCGCCGCTGCCCAGCATCTCGGGGAGCCTGACGCGGACGCCCGGCTCGTCGATGATCGTGCGGGCCGGGCCGTCGCGGTGCGTCAGCCAGTACAGGCTGCCGCGCACGGAGACGGCGCTGGCGCGGCCGGTCTCGTCGACGGAGAGCGCGTCGATGTGGTGGGCGGCCGGCACCTGGTAGGCGCGGCGGCCGACGCGCTGCCCGCCGAGCCTGACCTCCAGCTTGCGGGGCTGCGAGTCGGCGGTGAGGCCGTCGACGATCCAGAGTTCGCCCGCGCACTGGTAGACGACGCGGTGCCCGTCGCTGGAGGCGTGCCGGGCGTAGAACGCGTCGTGGTCGGTGTGGCGGAGCAGGTCGGTGCCGTCGGGCAGGCAGGAGTAGAGGTTGCCGACGCCCTCGTGGTCGGAGAGGAAGGCGATCCGCCCGCCGACGACCATGGGGCAGTCGAGGTGGCCGCCGATGTCGGGCAGCAGGCGCTCGCCGTGCAGCCAGAGGCGTCCGGTGGCGCCGCCCAGGTACCGCTTCCAGGCGGCCGGTTCGTGCGGCGGCTTCCCGGTGAGGAGGAGGGTGCGGCGCTCCCCGCCGTTGCCCGCGGCGTCGGCGTGGCCGCAGACGGCGGGGTCGTCGGTGACGACGATGTCCGAGACGGGGCCCCAGGGCATGCGGAGGCCGGGGGAGCCGTCGGTGGGGACGGTGTAGGCCCAGGAGTAGTACGAGAACGGCTGCCCGTGCGACGAGACGGCGAGGATGTCGGACCGGCCGTCCTTGTCGGGTGGTGTCCAGCCGCAGACCCGGGTGTCCGAGGATCCCCAGTATCCGAGCCGCCGCGCGGAGCCGCCGTCGACGGGGACGAGGTGGATCTCGGGGTCGAGGCTGCGCCAGTTCGTGTACGCGATGTGGCGGCCGTCCGGCGAGAAGCGCGGATGCCCGACCCGCGTGCGGTCGACGGTCAGGCGCCAGGCCCGGCCGGGGCGGTGCCCGCCGGGGACGATCGGGGCGATCCAGAGGTCGTCCTCGGCGGCGAAGCACAGCAGGTCGTCGTGGAGGTGCGGAAAACGGAGATACGCGACGTCGTCACTCACCTCCCCATGCTTTCCGCGCTGAGGGGGTCAGGCAACTCGTACGTGTTTGCGGGCGTCTTCTTTTTCGGGAGAGTGGGGTCGGGGGGTGGGGCTCGTGGGGGCGGGGGTGCGGCTCGTGGGGCGCTCGGGTTCGGCGCGGGTTCGGCGCGGGTTCCGCTCGGGTGGGACCGGTGGGCGGCTCGGATGTGGTCCAGGACACGTACGAAACGGTTTCGTTTCGCTGGCGGGGCGGGTATCTTCGAACTGTACGAAACCGTTTCGTTCGGATCGGAGGCCGGTCATGGCACGCAGCAGGCTCACTCCCGAGCGGGAGTCCGAGCTGCACGCGGCCGTGCTCGACCTCCTCCGCGAGGTCGGCTACGACGCCCTCACCATGGACGCCGTCGCCGCCCGCACCCACTCCAGCAAGGCCACCCTCTACCGCCAGTGGGGGAGCAAGCCCGAGCTGGTCGCCAGGGCGCTCCGCGCCAACAAGCCGGCCGATCTCAGCGAGATCGACACCGGCTCGCTCCGCGGCGACTTCCAGGAGATGGTCGCCCGGACCGACGACTGCCAGATGGAGAAGGACTCCGCGCTGATGCGGGGTCTGGCCCATGCCGTCCACACCAACCCCGAACTGCACCGGGCACTGCGCGAACTGCTCATCGAACCCGAGATGACCGGCTTCGACGAAGTGCTGAACCGGGCGGTCCGCAGGGGCGAGGTCGACGCCGGCAACCCGGCGCTGAAGCTCGTCCCGCACATGCTGATCGGTGCGTTCATCGCCCGGCCGCTGATCGACGACCAACCGGTCGACCACGCGTTCCTCAGCGCGTACGTCGACGCCGTCGTGCTCCCCTCACTCGGCGTCTGACCACCCGCAACACCGCCAGACCTTTCTCCACCTGACTGCGCACCGCTCACGCCGTCGGGCCGGCTCCCCATGTCCTGTCCAGTCCGAACTGGGAGTACGCCCCCGTGGCCACGTTCCTGTACAAGCTAGGCCGTTCCGCCTTCCGGCGCCGCCGGCTCGTCGCCCTCCTCTGGGTGGCGCTGCTCGCGATCGCCGGCGTCGGTGCCGCCACCGCGCCCGCACCCACCTCAGGCTCCTTCTCGATCCCCGGCACCGAGGCCCAGCGCGCCTTCGACCTGCTCGAAGAGCGCTTCCCGGGCGCCGGCGCCGACGGCGCCACCGCACGTGTCGTCTTCAAGGCGCCGGACGGCCAGAAGGTGACCGACCCGGCCCACAAGGCCGTCGTCGAGGAGACCGTCGCCGCGCTGAAGTCCGGCTCGGACCAGATCGTCTCGGTCGCCGACCCGTACACCGCGCACGCCGTCTCGCAGAACGGCTCCACCGCCTACGTCTCCGTCACGTACAAGGTCAACGCCATGGAGCTGACCAAGGAGACGCGCGAGGCCCTCAAGGAGACCGGCCACAACGCGCAGGGCAAGGGCCTGACCGTCGAGATCGGCGGCGACGCGCTCCAGAGCCCGCCCGAGCAGGGCGCGAGCGAGGCCATCGGCATCGTCCTCGCGGGCGTCGTGCTCGTCATCACCTTCGGCTCGCTCGTCGCGGCCGGGCTCCCGCTGCTCACCGCGATCATCGGCGTCGGCATCGGCGTCTCGACGGTCAGCGCGCTGGCGAACGTCCTGGACCTCGGCAGCACCACCTCCATCCTCGCGTCGATGATCGGCCTCGCCGTCGGCATCGACTACGCCCTCTTCATCGTCTCCCGCTACCGCGCGGAGCTCGCCGAGGGCCGGGACAACGAGGAGGCCGCGGGCCGCGCGGTCGGCACGGCCGGCTCCGCCGTCGTCTTCGCCGGACTCACCGTGGTCATCGCCCTGGTCGGCCTGTCCGTCGTCAACATCCCGATGCTGACGAAGATGGGCCTCGCCGCCGCCGGCACGGTCGTGATCGCCGTACTGATCGCGCTCACCCTGATCCCCGCCCTGCTCGGCTTCGCCGGGAACAAGGTCGTCGGCCGCAAGCAGCGCAAGGGCCTGAAGAAGGACGACGGCAAGCCGAACGGGGGCACCCGCTGGGCCCGGTTCGTCATCCGGCGTCCCGTGATGGTGCTGCTCATCGGCGTCCTCGGCCTCGGCGCCATCGCACTGCCCGCCTCCTCGCTGGAGATGGGCCTCCCGGACGACGGCGTCAAGCCGACCTCCACCACCGAGCGCCGGGCGTACGACACGCTGTCCGACGGCTTCGGCCCCGGCTTCAACGGCCCGCTGCTCGTCGTCGTGGACGGCGACAAGGCCGTCGCGGACAAGACGGTCTCCACCATCAAGGGCCTCGAGGGCTGGGCGGCGGTCACCCCGCCGACGCCGAACAAGGCCGGCGACGCCGCGATGATCACGGTGGTCCCGAAGGACCGGCCGTCCTCCGCCGAGACCGAGAACCTGGTGCACGACATCCGGGAGGCCACCGGCGACGACGTCCTCGTCACCGGCGCCACCGCGATGAACATCGACTTCTCGCAGAAGATGAACGACGCCCTGGTGCCGTACCTGGCCCTCGTCGTCGGCCTCGCCTTCGTCCTGCTGACCCTGGTCTTCCGCTCGGTCCTCGTCCCGCTGAAGGCGGCCCTCGGCTTCCTGCTCTCGGTGGTCGCGGCCCTCGGCGCGGTCGTCGCGGTCTTCCAGTGGGGCTGGCTCGGCAGCCTCTTCGGGGTCGAGCAGACCGGCCCGATCATGTCGATGATGCCGATCTTCATGGTGGGCGTGGTCTTCGGTCTCGCGATGGACTACGAGGTCTTCCTCGTGACCCGGATGCGCGAGGCGTACGTGCACGGCGAGCGGCCCGGCGAGGCGATCGTGACCGGCTTCCGGCACAGCGCCCGGGTGGTCGTCGCCGCCGCGGTGATCATGATCGCGGTCTTCTCCGGCTTCATCGGCATGGACGACCAGATGGTCAAGATGATCGGCTTCGGCCTGGCCGCCGCCGTCCTCTTCGACGCCTTCGTGGTCCGCATGGCGATCGTCCCGGCCGTCCTGGCGCTCCTCGGCCACAAGGCCTGGTGGCTGCCGAAGTGGCTGGACCGGCTCCTGCCGAACGTGGACGTGGAGGGCGAGGGCCTCGCCAAGTCGACGGGTGAGGACGCGGGTGCGAAGCCCGACCTCGTGAAGGCCTGATCCCGGGGCCTCCGGGCCCCGGTTCGACCCCGTACGCCGTCAGTGTGTCGTCATCGACGCACCGGCGGCGTACGTGTGTCGGAGGAAGCGCAGCAGGGCCGTCGTGTCGAACTGGACGACGGTGACCCCGTCCTCGGTGTGGAGCTCGACGACCGTCTGGACGCGGCCGCAGGGCCAGACGCCGATGTCGCCGCGGCGGGTGGGGGCGCGCAGGCCGGTCTCCAGGAGCGCGCGGGGGAAGGACCACTCGACGGGGCCCGGGAAACCGAAGCGGACCGTCGCGGGGGAGGAGGCGGGGTCGTAACGGAGGTGCACCGGGACGGGGAGGGAGAGCGGGGCGTCGCTGATGATCCGTCCCTTGGCGTGGTCGTCGACTTCACGGTCGTGCGCGGCGGCCATCGGAGGCTCCTCACGTTTTGTCCTCTTATCGACTAATGTCCCACTCCTTCCCGGCGGCTGCGCGGCGCATGCGTGATCGGCGCCCGGTGTGGGCGGGGTCACGTGCCCCCGTGCGCCGCCGTTCTGTGACTGATGCGCTCTTGCAAGCTCTTCGCAGGAGCGCTCTATCATTCGGGACGTGCATGTACCTGACGGATTCATCAACGCCCCCGTATCGGCCGCCGCCGGTGTCGTCGCCGCCGGCGCCGTCGCCGTCGGCCTGCGCGGGGCCCGCCGCGAGCTGGACGAGAGGACGGCCCCGCTCGCCGGACTCGTCGCCGCCTTCATCTTCGCCGTGCAGATGCTGAACTTCCCGGTCGCCGCCGGGACCAGCGGACACCTGCTCGGCGGCGCGCTCGCCGCGATCCTCGTCGGGCCCTGGACCGGCGTCCTGTGCATCGCCGTCGTCCTGCTGATGCAGGGCATCCTCTTCGCCGACGGCGGCCTCACCGCCCTCGGCGTGAACATCACCGTCATGGGCGTCGTCACCGTCGTCGTCGCCTACGCGCTCTTCCGCGGCCTCGTCCTCGTCCTGCCGCGCACCCGCCGCTCCGTGACCGTGGCGTCCTTCGCCGCCGCGCTCGTCTCCGTACCGGCCGCGGCCGCCGCCTTCACGCTCGTCTACGCGATCGGCGGCACCACCGACGTCCCCGTCTCCAAGGTCCTCACGGCCATGGTCGGCGTCCACACCCTCATCGGCGTCGGCGAGGCCGTCATCACCATGCTGACCGTCGGCGCGGTCGTCGCCGTCCGCCCCGACCTCGTCCACGGCGCCCGCGGCCTCACCGCCCCGCTCAAGCTCCGCGTCGACGGCGAACTCGTCGACGCAGCCCCCGCGACCCCGGCGGCCACCCCCGCGGCCTCCCCGAAGAAGCTGTGGATCGGCGGGCTCGTCACCGCCCTCGTCCTCGCCGGCTTCGTCTCCTTCTACGCCTCCGCCAGCCCCGACGGCCTGGAGAAGGTCGCCGCCGACAAGGGCATCGACCGCGAGGTCGAGGACCACGCCGCCGCCGGGTCCCCGCTCGCCGACTACGGCGTCAAGGGCGTCGAAGCCCCCCGCCTCTCCGGCGGCCTGGCCGGCGTGATCGGCGTGGGCGCCACCCTCGCCGTCGGCACCGGCGCCTTCTGGGTCGTCCGCCGACGCCGTACCCACGCCGAAGCGACGGCCTGACGTGGGAGCGGGGCACGCCCACAAGCTCTACCGGCACGCGCACTCGCCGGTCCACGAGCTGCCCCCGCACACCAAGCTCGCCGCCGTCCTCGGCTTCGTCGTGGTCGTCGTGTCCACGCCCCGCGAGGCCGTCTGGGCCTTCGCCCTCTACGCCGCGCTCCTCGCGGCCGTGGCGGCGAAGGCCCGCGTCCCGGCAGGCTTCCTCCTGAAGCGGCTGCTCATCGAGGTCCCGTTCGTCGCGTTCGCCCTGCTCATGCCGTTCGTCGTGCCCGGCGAACAGACGACCTTCCTCGGCATCCCGCTCAGCGTCCCCGGCCTCTGGGGCGCCTGGAACGTCCTCGCCAAGGGCACCCTCGGCGTCGCCGCCTCCGTGCTCCTCGCCTCCACCACCGAACTGCGCGCCCTGCTCCTCGGCCTCCAGCGGCTCAAGCTCCCGCCGCTGCTCGTCCAGATCGCCTCGTTCATGATCCGGTACGGCGACGTCATCACCGACGAGATGCGCCGCATGTCCGTCGCCCGCCACTCGCGCGGCTTCGAGGCCAAGGGCGTTCGCCACTGGGGCGTCCTCGCCAAGTCCGCCGGCGCCCTCTTCATCCGCTCGTACGAGCGCGGCGAACGGGTCCACCTCGCCATGGTCAGCCGCGGCTACGCGGGCACCATGCCCGTCATCGACGAGGTGACCGCCACCCGTGCCCAATGGGCCACGGCCGCCGCGCTCCCGCTCACCGCACTCCTGATCTGCCTCCTCGGATGGACGCTATGACCCTGGCCCCCGCACCCTCGCTCGAAGTCCGCGGCCTCGCGTACGCGTACCCCGACGGCCACCAGGCCCTCTTCGGCGTCGACCTGACCGTCGGACGCGGCGAGCGCGTCGCCCTCCTCGGCCCCAACGGCGCCGGCAAGACCACCCTCGTCCTCCACCTCAACGGCATCCTCGCCGGCGGCGCCGGAACCGTCACCGTCGCCGGACTGCCGGTCGGCAAGCAGCACATGGCCGAGATCCGGCGCAAGGTCGGCATCGTCTTCCAGGACCCCGACGACCAGCTCTTCATGCCGACCGTCCGCGAGGACGTGGCCTTCGGACCGGCCGCGGCGGGCGTCCGGGGCGCCGCACTCGAAGCCGTCGTCCGCAAGGCCCTCGACCGGGTCGGCATGGCCGCGTACGCGGACCGGCCGCCGCACCACCTCTCCTTCGGGCAGCGCCGCCGCGTCGCCGTCGCGACCGTCCTCGCCATGGAACCGGAGATCCTGGTCCTCGACGAGCCGTCCTCCAACCTGGACCCGGCCTCGCGCCGCGAGCTCGCCGACATCCTCCGCTCCCTCGACGTCACCGTCCTCATGGTCACGCACGACCTGCCGTACGCCCTGGAGCTCTGCCCGCGCTCGGTGATCCTCAGCGAGGGCGTCATCGCGGCCGACGGACGGACCGGCGACATCCTCGCCGACGAGAAGCTGATGGCCGGCCACCGCCTGGAGCTGCCGTTCGGCTTCGTGCCCGGCTCCGTCGCCTGACACCCACCCCGGAACCGGACCCGACTCGATCGTCCGACACCCCTCGGAACCGGACCCGACTCGATCGTCCGACACCCCTCGGAACCGGACCCCGGCTCCGCCGCCCGGCACCCCCGGAATCGGACCCCGGCCGTCCACGTTGCACCATGGGAGCCGGTCGTACGCGAAGGAGTGCGGTCGCACGAAAGGGAGTGTGAGCAGGGTGGACGTCCAGGGCACGGTGGCGGCGGGCTGGGAGCCCGTCAGGGACGCCTTCCTGCACAACTTCGCACAGCGCGGCGAGCGCGGCGCGGCCGTCGCCGTCCACAGGGACGGCGTCAAGGTCGTCGACCTGTGGGCCGGGACCAAGGATGCCGACGGCCAGGAGATGTGGTCCGAAGACACCGCCCAGGTCGTCCGCTCGGCCACCAAGGGCGTCGCCGCCGCCGTACCCCTGCTCCTGCACCAGCGCGGGCTGCTCGACCTGGACGCCCCCGTCGCCGCGTACTGGCCCGAGTTCAAGGCCGCCGGCAAGGACCGCGTGACCGTACGGCAGCTGCTCGCGCACCGGGCCGGCGTCCCCGTACTCGACCACCCGCTCACCCTCGAAGAGGCGATCGACCTCCCGACGGCGACCGGCGCCATCGCCGCCCAGGCCCCCGCCTGGGAGCCCGGCACCGCCCACGGCTACCACGCCCACACCTTCAGCTGGCTGCTCTCCGGCCTCGTCCACCGCGTCACCGGCCGCACCATCGGCCGCTGGGTGGCCGAGGAGATCACCGGCCCCCTCGGCCTCGACCTGTGGATCGGCCTCCCGGAGGCCGAGACCCACCGGGTCGGCCGGCTCGGCCCCGTCGAGGAGATCGAACCGCCGGACAGCGGCGCCCTCAGACTCCGCCCCAAGCGCGCCGTCACCGAGGCCTACAAGGACCCCTCCTCCCTCACCCGCCGTGCCTTCGGCGTCATCGAGCCCGCGCCCGACGAGAACGACCCCGCCTACCGGGCCGCCGAACTCCCCGGCTCGGCCGGCGTCGCCACCGCCCGCGCGCTCTCCCGCTTCTACGCCGCGACCCTCGGCCCCGTCGACGGCGCCGACCGCCTCTTCGCACCGGCCACGCTCGCCCTCGCCCACACCGAGGAGTCCGCGGGCCCCGACAAGGTGCTCCTCGTCTCCACCCGCTTCGGCCTCGGCCACATGCTCCACGGCCCGGCCTCCCCGCTCCTCGGCCCGTCCTCCTTCGGCCACCCCGGCCGCGGCGGCTCCCTCGCCTTCGCCGACGCCGACTCCGGCATCGCCTTCGGCTACGTCACCAACGGCATGCGCAAGACGGTCACGGCCGACCCCCGCGCCCAGGCCCTGGTCCGGGCGGTCGGCGCCGCGACCCGCTCCGCCGAGTAGGGTCGGGCACCGGAGCAGTACCCAAGTCGCAAGGGGAACAGGGCACATGACCGCGGACTCCGCGAACACCACGCACGACACGCACGCCACGCACGACACGCACGCCACGCACGCCACGCACGCCACGCACGCCACGTACGAGAAGCTGCTCGCCCTGCTCGACGAGCGCGGCGCCGCCTACCGGGTGATCGAACACGCCCCCGAGGGCGCCACCGAGGCGGTCAGCGCGCTCCGCGGACACGAGACCGCCCAGGCGGCCAAGTGCATCATCGCGATGGTGAAGATCGGCAAGAAGGAGAAGCGCTTCGCGCTCGTCGTCGTCCCCGGCGACAAGCGGATTGACCTCGCCGCGGTGAAGGCGCTGTACGGCGGCACGTACGTCTCCTTCGCCTCCCCGGAGACCGCCGAGGAGCTCGCCGGCTCCCCGAGCGGCACCATCCTGCCGTTCTCCTTCGACGCGCGCCTCGACCTGTTCGTCGACCCGGGGCTGCTGGTCCACGAGGAGTTCTACTTCAACGCGGCACGGCTCGACCGCTCGCTCGCCCTGTCCGCGAAGGACTACCTGTCGATCGCGGAGCCGCGCGTCGAGCCCGTGTCCACCGACTGACCGGGCCCGCGCACCCGGACCCGGATCGGGACCCGCACGCGCGCCCGTATCCGGACAGATACAGGGACCGGGATCAGGCGACGGCCGGCGTGAGCGCCAGCACCATCCCGAGGCCGACGAGCACCGTGCCGATCACCTTGTTGAGCACGGCCTGCTTCCGCAGCAGCCGCGCCCGCAGGCTCTCGTGGGAGAAGAAGACCGCGGCGAGACCGAACCACACCAGGTGCGCGAACGACATGAACAGGCCGTAGCCGACCTGCTGGAAGACGGGGGTGTCGGCGCTGACGACCTGCGTGTACGTGCTCAGGACGAAGAGCATCGTCTTGGGATTGAGCGCGTTCGTCAGGAAACCGGTGCGCAGCGCCCCCGCCTTCGACAGACCGGCGCCGTCCGACAGGTCGACGTCCACCTGGGACTTCGCGACGAAGGTCTTGTACCCGATGTACACCAGGTACGCCGCACCGATCAGCTTCATCGCCGTGAACAGCATCGGCGACCGGCTCACCAGCAGGCCCACGCCCAGCATCGTGTACGTGACGTGGACGAGCACGCCCAGGGCGATCCCGACGGCCGCGAGGACCCCCGCCACCCGCCCGTACAGATAGCTGTTGCGGACCGTCATCGCGAAGTCCGCGCCCGGGCTGATGACAGCCAGGACCGTGATGACCGCTACGGCGATCAACTGACCCATGTTCCCGATCCCCCACTCCGTCCGCACCGCGATCGGAGCGGACCCGTGACGCTAGTCGATCGCCGGCCCGGTGCGCGAGGGCGAGGTGACAGAGTCGGCGCCCTGGTGCGGACGGATCGATCGGTGCTGAGATCGCCCCATGGAACTCACACGGCGGTTCGAGGGATACGGGGCACTGGTCACCGGCGCGGCGCGCGGCATCGGCGCGGCCACCGCCCGGCGGCTCGCGGCGGAGGGCGCCCGGGTCCTGGTCACGGACATCGACGAGGAGGAGGCCGGCAGGACGGCGGCGGACCTCCCCGGCGCCGAGGCCCTTCGCTGCGACGTCGGCGACCGGGCGTCGGTCGAGGCGGCGGTCGCGTACGCCGTGCGGACCTTCGGCGGTCTCGACGTCCTCGTCAACAACGCCTTCGCCCCGGTCGTCCCCGACTCCGCACGCTTCGAGGACGACTCCGACGACGGGTGGGACGGCCAGCTCGACGTCACGCTGCTCGGCGCCGTCCGCTGCTCCCGCGCCGCCCTCCCGCACCTCGCGGCGGCCGGCGGGCGCGGCGCCGTCGTCACCATCGGCTCCGTCAACGCCGAGGCGGACTTCGGCAACCACGCCTACAGCGCCGCCAAGGCGGGCCTCGCGTCCTTCACCCGCACCCTGGCCGGCGACGCCGCCCCGCGCGGCGTCCGCGTCAACCAGATCAACCCCGGCACGATCGCGACCACCGGCTGGGCCGGCAAGGAAGCCGAACTCGCCGCCCTCGCCGACCGCGTCTACCCCCTCGGCCGTGTCGGCACCCCCGACGACGTGGCCGCCGCCGTCGCCTTCCTCGCCTCCCGCGACGCCTCCTGGATCACCGGCACGGTCCTCCGCGTGGACGGCGGGCTCCTGGCGGTGAACACGCACTTCGCGGAGGTCCTGGGGGACTGAGGCGGGGGGCCCGGGGGCCGGGGGTCTGGGGCCTGGGGTCTGGGGCCTGGGGTCTGGGGCCGGGGGTCTGGGCCCCCGGGGGCCCGGCGAGCAGCCGTGCTGCCGTGCCGTCGAGCTGTCGAGCCGTCGTGCCGTCGTGCCGTCGAGCCGCCGAAAGAATCCCGTACCGAGGCGCAACCTCGGGAGGTGCCGCACGTCTGGTGGGTTGAAGGCGCCCTTCACCGCACGACCCAGACCGTGTCCCCTCACCCCTTCGGGAGAGCCCCATGTCCACCGCCCGCATCCAGCGGACCCTCCGCCCCCGGATCCTTGGCGCCGTCACCGCCGCCGCCCTCCTCCTCGGCGGCGCCTTCACCGCCCAGGCCGTCGCCGACTCCACCCCGAAGCCGGCCCCGGCCGCGCCGAAGGTCGTGACGGCGCCCAAGCCCGTAACGGCGCCCAAGCCTGTGGCGGCGCCCAAGCCTGTGGCGGCCCCGGCCGCGCCGACCCCGGCCCCGGCCGCGCCGACCCCGGCCCCGGCCGCGCCGTCCGTGAAGCCGGTCCCGGTGCCGGCCAAGTCGTCGGCCCGGCCGACCCCGGCCCCGGTCCCGGCCCCGGCTGGGCCGGCCAAGTCGTCCTCCGGGACCGCCCCCAAGGTGATCCACCCCGGCACCGCCACCGCCCCCGCCCCCGCCCCCGGCACCACGAAGTAGCACCACGGGAGGGGCGGGCGGGCGGTCCGCTCGCCCGCCCCTCCACCCCTCTCCACCCCTCCGGAACGAGGCCCATGCAGTACGCGATATCCGCAGCGCCCCCGTCGTGGTGGTCCCGCCTGCTCGCCCGAGTGTCGGGAGCCGAGGACGTGCCGGTGATAGGGCCGGGCCGGCACCTGCGGGCCCTGCCGGCCGTGCGGGACGACGAACGGCCGCCCTCGCTGACGGAGTTGTACCGGGCGCGGCGGATGGACATGGTGCGGCTCGCGCTGTTCCTGGTCGACGACCTGCACACGGCCGAGGACGTCGTCCAGGACGCCTTCGCGGCCGTGTGCCGCAGGTACGGGACGGCGCTGTCCGGGCTCCAGGACCCCGGGGCGTACCTGCACACCGCCGTCGTGAACGCGGCCCGCTCCGTCCTGCGCCGCCGCCGCACCGCCCGCGCGTACACCCCGCCCCACCAGGGCGCGGGTCCGCCCGTCGACGAGGCGCTGCTGCTCGCCGAGGAGCACCGGCACGTCCTCGACGCGCTGGCCCGGCTCACCCGCCGGCAGCGCGAGGTCCTCGTCCTGCGCTACTGGTCCGAACTGACCGAGGCCCAGATCGCCCAGACCCTCGGTCTCTCCCGTGGCACCGTCAAATCCACCGCGAGCCGCGCCCTCGACGCGCTGGAGAAACAGCTGGAGGCGACGTCCCGATGACTCCCCACCGCACCACCGAGGCCCGCCTGCGGGCCGCCCTCGTGGCCCGCGCGTCCCTGGTCACCCCCCAGGACCTCCGCCCCGCCGCCCCTCCCCGGGGCCGCAGGTGGGGGACCCGCCGGGTGTACGGCCTGGCCCTCGCCGCCCTCGGTACGGCGGCGGTGGCGGCGGCGGTCGTTCACGGCCTCGTCCTCGGCCCGGGCGCCCCCGTGAACCCGGAGCCCGCCCCGCCGGCCCGCACCCCGGCCGTCACCGAGCCCCGGCCGGTGCCCGTGACGCCCGGTCCGGTCGCCCCGTCGGTGAAGGGTTCGCAGGTCAACGGCCGACCGTAGCAAGGGTCGTTAGACAGGCGAAGCTTTTCCTTACATAATCCTTAGACATGGGAAAGACTTATGAACGCATAGACGGCCGCCTGCGCACCTTCATCGAGCAGCAGCCGATTTTCTTCACCGCGACCGCCCCGCTGGACGGCGACGGAACGGTCAACCTCTCCCCCAAGGGCCTCAAGGGCTCCTTCGCGGTCCTCGACGAACACCGCATCGCCTACCTCGACTTCGCCGGCAGCACCGCCGAGACCGTCGCCCACCTGCGCGAGAACGGCCGGATCACCGTGATGTGGTGCGCCTTCCAGGGCCCGCCCAACATCGTGCGCGTCCACGGCCGCGGCGAGCCCGTCTTCCGCGACGACCCCCGCTTCACGGACCTGCTCGCCCACTTCCCGGACATCGACCCGTCCCTCCACGGCCTGCGCGCCATCATCGTCGTCACCGCCGAACTCGTCCGCGACTCCTGCGGATACGGCGTCCCCTTCATGTCCTACGACGAAGACCGCGACCTCCACGGCAAGCGCTTCGCCCGCGAGGACGACGCCTCCCTCAGCGCCTACTTCGCCAAGAAGGACCACATCGCCCAAAGCATCGACGGCCTCCCCGGCCTCCCCCTCCCCCTCCCGCCCAGCACCTTCTGAACACTCCGCCCCCGCCACCCCGGGGGGAGGGCGACGGGCCTCACGGCCTGACGAGCCGACTGGTGAACCCCTGGTCGCGGAGACGTTCGTAGGCGGCGGCGACGCGGTCGGGGATCTCCTGCCACGTCCCCCGGCACCCCCGACTCCACTGCCCGCTCCCGATAGTGCTCGGCCTCACGGAGCCTCCTCCCGGTGAGGGCTTACAGCCGTTCGGACTTCACCGCACCGACGAACGACGCCCAGGCCTCCGCCTCGAAGAGGAGCCGCGGACCGGCAGGGGCCTTGCTGTCGCGGACGGGCACCGTGTCCGCGAGGCCGTCCCTGACCTCGACGCACTGCCCGTTCCCGCTGCTGTAGCTGCTGCTTCGCCAGGTGGGCTCGGAGGCTTCGTGCTGCACTTCCAACACCTTCTTTCAGTCCTTCGCTTCCGCGACTCTAGTCAGCAGGTCGGCGCTCTCGTTCGGCCCCAGTGCCACCGCCTGGAGGTGCTCGAACATCGACTTGTAGCGCCGGATCTCTGCCTCCGATTCCAGGAACAAGTCACCGGCGGGTGTGTCCAGATAGACGAGTTCGGGGTCGTCCGCATCCGGAAAGTCCATGTGGACGAAGCTGCCGGTCATTCCGGCGTGCGCGCCCTTCTCGAACGGGATCACCTGGAACGTCACGTGGGGCTCCGCCATGAGATCCAGCAGATGCCGCGCCTGGCCCCGCATGACGTCCCGTCCACCGACCCGGCGTCTCAGGGCCGCCTCGTCCACGATCGCCCACAGTTGCAGCGGGTGCTCCTTGGTGAGGACGGCCTTCCGCTCCATGCGTGCCTGGACGCGCTGCGCGATCTCCTTCTGGCTGGCCATCGGCAGGACACCCCTGACGACCTCCGAGGCGTAGGGCTCGGTCTGGGCGAGTCCGGGAATGAACAGAGACTCGTAATTGCGGACGGTCCGCGCCTCGGCTTCGAAGCCGATGTACGAGGTGTACTCCTCGGGCAGCTCCGAGTGGTACGGCCGTAGCCAGCCCTGGTCGTTGGATCCGCTCTGAAGTGCCAACAGGTCGGCTCGTTGAGTCGCGTTGGCCTGGTAGATGTCCAACAGGGCGATGAGGGTGCGCTTCTGGGGGCGTGCCCGTGACCGCTCGATCCGGTAGAGCGTCGCTTCGTTGATCCCGGTGCGCTCGGTGACGTCCTCGCGGGTGAGTTCGGCCTCGGCGCGCAGCTTCCTCAACTCGGCTGCGAGACGCCGCAGTCTGACGGTCGGTGGGCGTGGTCGCTTGTCCGGCATGATGCGGTCCCTTCTCTGCCGGCTGGTACCCGCGAGTGTGCGTGGTCACTGCGCCGGCGCTCAACTCGATTCGAACGCCAACAGGTATTTCGCAAGGCTTGCATTCTTTGGGCGGACGCGGGCATGCTGTGGCCACGGTCACTCACCGTCGCCCTCTCGTGACGCTGGAGTGATCTTGTCGGCCTGTGTGTGAAACAGGAGACCCCCGCGACCGCGCTAACGGTCCGGGGGCGTGGTCAACGCTGTTCGAGGAGCGTCAACATGAGTAACCCTATCGTCCGCCTTGTCGGACTGTTCCTGCGGCTGTTACTGCCCCCTTCGGGGCGTCGGCGTTTGGGGGTCACTCCGCCGGCCCCAGCTGTCCCCGCCCGCAGCTGCGTCGCGTCAACGACAACAACGCGCTGTCATAGCAGAGTTCCCCTCCTCCGAGGTGAGGACAGTCGACTCGTACGCCCGTATCTGGACGCGCACGAAGCGGCCCGGCAGCGGAGCCGGGTGCAGAGGCAACGGAGGCGGGCGCTGTGGTTGGCCGTGCATGGGGTGGATGTGGGGCCGAGGCTGATCCACGGGATCGAGGTGGCCTGATGGAGCAGCCGACACAGGTGAACGCCCAGTGCGGTGGCACCGTCGTACTGCGGTGGGGCCAGGGTGCGAGGAGCGTGCCGCTCGCCCGCCGGGAGTTGCGGAGGACGCTGGCCCGGTGGGAGTGGAAGGCCGTCGAGGACGCCGCCGCGCTCGTGCTCTCGGAGTTGCTGACGAATGCCGTGCGGCATGGCCGGGTCCGTGGTCGGGAGATCGAGACGCGCTTCGCACGGGTGTCGGGCACGCTGCGCATCGAGGTCCATGACGCATCGGAGCGGCGGCCGTTGATGGCGCTGCCGGAGTGTGGTGCGGACGGGGGGTGGGGGCTGCCCCTGGTTGATGTCCTCGCCTCGAAGTGGGGTGTCTGCGATCGGCGTGGGGCGGGAAAGCTGGTGTGGGCGGAGCTTGCCGTGGAGGGGGAGTCGGATGGGACGTGAGGGGACGGCGGCGACTCGGGTGGCCGGGGTCGTGCCGCGGGGCGGGTGGCGGCCGAAGCTGTGGGCGTTACGGGGAGACCGTGCGGGGAGCGGGCCGATCACCGAGGCGGAGTGCACGACGTGTCATGACGGGTCCGGTCCGGCCGACGACGGGCGGGGGCCCGCCCTGTGGTGCCTGGCGCACGCGCAGGAGACCGGGCACACGGGCTTCCGCCGCATCCGTACGGACTTCTTCAGGGCGTCGTGCGACGGCGCGGGAGCGCAGGCGGCCGGCGCCTGACGGCCTCACCCCGTAGCGTGCCGCCGCCGTAGGGTCTCCGCCGCGCGAGGTGCCGTACCCGCGCGGTCCCGCCCCTTGGCGGTGCCGCGCCGTACGGCCGCGACCCGCCCCGCGAGGTGCCGTACCCGCGCGGTCCCGCCCCGTGGCGGTGCCGCGCCGTACGGCCGGGCCCCCGCCCCGCGAGGTGCCGTACCGCGCGGTCCCGCCCCCGGGGGCACCGCGCCGTACGGTCTCGTGCCGCGGGGGGTCGTCAGCCTGCGTGGAGCATCAGGCCGATGCCTACGACCATCAGGCCCGCTGCGGCGATGCGGGGGCCGCCGAAGCGTTCTTTGAAGAAGAGGGCGCCGATGGCGGCGCCGACGATGATGGAGGACTCGCGGAGTGCGGCGATCGGGGCGAGGGGGGCTTTGGTCTGGGCCCAGAGGATGAGGCCGTAGGCCGCGACGGAGAGGGCGGCGCCGAGGAGGCCGCGGGCGGCGTACGGGCGGAGTTGGGGGAGGAGGGCGGCGCGGCGGGTCCAGAGGGCGTAGGCGGGGATCGCCAGGCCCTCCATGATCATCAACCAGGCGACGTAGCCGAGCGAGGTGCCGGAGGCGCGGACGCCGACCCCGTCGACGACCGTGTACAGGGCGATCGACAGGCCCGTCGCGCCCGCCGCGAGCAGCGCGGGCCAGTGCGGGCGGGCGTCCTTGCCGCGGATGCCCCACAGGGCGAGGCCGGTCAGGCCCGCGCAGGCGACGGCCACGCCGAGGAGCTGCCAGCCGTCGGGGAGCTCGTCGAGGAAGACCGCCGCGAGGACGGTCACGACGAGCGGGGCCGACCCGCGGGCGATCGGGTACATCTGGCCGAAGTCGCCCAGCGTGAACGAGCGCATGAGCAGGGCGTAGTAGCCGACGTGGAGGAGCGCGGAGGCGATCAGGTACGGCCAGGCGCCGGCCGCGGGCAGCGGGACGAAGGGGACCGCGGCCAGGCCGATCAGCGCGCCGCCGCCGGCGATCAGGGTGAAGGAGAGCAGCTGGTCCTTGATGCCGTGGGCGATGGCGTTCCAGCTGGCGTGGGTGACGGCCGCGACGAGGACCGCGAGCGTGACGAGCGGGGTCACGCCGACGGCTCGCGGACGTCGACCAGCGTGCCGCCGGCGTGGGTCACCAGCGTCTTCGGGTCGAGCGCGAAGACCGTGTGCGGGGTGCCCGCCGCCGCCCACACCACGTCGTGTTCGAGGATCCCGCGGTCGGCGAGGACCCGTGTCCGCGTCCGGTGCCCGAAGGGCGGGACGCCCCCGATCGCGTACCCGGTCGTCTCCCGCACCACCTTCGCGTCGGCCCGGGTCACCTTCTCCGCGCCCAGCTCCTCCCGTACCCGCTCGACGTCCACCCGCGACGCCCCGTCCATCAGCACGAGGACCGGCACCCCGTCCGCGGCGAAGATCAGCGACTTCACGATCTCCGCGACCCGGCACCCGATGGCGTCGGCGGCCTGCTGCGCGGTGCGGGTCTCGTCCGGGAAGCGCCTGATCTCGACATCGAGGCCCAATTCCCTCAGGGCTGCGGCGAACTGGGGGTGCGCGGGTGCGGTCGCGTCGTCAGAGGTCGTCATAACCGCACGCTAGCGGTGGGTGTACGGGGCACGCGACCTGGTTCCGGGTTCCGGACGGCGGTCGCGCGGCCCGACCGGACGCCGCGCGTCCCGCCCGGTCCCCGAGTGGTTGGCGACGATCAGCGCCCCGCCGTCCGCCGGGACGTTCTCGACGCCCCCTCCACAGGCCCCACCGGACCGCCCCCCGTCAGCCCGCCCGCAGGACCTGGGCGACCACCGGGCCGGCCGCGTCGCCGCCGTGGCCGCCGGCTTCGACGACGGCGGCGGCGGCGAGGTCGCCGGAGTAGCCGGTGAACCAGCTGTTGGAGGTGGCCTGGTCGCCGACCTCGGCGGAGCCGGTCTTGGCGCCCTTGGGGGAGGGGACGCCGGCCATGACCTTCGTCGCGGTGCCGGCCGAGCTCGTGGCCGCCGCGCTCATCATGCGGCGGAGCCCCGAGGCGACGTCGGGGGAGAGCCGGTCGGCGGTGGCGAACTCGCGGTCGTCGAGGTCCCGCGCCACCAGGTACGGCTGGAGGAAGCCGCCGTTCTTGACGGTCGCGGAGAGCGAGGCGACGTTTAGGGCGCTCATGGTGATCTTGCCCTGGCCGATGTACGAGGCGGCCGTCTCGACGCCCTGCGACTCGGGCACGCTGCCGTCCGCGGTGGGGACGCCGACCTGCCAGTTCAGGCCGATGCCGAAGGAGCGGCGGGCGGTCTCGCCGAGCGCGGTGTTCTCCTGGTCCTTCTCGCTGAGCGGCTTGACCGACTTGATGAAGGCCGTGTTGCAGGAGCGGGCGAAGGCCTCGGTGAGGGTGCCGTTGGTGATCTTGAAGTCGTCGAGGTTGTGGAAGGTGTAGCCGTACCAGCCGACGGTGGGCGGACACTCGACCCGGCTGCCGGGCGTGGCCAGGCCTCGCTGCATCATCATCGCGCCCGTGACGATCTTCATGGTCGAGCCGGGGGCCTGCCGGCCCTGGAAGGCGGTGTTGAAACCGCCGGCCGGGCTGTTGGCGACCGCCCGTATCGCTCCCGTGGACGGCTCGACCGCGGCGACCGCGGCCGTCCCGTACGCCTTGACCGCCTTCTCGGCCGCCGCCTGGACGCCGGCGTCGATGGTGGTCTTCAGGAGGCCGGGCTTCCCCTTCGTCAGGACGAGGAGGGTGCTGTCGGGAACGGTCGAGCTGCCCGATTCGACCCAGGTCTCGACGCCGCTCGTACCGCCGGCCTTGGCCCCGTACCGCTTCCGGAGCTCGTCAAGCACCGGCCCGAGCGAGGGGTACTTCTCCGCCGTCAGCTCCTTGCCGTCGCGGTCGACGGCCTTGACGGAGGCGGTCGTCGCGACTCCGGTGCGCAGGGTGCCGCCGGCGGTGAGCTTCGGGTGGAGCACGGTCGGCAGCCACTTCACCAGCGGGCGGCCGGTGGCCTCGCCGCGGATGACGGTCAGCTCGGAGGCGTACGACCAGGGCTTGGAGACGCCCTCGAAGGTGACGGTCGCCTCCACGGTGAACGGCACCTTGGCCCCGACCGGCGTCCCCGGCGTGATGGTGGCCCGGGAGACGCCCGCGCCCTGCCGGTAGGAGAGGACGGCGGGTCCCGCCGCGACCGGGTCGTTGGTGAGCTGCGCCGCCCGGTCCGACTCGCCGGCCGCCCAGGCCGCGAGGAAGTCCCGTGCGGTCGACGTCACCTCATCGCCGGTGACCGGCCCGGTCTTCGGCGCGGCGTCCGACCGCGTACCGATGTCCGAGTCGCCTCCCGTGACGCCGTTCCAGAGGTTGTAGCCCCCGTATCCCACCCCGCCCGCCAGCACGGCGAACACGCTTCCGACGATCGCGACCTTGGCTCCACTGCGCATGGCTGCGCCTCCCCTCCCCAGGTGGCCGTCCAGTCAAGCGTGTCACTTCCGTTGTGTCGAGCAACTATCGCCATTTCCGTCACACTTGCCCCAGGGGGACGGGGGACGGGGGACGGGGGGACGGGGGGGACGGGGGGACGGGGGGACGGGGGGGACGGGGGGACGGGGGGACGGGGGGACGATACGGGACGGGTGAGCGACATGAGCGGTTCGAGCGCCGGCAGCGGCAAAGTGGTCGTGAACAGGGCGATGTCGCTCGACGGCTTCGTCGCCGGCCCCGGTGACGCGATGGACTGGATCTCCGACGCCGTGGAGCCGGATGTGATCGCGGCGAACGCGGCGGCCACCGGCGCCATGCTCGTCGGCCGCCGGACCTACGACGTGGGCGCGCGAATGGAGGTCGAACGGCCCGGCAGCACCGACTACCCCTTCTCCGGACCCCTCTTCCTCCTCACCCACCGGCCGCCGGATCCGCTCGACCCGGCGGTCACCGTCCTCACCGGCGACATCGCGCAGGCGGTCGCCACGGCCCGCGCCGCCACGGGCGGCAAGAACCTGGAGATCCTCGGCTCCGACGTCGCCGCCCAATGCCTGCGCCGCGGCCTCGTCGACGAACTCCTCGTGTACGTCCTCCCGGTCCTCCTCGGCGACGGCGTCCGCTTCCTGCCCCCCGGTCTCCCCAGGACGGACCTGGAACCGCTCAGCGCGACGCGCTCGGGCGCCGTCTCGGTCCTCCGCTTCCGCGTGCGCCGCACGGAGTCCTAGAGACGGAGTGCTAGAGACGGAGTCCTAGGGACAGACACCGGGCGCCACTTGGGCAACACGTGTCCCGGATCCGTACAACCTTTCGCCCTCCCGGAGGTCTGTTCCATGAGGCGCATGGTGCGCCTGATGCATCCGGGAGGAATGACACGTGCCCCTGGCTCGTTCGACCCGACGGCGGCTCGCCGCCGCCGTCACCACCGTGCTCGCCGTCACCCTCGGTGCGAGCGCGCTGGCCGCCCCCGCGCACGCCGTACCGGCGGCAGGCGGGTTCCTCGCGGCGACCGCGGCGACCACCGACGCGGACCCGATCACCTACCCCAAGGGCAGCCGGCTCGCCGGCGCCGGGGTGACCGGCTTCCTGACCGTCTCCCCCGACAACGTCACGGCCTTCAGGCGCTACTCGGACGGCGGCGGCCAGGCGTACACGGGCCTCACCTACCTGCGGTCGACGCGGACCACCGACTACCTCGTCTTCCGCAGCTCCACCCAGATCACGCAGCGGAACCTGACCACGAGTGGCAACCTCCAGCTCGCCGTCGGCTCGGCCGCGACCGACGCGAAGTACGCCGGCGCCGCGGGCGACGCCGTCTTCACGACCCGCGTGACCGAGTCCGGCACGGTGCTCCGCAAGTACACCGAGGCGGACAGCGCCGGCACGACGGTGACCGGCATCCCGACCGACGCGCTCTCCCTCACCGTCCTGCCGTCCACGCCCGACCAGGCCGTGGTCCACTTCCGGCAGGGCGAGGTCTACAAGTGGGCCGTCATCGACCTCGCCACCGCGTCCGCCGGTCCCGTCCGCGCGTACAACACGGTCGGCCACGACGCCGTCTCCGCCACCCGCACCGCCTGGGCCACCGGCGAGGGGACGTACGAGACGCCGCAGGTCCACGTCGAGGACCTCGCCACCGGCACCCGCCAGGAGGTCCCGGTGAGGGAGGGGACGGCGTCGGGCGACTTCCACCTCGCCCTCGTCGGCGACCAGGTCGTGTACGGGCAGCTCGGCGGCATGAGCCAGTGGCAGCCCGGCACGCACTACCCGCTCACCGCCTACAACCTCACCACCAAGACGTCGAAGCCGCTGCTCGACCACGCCTACCAGCTCGCGCCCGCCCCCGACGGCAGCCTCTACGTGCTCGGCGGCCTCGTCGGGCAGGGCGAGGGCATGTACCGGATCGCCGCCGCGGGCAGCGAGGACGCGACGGTCGAGAAGGTCGCGACGACCGGCGAGCCCACCGAGCTCGTCGTCACCGACACCGCCGTCCCCGCGGCGGAGCTCGACCTCGACAAGAACAACGGGTTCATCTTCCGCTGGGCCCTGTCCCGGGCGGCGAACGCGACGGTGACCGTGCGCCACGTGCGCACCGGGAAGACCCAGACGCTCACCTCGAACGGGATCAAGGAGGCGTCCTTCGGCTGGGTCGACAGCAACTGGGACGAAGAGGTCCACAACGGCGACTTCACCTGGGAGATCGCCGCCCGCCCGGTCAACGGCATCGGCCCGGAAGCCGTCAGCAAGGGCACCTTCAAGGTCGTCCGCAAGGCCGCGCCGCACGACTTCAACGACAACGGCAGCCCCGACCTGCTCACCCGGGACTCGGTCGGCCGCCTCTGGCGCACCGACCTCTTCTACCGCCCGATCAACGAGCAGATGGGCGTCCACGGGGTCGAGCCCAGGGCCCTCGTCGGCACCGGCTGGAACATCTACGACCGCGTCGAGGCCACGGGCGACCTGGGCGGTTCGACCGTCGGCGACCTCCTGGCCCGCGAGAAGACCGGCGTGCTGTGGCTGTACCCCGGCAACGGCGTCGGCGGCTTCGGCGGACGGCTCAAGGTCGGCACCGGCTGGCAGATCTACGACAAGATCGCGGTCGGCAGCGACCTCACGAACGACGGCCGCCCGGACGCCGTCGCCACCGACAAGTCCGGTGGCCTCTGGCTCTACCCCGGCACCGGCGACGCCGCCAAGCCCTTCGCCGGCCGCAAGCAGATCGGCACCGGCTGGGGCATCTACAACGACCTCGCCGCCGTCGGCAACATCGCCGGCGCCGCCGCCGGCGACCTCGTCGCCCGCGACAAGGACGGCGTCCTCTGGCAGTACCTCGGCAAGGGCGACGGCACCTTCGCCTCCCGCACCCGCATCGGCTCCGGCTGGAACAAGTTCAGCCAGCTCATCGGCGCCGGCGACGCCGACGGCGACGGCCGCCCCGACCTCCTCGGCATCAGCAGCTCGTACTACCAGGGCTCGCTGTACAGGGGCACCGGCCGATGGGACCTCCCCTTCCTGCCCGCCCAGGACACGTACGTGACCCCGGCCGACACCACGGATCTCGTCTCCTGATCCACCCGCACGACCCGCACGGCAGAGGGCGCGACCACCGGTCGCGCCCTCTGCGCGTCCCCCCCGTCCCCGCCCGACACCTTGACTTGAACATGTTCAAATTCCGTGTCAGGGTACGGCATGCGGGCGCGCCCACCGGCCGCGCACGCAGCCCGCGTAACCGCTAGGGGTGGAAGTGTCGCGTCACTGTCGTACTGCGCCGATCCTGCTCGCCACGGCCCTCGCCCTCACGGCCTGCGGCAGGCTCTACGAACTCCCGCCACCCGAAGGCAAACCGATCCTGCTGAAGCGAGCCGACCTCGTCACCACCTGGACCGACGCCGACGACGGCACCCTCACGCTGAAGCCGGACGGGACGTTCGTCGCCCATGACATCTGCGTCGCCGTCGGCTGGGAGGAAGACCTGGCCTGGTCCGGAACGGGCACCTGGAAACTGACCTCCAACAAGGAGCAGAGCTTCCTCCGCGTCCGCTTCGACGCCGCCCACCCCGAAGCGGACGGTCGGAGGCCCGACTCCTACTCCGCCCTGAAGCACAACGAGGTCGTCAAGCTCTGGGCCCGCGTCGGCGACCCCGACCACGACCTCCCCCACTGCGTCCTCACCCTCCCCACGCACTGACCCGGCCACCCCCGACGCCGCCGGCGCAGCCACCGCCGACAACGACGACGAAGAGGGCGCGACCGCCGGTCGCGCCCTCTTCGTGTAATTCCCCCGCTAGACCCAGGTGTCGAGCCACATTCGGGCTCGCCATTGGTCGAGTGGAATGGGGGTGCCGGTGTAGATGGGCCAGAAGTAGATGAAATTCCAGACGATGAGGAGGACGAGACAGCCGGCGGCCACCGCGCCGAATGTGCGGCGTCTTTCGGAGGAGCCGCGGGGGCCGATGAGGGCGCCGAGCATCATGGCGACGGCAAGGCAGAGGAAGGGGACGAAGACGACCGCGTAGAAAAGGAAGATGGTGCGTTCCTGGTAGAGGAACCAGGGGAGCCAGCCGGCGGCGATGCCGCAGGCGACGGCGCCGGCGCGCCAGTCGCGGCGGAAGGCCCAGCGCCAGAGGACGTAGAGGATGGCGAAGCAGGCGGCCCACCACAGGAGGGGCGTGCCGAGGGCGAGGACCTCCTGGGCGCACTTCTCCTTGGCGGTGGAGGGGCAGCCGCGGGTGCCGGGGGCCGGGGACTCGTAGAAGTACGAGACGGGGCGGCCGAGGACGATCCAGGACCAGGGGTTCGACTGGTAGGTGTGCGGCGACGTCAGGCCGACGTGGAAGGTGTAGACCTCGGACTCGTAGTGCCAGAGGCTGCGCAGCCAGTCGGGGAGCCAGCCCCAGGTGCCGCCGCCGGCCAGCTTGTCGTGCTCGACGGCCCAGTTGCGGAAGTAGCCCTTGTCGGAGACGAGCCAGCCGGTCCAGGTCGCCAGATAGGTGCCGATGGCCACCGGGACGACTGACACGAACGCCGGCACCAGGTCCTTCTTCAGGACCGCGAGGTGCGGGCGGACGGCGCCCCCGGTGCGGCGGCCCGCGACGTCCCACAGGACGGTCATCAGGCCGAAGGCGACCATGACGTACAGGCCGTTCCACTTGGTCGCCGCCGCGAGGCCCAGCGAGACGCCGGCCGCGAGCCGCCACGGCCGCCAGCCGAGGCGCAGCGACTCCGCGATCTCCGCGTCGGGGCGCAGGACGCCCTCCTCGTCCTCGGGGAGCGCCGCGGCGAGCCGCCGCCGCGTCCGGTCGCGGTCGAGGACGAGGCAGCCGAAGGCGGCGAGGACGAAGAACATCAGCACCTGGTCGAGGAGCGCGGTGCGGCTCATCACGAAGTGCAGTCCGTCGACGGCGAGCAGCAGGCCGGCCAGGCAGCCCAGGAACGTCGAGCGGAAGAGCCGGCGGCCGATCCGGCAGAGCATCAGCACGGACAGCGTGCCGAGGAGCGCCACCATGAAGCGCCAGCCGAACGGCTCGAAGCCGAAGAGCTTCTCGCCGACGCCGATCATCCACTTGCCCATCGGCGGGTGGACGACGTACCCGGGGTCGGTCGGCACGAGCACCGCGCCCGGGTCGGACAGGATCGTCTTGTCGATGTCCTTCGGCCAGGCGCCCTCGTACCCCTGGTTGATCAGGGCCCAGGAGTCCTTGGCGTAGTACGTCTCGTCGAATATCACCGCGCGCGGCTTGCCGAGGTTCCAGAACCGCAGCAGGCCGGCGACGGCCGTGACCAGGAGCGGACCGCCCCAGGCCATCAGCCGCCAGAGCCGTTCGGCGGGCCCGGGGCCGAGGCCGACGAGCGACCACACGCGGGCGGAGGGCCGGGTGTAGGACGGGACGAGCCGCTCCCGCAGCCCGATGGGTGCGGAGCTTCCGGCGGGCGGCTCGTAGCCGAAACGCCGCAGCCGCTGCTGCCACGAAGAGGGCTCTGCCACGGCTTGCCGGCCCTCCAGGGTCTCGGGTGCGGTACTGGTCACCGCGCCATCGTAGGGAACGCGCCTGTGCGCGTCGCCTGTCCGGGCTGCGAGGATGTTCCGTGTGACAGGAACGCTGGTACTCGCAGGGACCCCCATCGGTGACATCGCGGACGCTCCGCCCCGACTCGCCACCGAACTGGAGAACGCGGACATCGTGGCCGCCGAGGACACCCGGAGGCTGCGCGGGCTCACCCGCGCGCTGGGCATCCACACCACGGGCCGGGTCGTCTCGTACTTCGAGGGGAACGAGTCCGCCCGGACGCCCGAGCTGGTCGAAGCGCTGGTCGGCGGCGCCCGCGTGCTCCTGGTGACCGACGCCGGCATGCCGTCCGTCTCGGACCCCGGCTACCGGCTCGTCGCCGCCGCCGTCGAGCAGGACATCAAGGTCACGGCCGTCCCCGGTCCGTCCGCCGTCCTCACCGCGCTCGCCCTCTCGGGCCTGCCCGTGGACCGCTTCTGCTTCGAGGGCTTCCTTCCGAGGAAGGCGGGCGAGCGGCTCGGTCGGCTCCGCGAGGTCGCCGACGAACGGCGGACCCTCGTCTACTTCGAGGCCCCGCACCGGCTCGACGACACGCTCGCCGCGATGGCCGAGGTCTTCGGTGCCGACCGCCGCGCCGCCGTCTGCCGGGAGCTGACCAAGACGTACGAGGAGGTCAAGCGCGGCCCGCTCGCCGAGCTCGCCGCCTGGGCCGCCGAGGGTGTCCGCGGCGAGATCACCGTCGTCGTCGAGGGCGCCCCGGAGACCGGCCCGGCGGAACTCGACGCCGAGGAGCTGGTGCGCCGGGTCCGGGTCCGCGAGGAGGCCGGGGAACGCCGCAAGGAGGCCATCGCCGCCGTCGCGGCCGACGCGGGACTTCCCAAGCGCGAGGTGTTCGATGCCGTGGTGGCGGCAAAGAACGCGGACGGTTCGGGCCACGGAAAAGGTAAAGGACTAATCTGAAAGGCAAAGCCCGACCCGGCGCCGGGACTCTTCCAAGGGTGCTTGGCAAGGGAAGAGCCAAAAGCCTTCCATGGTTCGTCCCGCGCTGATGCGCTCCGGCCCGAAAAGGCGTCCACTGATCAGTGGAGAGGAGCTGGCATGAGCGAGATCACCGGCACCGGCATATCCGTCGCCCATGAGGCGTACGCCTTCGCCTGCATGCGCTGTGGATACGGCTGGGAGCAGGCGTACGACATCGAGCACCACGTCGACGCCGCCGGCCAGGAATTCGTCGTCTACAAGGCCGACGGGGAGCGGGTTCCGTCCCCGCTGTCCAGTCCCACCTGCATGAACTGCGGCGGTCATGTCGTCCGCATCATGCGCGCGGGGCAGGTGTCGTCGGTGCTCGACCTGATCGCCGCGACCGAGAAGCACCAGCACGGGGCGCGGGCGACGAAGCCGGTCTCACCGGCCGGGCCCATCGGTCAGGAGCTGACCGAGGACACTCCCGAGAAGCCGCCGGTGCCGCACCACTGGCACCTGTCGGACCTCCTGCATCCTTTCCGCCACAACAAGTAACGCTTTGGCGGTGGCACTCATGGCCCTCGTACGATCGGGCCATGAGTGCCAAGGACGCCCCGCCGCCGCTGCCCGAACCGCTCCTCGTGGAGGTGGCGGATTCGCACACCCACCTGGACATGCAGTCCGGGACCGTGGAGGAGGCGCTGGTCAAGGCCGCCGCCGTGGGGGTGACGACGGTCGTGCAGGTCGGCTGCGACGTGAAGGGCTCCCGGTGGGCCGCGGAGACGGCCGCCGCCCACGCGAACGTGCACGCGGCCGTGGCGCTGCACCCCAACGAGGCCCCCAGGATCGTCCTCGGGGACCCCGACGGCTGGTCCCGGCAGGGCGCCCGCGAGGGCGGCGGGGACGCGGCCCTCGACGACGCGCTCGCCGAGATCGACCGGCTCGCGGCCCTGCCGTACGTGCGCGGGGTCGGTGAGACCGGGCTCGACTTCTTCCGGACGGGGCCGGACGGCATCGCCGCGCAGGAGCGTTCCTTCCGCGCGCACATCGAGATCGCCAAGCGGCACGGCAAGGCGCTGGTGATCCACGACCGGGAGGCGCACGCCGACGTGCTGCGCGTGCTGGACGAGGAGGGCGCCCCGGAGCGGACCGTCTTCCACTGCTACTCCGGCGACGCCGCGATGGCCGAGATCTGCGCGGCCAAGGGCTACTACATGTCCTTCGCCGGCAACGTCACCTTCAAGAACGCCCAGCCGCTGCGGGACGCGCTCGCCGTCGCCCCGCTGGAGCTGGTCCTGGTCGAGACCGACGCGCCCTTCCTGACCCCGGCGCCCTTCCGCGGCCGGTCGAACGCCCCGTACCTGATCCCGGTCACCGTCCGGGCGATGGCGCAGGTGCGGGGGATCGGCGAGAACGAGCTCGCGGAGGCGATCGCCGTGAACACCGCCCGCGCCTTCGATTACTGATCCATAACGGTTACGTGTCGTAGTCGGGTCGTCCGGGAGAGTGACGACGGTCGGGGCTAGGGTCCCGGCCTCGTGAGTACTTCCCAGGGCAGTCACCGAGCCGGACGGCGGGGCGCGGCCCTGCCGCTGCACGAGCAGCCGACCCAGGCGGCGCCCCTCGTGATGCCGGACGCCGGTCCGGGTGCCCGTGCGGCGGCCGGTCCGGGGTCCGGCACCGTCCCCGGACAGGGCTCCCGGGCCGGCTCCCGGCGGTCCGCCCGGCGCCGCAAGGCCTCGGGGGGAGCGGGCGACGGGCTGCGGCGGCTCGTCCCGCAGGCCCTCGTCGTCGCCTTCCTCGCCGGCGGCACGAGCGCCTTCGTCGCCGACGACAAGGAGGTCAGGCTCTCCGTCGACGGCGTCCCGCGCACCCTCCACACGTTCGCCGACGAGGTCGAGGAGCTCCTCGCCGACGAGGGCCTGGCCGTCGGCGCGCACGACATCGTCGCCCCGGCCCCGGGCGAGGCGCTCGCCGACGGCGACGAGATCGTCGTCCGCTACGGTCGCCCGGTCGCGCTCACCCTCGACGGGCAGCGCCGCCAGGTGTGGACGACCGCCCGGACCGTCGAGGGGGCGCTGCGCCAGCTCGGGGTCCGCGCGGAGGGCGCGTACCTCTCCGTGTCCCGCGGGGCGGCGATCTCCCGGCAGGGCCTCGCCCTCGACGTACGGACCGAGCGGACGATCACGTTCCTCGTGGACGGGCGGGAGCGGACCGTCCGCACCAACGCCGCCACCGTCCGCGAGGCGCTCGTCGAGGCCGGGATCACCCTCGCCGGGCAGGACACGACGTCGGTGGCGCCCGGCGCGTTCCCGCGCGACGGCCAGACCGTGAACGTGCTGCGGATCACCGGCTCCCGGCAGGTGCGGGAGGAGGCCATCCCGTACGCCGTCGAGACGGTCCGCGACCCGGAGCTCTTCGCCGGCACCGAGACCGTCGAACGGCAGGGCGTCCCCGGCGTCCGCCGCGTCACCTACAGCCTGCGCACGGTCAACGGCGTCAAGCAGAAGCCCCGCAGGACGGGCGAGGAGATCGTCCGCGAGCCGGTCGGCCGCAAGGTGCGGATCGGCACCCGGCCACTGCCCACGTCCGTCGCGGGCGCCGACGGGCTCGACTGGGGCGGCCTCGCCGCCTGCGAGTCCGGCGGCCGCCCGAACGCCGTCGACCCCTCGGGGACGTACGGCGGGCTCTACCAGTTCGACCCCGGCACCTGGCGCTCCCTCGGCGGCAGCGGAGTCGCCCAGGACGCGCCCGCCTCCGAGCAGACCTTCCGCGCCAAGAAGCTGTACGTGCAGCGGGGCGCGAGTCCGTGGCCCCACTGCGGCCGGCGGCTGCACGGGTGAGACCGGGCGGCCTTCCGGGGGCCGGGGCCGTCACCGGTGGGTGCGTGCGCCGGTGTGCGCGGCCGGGCGTGGCGGGGCCGCACCGGTGAGCCGTAGGTCGGCCGTACCGGGGCCCCGTAGGCTGTACCGGTGAGCACCACCACCGGCCCCGAAAGCCCCGACGCCCTCCTCGGCCCCGCCGACATCCGTGAGCTGGCCGCCGCCCTCGGCGTGCGCCCCACGAAGCAGAAGGGCCAGAACTTCGTCATCGACGCCAACACCGTCCGGCGGATCGTCCGCACGGCCGAGGTGCGGCCCGACGACGTGGTCGTGGAGGTGGGCCCCGGGCTCGGCTCCCTCACCCTGGCGCTCCTGGAGGCCGCGGACCGGGTGACGGCCGTCGAGATCGACGACGTGCTCGCCGCCGCGCTGCCCGCCACGATCCAGGCCCGCATGCCGGCCCGCGCCGACCGCTTCGCGCTCGTCCACTCCGACGCGATGCACGTCCAGGAACTGCCGGGTCCGGCGCCGACCGCGCTCGTCGCCAACCTTCCGTACAACGTGGCCGTGCCGGTCCTGCTCCACATGCTGGAGCGGTTCCCGACCATCGAGCGGACCCTCGTCATGGTCCAGGCCGAGGTCGCCGACCGGCTCGCCGCCAAGCCCGGCAACAAGGTCTACGGCGTCCCGTCGGTCAAGGCGAACTGGTACGCCGAGGTGAAACGCGCCGGCTCCATCGGCCGCAACGTCTTCTGGCCCGCGCCGAACGTCGACTCCGGCCTCGTCTCCCTCGTCCGCCGCACCGAGCCGCTGGCGACCACCGCCACCCGCAAGGAGGTCTTCGCGGTCGTCGACGCGGCCTTCGCCCAGCGCCGCAAGACCCTCCGCGCCGCCCTCGCCACCTGGGCGGGCTCGCCCGCCGCCGCCGAGGAGGCCCTCGTCAAGGCCGGCGTCTCGCCGCAGGCGCGCGGCGAGGCGCTGACCGTCGAGGAGTTCGCCCGGATCGCGGAGGCGAAGGCGTGACCGGCGGTACGGAGTCCCGGGGCGTCCCCGGCGGCGTCACCGTACGGGTCCCCGCCAAGGTCAACGTGCAGCTGGCCGTCGGCGCGGCGCGGCCCGACGGCTTCCACGACCTGGCGAACGTCTTCCTCGCCGTGTCGCTGTACGACGAGGTGACCGCGACCCCGGCCGACGGGCTCACGATCACCTGTGAGGGCCCGGACGCCGACAAGGTGCCGCTGGACCGGACGAACCTGGCCGCGCGGGCCGCGGAACTGCTCGCGGCCCGGCACGGCATCTCCCCGGACGTGCACCTGCACATCGCCAAGGACATCCCGGTCGCCGGCGGCATGGCCGGCGGCAGCGCCGACGGCGCGGGCGCGCTGCTCGCGTGCGACGCGCTGTGGGGTCTCGGCTCCTCGCGCGAGGAGCTCCTGGAGATCTGCGCGGAGCTGGGCTCCGACGTGCCGTTCAGCCTGGTCGGCGAGGCGGCGCTCGGCACCGGGCGGGGCGAGAAGCTGACCGCGCTGCCGGTCGGCGGCGCCTTCCACTGGGTGTTCGCCGTCGCCGACGGCGGTCTGTCGACGCCGACGGTGTTCCGCGAGTTCGACCGGCTCGCCGACGGCGTCGAGATCCCCGAACCGGCCGCGTCCCCGGCGCTCCTGGACGCCCTGCGCACCGGCGACACCACCGCCCTCGCGGGCGCCCTCGCCAACGACCTCCAGGCCCCGGCGCTCTCCCTGCGCCCCTCGCTCGCCGCGACGCTCGCGGCCGGCACGGAAGCGGGCGCCCTCGCCGCGCTGGTCTCCGGCTCCGGCCCGACGACCGCCTTCCTCGTGAAGGACGCGGAGGCCGCCGAGACCGTCGCAGCCGCCCTGATCGCCTCGGGCACCTGCCGCACGGCGCGCCCGGCGACCTCCCCGGCCCGAGGCGCGGTCGTCCTGCCCGTCTGACGCGGGAGGAGCGCCGGGCGCGGTGCTCGGCGGCCGTCCGGCGCGGGCCCCACGCTCGACGTGCGCGGCCGGCGCCGCTTCGTCCGGCGCCGTCTCCCGCTACTCAGCGGCCGGCTGAGTATCCGCGCCCTGTCGCCCGGAGGGCGGTCGCGGGAGCGTGGCCGCATGGGAATGAGCGCGCGGGACGTCGCGGCGGCCACGCCGGCGACGCGGGACCGGTACGTCGATCTGCTGAGGGTCGCCTCGCTCGGGGTCGTGGTGCTCGGCCACTGGCTGATGGCGGCGGTCGACGGTGACGGGCGGGTGGGGAACCTGCTCGCCGTGGTGCCGGCGCTCCAGGCGGTGACCTGGGTGTTCCAGGTGATGCCGGTGTTCTTCTTCGTCGGGGGGTTCTCGCACGCCCTGGCCCACCGCTCCCGTCCGCGGTACGCGGCCTTCCTGCGGGCCCGGCTGCAGCGGCTGCTGCGGCCGACGATGGTGTTCGTCGGGGTGTGGGGGGCGGCCGCGCTGGTGCTCCAGCTGACCGGCGCGGACGGCGGGCTCGCGGGAGTGGCGCTGCGGCTGGTCACGCAGCCGCTGTGGTTCATCGGGATCTATCTGGCGATGGTGGCGTTCACCCCGCCGCTGCTGCGGCTGCACGAGCGGTGGGGGTGGGGCGCGTTCGCCGTGCTCGCGGGCGGGGCGGTCGTCGTGGACGTGCTGCGGTTCGCGGCGGACGTGCCGTTCGTGGAGTTCCTGAACTTCGCGTTCGTGTGGCTGGCCGTCCACCAGCTCGGCTTCCTGCGCGCCGACGGCATGATCCGCCGCCCGGCGCTGCTCGCCGGCGCGGGCCTGGCCGGCGCGACCGCGCTCGTCGCCCTCGGCCCCTATCCGCTGTCCATGGTGGGGATGCCCGGCGAGAAGGTGTCGAACATGGCCCCGCCGACGCTCGCCCTGCTCTGCCACGGTCTGTGGCTGGTCGGCGCGGTCGAGCTCCTGAAGGGCCCGGGGGCCCGCTTCACCGCCCGCGCCGGGGTGTGGCGGACGGTGGTCGCCGCCAACGGGATCGCGATGACGGCGTTCCTGTGGCACCTGACGGCGATGCTCGGCGTGTACGGGGCGATGCTCGGGCTCGGCGTGGAGCTTCCGGCCCCGGCGTCGGCCGGCTGGTGGGCGCAGGTCCCGCTGCGGTTCGCGGCGGCCGCCGTGCTCACGGCGCTGCTCGTCGCGGTCTTCCGCCGCTTCGAGGCTCCCGCCCCGGCGGCCCCGGCGACCGACTCGGGCGGCCCCCTCGCGGCCCTCGGCATCACGCTGGCGCTCTTCGGCGTCCTCGGCCTCTCCCTGACGGGCTTCGCCGGGCTGCTCGACGGTCACGCGGCGACCCTGATCGCCGTCCCGGTCACGGCGCCCGCGGCGGTCGGTCTCGCGCTGGTGGGGTGGCTGCTGGTGGAGCGGGCGGGGCGGATCAGATCGCGATGACGGTCGCCCGGCCTCCGCAGAGGGTGAGGAGATCCTCCGGGTCGGACGTGAGTACGGTGACCGGCCCCGGGGCCGAGAGGGCCGTCGCGGCGACCATCGCGTCGATGGCGTACTCGTGGCCGTGCAGCCCGGCTTCGCCGAGCAGGGCCGCCGCGTGGCGCGCGAGGGCGGCGGTCACGGGTTCGACGACGATGCGGGACAGGGTCCATTCCAGCGCGGCCCGGTTGATGCGGGGGTGCATCACCTCCACCAGCGTGGCCGCGCTCGCCACGACCCGCAGGTCGTCGGCGCGGGCGAGAGCGAGCCAGCCCGTGACCTCGCGGTCACGCAGAACGGCTCTGGCGAGTCCCTCGCTGTCGAGCACCAGGGTGCCGCCGGGGGCGGCTTCGGTGCGGGGTGGCGTCACGCCGCACTCGACCGGCCGGGTGCCGTCCCGGTCTGTGCCGCGCGTGCCTGCCGCAGCTGCTCGCGCCGCGCCTGGACCTCTTCGTCCGTGACGGGTCCGTGCTCGGCCTCGGCGACGGCGATGAGCTCGTTGAGGTCGTCCCGTTCTATCTGACGGGCGACGGCGGCGGCGACGTAGGCCGAGAGCCCGGAGGGGCCTCCGCGCGCGCGTGCCGCTTCCGCGAGGTCCCGGGGCATGCTGATCGAGTACTTCTGGGTGGGCTCGCTCATGCTCCTCATGCTACCGCTGATGCCACCCGTCGGGTGGGAAGGGCCCGGCGACGTACCCTGGGACGTCGATCGATCCCCCGTACAGGAGTCAACGTGGCCGTCAACCTGGTCAATGTCGAGGCAGTCAGCAAGGTGTACGGCACCCGTGCCCTGCTCGACGGCGTCTCGCTCGGCGTATCCGAGGGGGACCGGATCGGGGTCGTGGGGCGCAACGGCGACGGCAAGACCACCCTCATCCGGATGCTCGCCAAGCTGGAGGAGGCCGACACCGGCCGCGTCACCCACAGCGGCGGGCTGCGCCTCGGCGTGCTCACCCAGCACGACTCGCTCGACCCGAAGGCCACCATCCGGCACGAGGTCATCGGCGTCATGGCCGACCACGAGTGGGCCGGCAGCGCCAAGATCCGCGACGTGCTCACGGGTCTGTTCGGCGGGCTCGACCTGCCCGGTTTCGAGAACGGTCTGGACACCGTCATCGGCCCGCTCTCCGGCGGTGAGCGGCGGCGCATCGCGCTCGCCAGGCTCCTCATCGAGGACCAGGACCTGATCGTCCTCGACGAGCCCACCAACCACCTCGACGTCGAGGGCATCTCCTGGCTCGCCCAGCACCTGCAGACGCGCCGCTCGGCGCTCGTCTGCGTCACCCACGACCGCTGGTTCCTCGACCAGGTCTGCACCCGCATGTGGGACGTGCAGCGCGGTGACGTCCACGAGTACGAGGGCGGCTACTCCGACTACGTCTTCGCCCGCGCCGAGCGCGAGCGGATCGCCGCCACGGAGGAGACCAAGCGGCAGAACCTGATGCGCAAGGAGCTGGCCTGGCTGCGGCGCGGCGCCCCCGCCCGTACCTCCAAGCCGCGCTACCGCATCGAGGCCGCGAACGAGCTGATCGCCGACGTGCCGCCGCCGCGCGACACCAGCGAGCTGATGAAGTTCGCCAACGCCCGCCTCGGCAAGACGGTCTTCGACCTGGAGGACGTGACCGTCACCGCCGGTCCCAAGACCCTCCTCCAGCACCTGACCTGGCAGCTCGGCCCCGGCGACCGCATCGGCCTCGTCGGTGTCAACGGCGCCGGCAAGACCTCACTCCTGCGGGCCCTCGCCGACGCCTCGACCACCGACGGCGAGGCGCAGCCGGCCGCCGGGAAGATCGTGGTCGGCAAGACCGTCCGGCTCGCCTACCTCTCCCAGGACGTCACCGAACTCCCCGCCACCCTGCGGGTCCTGGAGGCCGTGCAGCAGATCCGCGACCGCGTGGACCTCGGCAAGGGCCGTGAGATGACGGCGGGGCAGCTCTGCGAGCAGTTCGGTTTCTCCAAGGAGAAGCAGTGGACGCCGGTCGGCGACCTCTCCGGTGGCGAGCGCCGCCGCCTCCAGCTGCTGCGCCTGCTGATGGACGAGCCCAACGTCCTCTTCCTCGACGAGCCCACCAACGACCTCGACATCGAGACCCTCACCCAGCTCGAGGACCTTCTCGACGGCTGGCCGGGCTCCATGGTCGTCATCTCCCACGACCGGTTCTTCATCGAGCGCACCACCGACAAGACGTTCGCGCTGCTCGGCGACCGGGCCCTGCGGATGCTGCCGCGCGGCATCGACGAGTACCTGGAGCGGCGCCGGCGGATGATCGAGGCGTCCGTCCCGGCGCCCGCCGCCGCGCCCGCGCAGGCGAAGCCCGGCGTCTCCGCCGCCGACGCGCGCGCCGCCAAGAAGGAGCTGCAGAAGGTCGAGCGGCAGCTCGACAAGGTCTCCGACAAGGAGGCGAAGCTGCACGCGCAGATCGCCGACAACGCCACCGATTTCGAGAAGGTGGCGAAGCTCGACGCGGAGCTCCGGGAACTCGCCGGGGAGCGCGAGGAATTGGAAATGCGCTGGCTCGAACTGGCCGAGGACGCATAACGAGGGCATCACAGGCCGGTCCTCCCTTGGGTACAAGGGGCGGACCGGTCGCTTTTGCGCCATCGCGTGAGTGGTAGAAAGAAAACCCGTTCACGTCAAGGGGGAGACCGCTGATGACCCAGCCGCCCAGCAACCAGCCGCCGGGGGGCTTCGGAGCCCCCAAGGACCCGAGCCAGGGCCCGAGCCAGGGCCCGACCCCGGGCATGCCGCCCGTGCCGCCGGTCCCGCCGCAGGCACCGCCGGCGCCGCAGACCCCGCCGCCCGCCGCGCCGGGTCCGTACGGCCAGCCGACGCAGCCCGGGTACGGCTACCCGCAGGCGCCGGGCCAGCAGCCGGGCCAGCCGGCCGCGCCGGGCCCGTACGCGCAGCAGCCGGGTCCGTACGGCCAGCAGCCCGGCCCGTACGGCCAGCCGCAGCAGCCGTACGGCTACCCGCAGCAGGGTCAGCAGCAGGGCCCGTACGGCGGTTACCCCACCCAGCCGATGTACCCGGGCGCGCCCACCCCGCCGCCCGCCTCCGGTGGCGGCGGTCTGAAGGGCCGGACCGGCATCGTCGCGGCCGTGGCCGCCGGAGCCGTCCTGGTCGCCGCCGTCACGACCTGGGCGGTCGTCTCCGGCGGGGACGACGAGAAGGGCCCGATCGCCGGGCCCACCACCTCCGCCAGCACCTCCGCCGTTCCGAAGCCCACCGAGTCGGTGGACCAGGGCGACGGCTCCGGCGACGGCCGGGAGGGCGACGACGACCTCAACGCCGACCGCAAGCCCGGCGAGGACAAGGTCGCCTGGCTGATCAAGAACGACGTCGACCTGCCCCGCAACGGCTCCGACGTGTTCGGCCCGTGGATCGTCGGCGACACCGTCGTCAAGGCCATGTACAAGGGCGTCGACGGCTACAACCTGAGCGACGGCAAGCGCAAGTGGCACGTCGACGTGCCGTTCGAGCTGTGCGCGGCCCCGCCGGAGCCCGCCGCCGACGGCTCCATGGTGTTCGGGTACGCCGAGAGCGCCAAGGACGGCGCCAAGTGCACCGAGCTCCAGAAGATCGACCTGAAGACCGGCAAGGCCGGCTGGAAGAAGGCCGTGCCCAAGGCCACGGGCTTCTTCGCGTTCTCCGACAACACCCTGGCCATCAGCGGCAACACGGTCACCGCGGCCGGCACCAGCAGCGCGTACGGCTTCTCGCTCGCCGACGGCCGGCAGCTCTTCAAGGGCGCCACCACCGGCTGCAAGCCCTTCGCCTACGCGGGCGGCAGCAAGCTGATCGCCGCCATGGACTGCCCGTCCGGCAGCACCACCAAGAAGATCCAGGCGGTCGGCCAGGTCGACCCCAACACCGGCAAGCCCAGGTTCACCTTCAAGCTGGAGGCGGACTGGGAGGTCGACAAGGTCTACTCGGTCGACCCGCTGGTCGTCTCGGCCACGCAGCGCGAGCAGAAGAAGTGGACCGTCTTCGCGCTCGACGCCAACGGCAAGCTCCGCTCGCAGATCCAGGGCGGCAAGGACAAGTTCGCGCCCGACTGCGGCGGCAGCTTCGTCATCTTCGGCAAGAACCTCCAGGGCTGCACCGGAGTCGCCGCCGACGCGAACACCTTCTACATGGCGACCGAGGGCGGCTACGGCAAGACGAACGAGGTCGTCGCCTTCGACCTGAAGAACGGCAAGGCCAAGTGGCGCGCCAAGGCGCCCGAGGGCCGGTCGGTGACCCCGCTGCGCATGGAGGGCTCCGACGTCCTGCTGTACGTGACCCCCTTGTACGACCAGGGCGGGGCCGTCGCCACCCTCGCGCCGACCGGCGGCGCGCCGAAGATCGTGCTCCAGCACCCGGTCTCGGCCTCCGACATCGAGGGCAGCTTCTACAGCGCGGGCTACGCCTACGGCAGCGGCACCTTCGTGGTGGCGAGCGGACGTGTGTCGGCGTCCAACGACAAGGACGAGATGCAGGTCAAGACCATGATGGCCTTCAGCAAGTGAGGTGCACGGACCGATGACGCAGCCACCCCCGCCGCCGCCGAACCAACCCCCGGATCCCCAGGGCGGCTTCGGCGCACCGACGCCCGAGCCGGGGTACGGCTACCCGCAGCAGCCCGCTCCCGAGCCGGGCTACGGGTACCCCCAGCAGCCGCCGCAGCAGCCGCAGCCGGACCCCGGCTACGGCTACCCGCAGCAGCCCCCCGCTCCGCCGCAGCAGCAGCCGTACGGCTACCCCACGCAGCCCCAGCAGCCGCAGCAGGCCCCGCAGTACGGCGGCTACCAGCAGCCGCAGCAGCCTCCGTACGGCTACCCGACGCAGCCGCAGCAGCCCTACGGCGGCTACCAGCAGCCGGCGCCCGCCCCCTCGGCGCCGGGTGGGAAGAAGCTGTCCGCCCAGCTCCAGATCGTGATCGCGGCGGTCGTCGCCGTCGCGGTGATCATCGGCGTCGGCATCTGGTACGCCGGTTCCGGCGGCGACGGCAAGGACGAGGAGGCCAAGGGCACGGGCGGCACCTCGCAGGGCGCCACCGGCGGCGGCTCCGGTGACACCAAGGGCCTCGGCGGTGGCGGCAAGGAGAAGGCGCCCGCGAACACCCAGGGCAAGAAGGCCTTCGACGTCATCGAGCCGAAGGTCCCGGACGTCACCGACATGTCCGGCTCCTGGATCACGGACAAGGCGTACGTGAAGACGGGCGTCAACTCGATGGTCGCCTACGACCTCGACAAGGGCACGGTCCTGTGGACGCTGCCGCTGACCGGCCAGGTCTGCGGCTCCTCGCGGCACATGACGGCCGACCACAAGGTGCCGATCCTCTTCGAGGCCAGCAAGCGGGTCGCGCCGCGCTACTACCAGCTGTGCACCGAGGTCGGCATGGTCGACCTGAACACCGGCAAGCTGCTGTGGTCGTCGTCGGTCACCGGCGGCACGGGCGGCGACCAGAAGGTCCGGTTCGGCGAGGTCACGCTCAGCGGGACGACCGTCGCGGCCGGCGGCACCGACGGCGGCGCCGCCTTCGACGCGGCCAACGGCAACCCGCGCTGGAAGCCGCAGGCCAACAGCCAGAACTGCTACGACCTGGGGTACGGCGGCGGCGAGGGCCTCGTCGCGGTCCGCAAGTGCGGTCCGTACGACAGCCAGTACGTGATGATCCAGAACCTGAACCCGACGACGGGCGCCCCGCTCTCGCAGTACAAGATGCCGACCGGCGTGAAGTACGCGTCGGTGGTCTCCACCAAGCCGCTGGTCGTCGCGGCCGACGTCGGCGAGTCCGCCGGCGACGGCAGCGGCATCTCGGACTTCTTCTCCCTGGACGAGAAGACCGGCAAGCTGAAGGCCAAGATCACGGCGGACGCGGACCAGTACGGGGCCCGCTGCCGCTCGACGAAGGTCGAGTCCTGCTCCCAGGCGCTCGTCGGCAACGGCCGGCTCTACGTGCCGACCGAGGAGCACGAGGGCAGCACCGGCGAGTACGGCGACGAGACCAACGAGGTCATCGCGTTCGACCTGAACACCGGGCGCACGCTGCCGGAGAAGGCGGACGCCGGGGACAAGTACACCCTGGTCCCGCTCCGGATGGACGGCGGCAACCTCATCGCCTACAAGGAGCCCCCGTACGACAAGGGCGGCCGGATCGTGTCGATCGACGGCGGCACGATGAAGGAGACGCTGCTCCTGGAGAACCCGGCGGACAAGACGATCCGCGACATCGAGAACAGCTTCTCCGTGGACTACTCGGAGATCCTGTACGGCGACGGTCGCCTGTTCATGTCCGCCATGATGATCTCCAAGCCGCGGGCGTCGGCGCCGGACGAGAAGAAGTACCTGGCGGTGTCGTACAGCACCCGATGAACACACGGACGTCGCACGGACGTTCGTGAGACGGGAACAGCCCGGCGTGTCGGTTTCACCCCGACGTGCCGGGCTGTTTGCGCACCGCGCCGGGTGGCGAAGAATTCGGGGTCGAGCGGGCCGGCCGGGGGACGGCGGGCCCGGAGGATGGGGGATGACCGGGATGGGCGTACGCCTCGTGGTGGTCGACGACCACCGCCTGCTGGCGGAGGCGCTCGCCTCGGCGCTGAAGCTGCGCGGGCACCGGGTGCTCGCGGCGGGCGCGCCGGTGGCGGCGGCCGCGGACCTCGTGGTGGGCCGGGGGCCGGAGGTCTGCCTGCTCGGCACGGCCGCACCGGCCGCGCCGGGCGCCTTCGACGTGGTCGTGCGGATCAAGCGGGAGCGGCCGCAGGTGGCCGTGGTGGTGCTCGGTCCGGTGCCGTCGCCGCGCGGGATCGCGGCGGCGTTCGCGGCCGGGGCCTCGGGGTACGTCCGGCACGACGAGCGCATCGAGGGCGTCGAGCGCGCCCTGGTGAAGGCCAGGGCGGGGGAGTCGGCGGTGGCGCCCGCGCTGCTCCAGGGCGCCTTCGCGGAGCTGCTGCACCCCGCCGCCCAGCCGGACGACGAGGCGCAGCGGCTGCTGCGGATGCTGACGCACCGGGAGGTGGAGGTGCTCGTCCGGGTGGCGGAGGGGGAGGACACCCGGCTGATCGCGGCGGGGATGGGGATCGCGCCGAGCACGGCGCGGACGCACGTGCAGCGGGTCCTGATGAAGCTGGGGGTCGGATCGCGTCTGGAGGCGGCGGCGCTGGCGGCCAGGACGGGGCTGCTCGACCGGGCGGTTCCGGGGCAGCGCGGCCCCCGCTGAGGCCTCCGGCGGGGCTTCCTTCGAGGTGGCAGGGCTGAGGGTCCCGGGAGCGGGGCCCGGCTTCGCCATTGACGCGGATGTTTGAATGTGATTCTTTGTGCGTGGTTCTGTTTGATCCCGCCCGGAGGGTAGCCCCGTGAAGAAGACCGTCACCACGCTCGCCGACGGGCGCGAGCTGATCTACTACGACACGCGCGACGACGCGGTCCGCACCGCCGTCGACCCGCGCCCCCTCACCCCCGTCGTCTCCCGCTCCGAGATCCGGTACGACGAGCTCACCGGCGACCCCGTCGCCGTCGCCTCGCACCGGCAGGCCCGCACCTACCACCCGCCGGCCGACGCCTGCCCGCTCTGCCCCGCCAGGGACGGCCGCGAGAGCGAGATCCCGGAGGCGGACTACGAGGTGGTGGTCTTCGAGAACCGCTTCCCCTCCCTCTCCGGCGGCGTCGGCCGCTGCGAGGTCGTCTGCTTCACCGACGACCACACGGTCTCCTTCGCCGACCTCACCGAGGAGCGGGCCCGGCTCGTCCTCGACGCCTGGACCGACCGGACCGCCGCGCTCTCCGCCCTGCCCGGCGTCCAGCAGGTCTACTGCTTCGAGAACCGCGGCCGGGAGATCGGCGTCACCCTGCCGCACGCGCACGGCCAGATCTACGCCTTCCCCTACGTGTCCCCCCGGACGGCCGCCATGCGGCGCCGCACCGACGAGCACCGGGCGGCGACCGGACGGAACCTCTTCGACGACGTCGTAGCCCGCGAGCGCGCCGACGGCGAGCGGGTGGTCCTGGAGACCGAGCACTGGATCGCCTTCGTGCCGTACGCCGCCCACTGGCCGTACGAGGTCCACCTGCACCCCAAGCGCCGGGTCCCGGACCTGCTCGCCCTCGACGAGGCCGCCCGCACAGAGTGCGCACAGGTCTACCTGGAACTCTTGAGGCGCTTCGACCGGCTCTTCGGCCCGGACGAGCCGCCGACGCCCTACATCGCCGCCTGGCACCAGGCGCCGTTCACGGACGAGCGGCGCGAGGACTTCGGACTGCACCTGGAGCTTTTCACCGTCCGACGGGCCTCTGGCAAGCTGAAGTTCCTCGCGGGCACCGAGTCCGGCATGGGCGCGTTCATGAACGACGTACGGCCGGAAGACGCGGCCCGACGACTCCGAGAGGTGGCGAGCGCATGACCACGCACGCGAAGAGGTACCTGGTGACGGGAGGCGCAGGCTACGTCGGCAGCGTCGTCGCCGCCCACCTCCTGGAACGGGGCCACCGCGTCACCGTCCTCGACGACCTCTCCACCGGTTTCGCCGAAGGGGTCCCGGACGGCGCCGAGTTCGTCGAGGGCCGCATCCAGGACGCGGCGAAGTGGCTCGACGCCTCCTATGACGGCGTCCTGCACTTCGCCGCCTTCTCGCAGGTCGGCGAGTCCGTCGCCAAGCCCGAGAAGTACTGGGAGAACAACGTCGGCGGCACCATGGCCCTGCTCGCGGCCATGCGCGACGCCGGGGTGCGCCGGCTCGTCTTCTCCTCCACCGCCGCGACCTACGGCGAACCGGAGACCGTCCCGATCACCGAGTCCGCGCCCACCTCGCCCACCAGCCCGTACGGGGCGAGCAAGCTGGCCGTCGACCACATGATCGGCGGTGAGTGCGCCGCCCACGGCCTGGCCGCCGTCTCGCTGCGCTACTTCAACGTCGCCGGCGCGTACGGCTCGCTCGGCGAGCGCCACCACCCCGAGTCCCACCTCATCCCGCTCGTCCTCCAGGTCGCCCTGGGCGAGCGCGAGGCGATCTCCGTGTACGGCGAGGACTACCCGACCCCGGACGGCACCTGCGTCCGCGACTACATCCACGTCGCCGACCTCGCCGAGGCCCACCTCCTGGCGCTCGGCGCCATGACCGCGGGCGAGCACCTGATCTGCAACCTCGGCAACGGCAACGGCTTCTCCGTCCGCGAGGTCGTCGAGACCGTCCGCGCGGTCACCGGCCACCCGGTCCCCGAGATCACCGCCGCCCGCCGGCCCGGCGACCCGGCCGTCCTGGTCGCCTCCGCCGACACGGCCCGCGAGCGGCTCGGCTGGACGCCGTCCCGCCCCGACCTGGCCGCCGTCGTCGCCGACGCCTGGGCGTTCGCGCGGCTCCGCGAGGAGGGACGGGCATGAGCGTCGCCGCCGGCTTCGAGGCGCTGTACGGCGCCGCGCCCGACGGGGTGTGGGCCGCCCCCGGGCGGGTCAACCTCATCGGTGAGTACACCGACTTCAACGACGGCTTCGTGCTGCCCCTCGCGCTGCCGCACACCACCGTCGCCGCCGTCTCCCGCCGTGACGACGGCGTCCTGCGGCTGCATTCCGCCGACATCGACGGCGGGATCGTGCAGCTGGAGGTCGACGCCCTGGAGCCGCTGTCCGGCGGCGGCTGGGCGGCCTACCCGGCCGGCGTCGTCTGGGCGCTGCGGGAGGCCGGGCACCCGGTGACGGGGGCGGACGTGCACCTGACGTCGACCGTGCCGACCGGCGCCGGGCTCTCCTCGTCGGCGGCCCTGGAGGTCGTCACGGCGCTGGCCCTGAACGACCTGTTCGGGCTCGGGCTCTCCCGCTCCGAACTGGCCCGGATCGCCCAGCGCGCCGAGAACGCCTTCGCGGGCGTCCCCTGCGGCGTGATGGACCAGATGGCCTCCGCCTGCGCCGAGGAGGGCCACGCCCTCCATCTGGACACCCGGGACCTCTCGTACCGGCAGGTCCCCTTCGACCTGGCCGGCGAGGGGCTCCGGCTGCTCGTCGTCGACACCCGCGTGAAGCACGCGCTCGGAGACGGCGCGTACGCGGAGCGGCGCGCCGGGTGTGAAGCGGGTGCGCGGGCGCTCGGTGTGAAGGCCCTGCGCGACGTCAGCGCCGTGCACCTGCCTGAATCCCTCGCCCTTCTGAGCGACGACACGATTCTGCGGTACGTCCGGCACGTCGTCTCGGACAACGCCCGGGTGGAGCGCGTCATCGCCCTGCTCGACGCCGGCGACACCCGGGCCGTCGGGCCGGTCCTCACGGAGGGGCACGCCTCCCTCCGCGACGACCTGCGGGTGTCCTGTCCTGAACTCGACCTCGTGGTCGAGGCGGCGAACGCGGCGGGGGCGCTCGGCGCCCGGATGACCGGCGGCGGCTTCGGCGGCTCGGCCGTCGTCCTCGTCGACGCCGACCGGGCGGACGAGGTCGCCGCCGCCGTCGGCGCGGCCTTCGCCGGCGCCGGATTCGCGGCCCCGGGGATCTTCCCCGCCGTGCCGTCGGCGGGCGCGCGCCGGCTCTGAACCGGGCCCCGCACCCGGACGACTTCGCGCAGTTACGCCAAACGGCCCCCACCGTGCCGCCCCGCCCCTACTCTGTTGGGCAGCGCCGGTGGGGGCCGGTGCTGTTTCAGGGGTCGAGACCCGTCGGGTACGGCGCCGGCAGAGGGGTAGTCAACGCACGGCGGCGGCCGGGCGATCGGCGGGCCCGCCTCCGGCGCCGTACCGCGCCGGTCCGTTCCTCGACACATGGGGGTGTCCGTGGCACGTATCCGGGTCCTGGTGGTGGACGACCACCGCATCTTCGCCGAGTCGCTGGCCGCGGCCCTCGCGGCGGAGCCCGACGTCGACGTCGCCGCCGCGGGAAGCGGCCCGGCGGCGCTGCGCTGCCTGGACCGCGGGGTCGCGGAGGGGCGCAGGTTCGACGTGCTCCTCGTCGACGCCGAACTCGGCGCGGGGCCCTCCGGTGCGGCGGCGGCCGGCCGGGCACCGGACGACCCCGAGGCCGCGGTCGACGGGATCTCCCTGGTCGCGGGCGTGCGCCGGGTCCAGCCCGCCGTCCGTACCGTCGTCCTCGCGGAGAAGGACGACCCGCACCGGGCCGCGCTCGCGCTCCAGGCCGGGGCCTCGGGCTGGGTCGCCAAGGACTGTTCGCTCCAGCGGCTGCTCGCCGTGGTCCGCGGGGTGCTGCGGGACGAGACGCATCTGCCGCCCGCGCTGCTCACGGGGGTCCTGCGGGAGCTGACGGCGGCCCGCAAGCACCGGACGGACAGCGAGCGCCTGGTGGAGTCGCTGACCCCGCGCGAGGCGGAGGTGCTGCGCTGCATGGTCGCGGGGCTTGGCCGCAAGGCGGTCGCCGAGCGGCTCTTCCTCTCCCCGCACACCGTCCGTACGCACATGCAGAACGTGCTGGGGAAGCTGGGCGTGCACTCGACCCTGGCGGCGGTGGCGCTGGCCCGCCGGGCGGGCGTCGGGCCGGCCGAGCCGGCTCCCGCGCTAGCCGGGGACGTTGTCGAACGGGGCGGTCAGCCGGCGTAGCAGTGCGGCCAGGTCGCCGCGCTGGGCGCGGGAGAGCTGGGCGAGGATGGCGCGCTCCTGGGCGAGGAGGCCGGCGAGGGCCTCGTCGGCCCGGTCGCGGCCCTCGGGGGTGAGCCGGACGAGGACCCCGCGTCGATCGCTGGGGTCGGGCAGCCGCTCGACCAGGCCCTTCTTGGTGAGCCGGTCGATGCGGTTGGTCATGGTGCCGGAGGTCACGAGGGTCTGGGTGAGGAGCTGGCCGGGGGAGAGCTGGTAGGGCGCGCCGGCCCGGCGGAGCGAGGTGAGGACGTCGAACTCCCAGGGCTCCAACTGGTGCTCGGAGAAGGCGAGCCGACGGGCGCGGTCGAGGTGCCGGGCGAGCCGTGAGACGCGGCTGAGCACCTCGAGCGGTTCCACGTCGAGGTCGGGGCGCTCACGGCGCCATGCAGCGACCAGCCGGTCGACCTCGTCCTCCATGACGATCAGTGTAGAGGGTCTGTTGACATAAAGTCTCTTGTGTTCGAGTTTCTCGATATCAAGTATCTTGAAGTCAAGATATATTTCCCTGGACTACGGGGAAGGGACCCGGCCGGAACTCCGTTCCGCTTCGGCAACACGTGCCAGCAAGGGGGCTTCGAACATGCATTCCGTGGAATCCGCCGCACCAACCTGGGATCCGCAGCAGTACCTCCGTCACTCCGGCCACCGCACCCGGCCGTTCCTCGACCTGCTCGCCCGAATACCGCACCTGCCGGCCCAGGACCGGCCCGCCCGCATCGCCGACCTCGGCTGCGGCCCCGGCAACGTGACGGCCCTCCTCGCCGACCGGTGGGCCGACGCGCACATCACCGGCTTCGACCTCTCGCCGGAGATGCTGGAGCGCGCCGAGAAGGACTGGGCGGGCACCACCCGCGGCGGCGGCTGGCTCGACTTCCGGCCCGCGGACGCCGCCCACTGGACCCCCGCCGAGCCCTACGACCTGATCGTGTCCAACGCGGCCCTCCAGTGGGTCCCCAACCACCCCGAGTCCCTCGCCTCCTGGGTCGACGGACTCCACCCCGGCGGCACCCTCGCCTTCCAGGTCCCGGGCAACTTCACCTCGCCCAGCCACGCCCTCCTCGGCGAGCTCTGCGACACCCCCGAGTGGCGCGAGCGCCTCGGCGGCCAGGGCCGTCGCTTCGTCCACATACTCGACCCGTCCGAGTACCTCACCCGGCTGACCGACCTCGGCTGCGAGACGGACGTCTGGGAGACCACGTACAGCCAGCTCCTCCACGGCGAGGACCCCGTCCTCGACTGGGTCAAGGGCACCGCGCTGCGACCCGTCCTCACCACCCTCGGCGACGACCAGGAGGCGATCGACGCCTTCCTCGACCAGTACCGCGCCCTCCTGAGCGAGGCCTACCCGCCGGGTCCGCACGGCACGGTCTTCCCCTTCCGGCGCATCTTCGCGGTCGCGCGCAAGCGGGGATGAGCCAGGGGGACGCGCACGGCACGTGAGGCACGCGACGCACGGGCGCCCCGCACCGGAACTCCGGTGCGGGGCGCCCGCGTTCACCGTCTACCTGCTGGTTCAGTACATGGCGTTGTACGTCTGGAAGCCGGTGCCGATCCGGACGCGCGGCTTGAAGGTGCCGTCTCCGACGCCCAGGTAGCGCCACAGCTCGCCCGCCCCGTTCACCGCGAGCAGGTCGGCCTTGCCGTCGCTGTTCAGGTCACCCGGTGCCACGATCCGGGCGTACGTCCAACCGGTGCCGACCAGCGTCCGCGCCCCGAACGGCGCGTCGGCCTTGCCGGTGCCCCGGTACAGGAACAGCCTGCCGGAGCCGTCCCGCGCGATCACGTCCGGACGGCCGTCGCCCGAGTAGTCGCCCGCGCCGACGATCGCGTTGTAGCCGGCCCAGCCGGTGCCGACCTTGATCCGGCCGTAGAGGCCCGCGGCTTCGCCGTTGCCCCGGTACAGGTAGAGGTTGCCGGCGCCGTCCCGGGCCAGCAGGTCGCCCTTGCCGTCGCCGTTCAGGTCACCGACGCCGGCGATCTTGTCGTAGATCTGCCAGCCGGTGCCGAGGATGGTGTCGTCGTTGCCGTACAGGTAGCCCTGGACCAGCTTCAGGAAGTCGGCGTCGGTGTCCTGCCCGAGGGACGAGGCGAACGACAGGGAGTAGCCGTTCCAGCCGTCGCCCCCCTGGTTCCGCTTGCCGAGGAGGCCGTTGTTGTCGGCGTAGTAGACGAAGAGCGTGCCGGCCTTGTCCCGCGCCAGGACCGCGTTCTTGCCGGAGCCGGCGATCGCGCCCGAGCCGCTGAACTGGTCGACCTGCCGTGACCCGCGGTCGTAGCCGGCCTGCGCGCGCGGTCCGAGGCGGCCGTCGCCCAGGCCCAGGTAGCGCCAGAGGTTGCCGTCCTTGTCGCGGGCGAGCAGGTCGGCCTTGCCGTCGCCGTTCTGGTCGTCGACGGGCACGAGCTGGTTGTAGGTGTCCCAGCCGGTGCCGACGGACCTGCGGGTCTTGAACGGGGCCGCCTTGTCGCCGCTGCTGCCGTAGAAGAACAGCTGCCCGCTCAGCGTCCGGGCGAGGACGTCGCCGAGACCGTCGCCGTCGTTGTCGCCGAGACCCACGACCTGGTCGTACAGGTTCCAGCCGGTACCCACCTTCGCGCGCGGCCCGAACGGCGCCGTCAGCGAACCGGTGCCCAGGTACAGGTACAGCTCGCCGTTGTGCTGGCGGCCCATGAGGTCCGCCTTGCCGTCGCCGTTCACGTCGCCGGGCGAGAAGACCTTGTTGTAGATCGTCCAGCCGTTGCCCGTCCACCGGTGCTGGCCGTACGTCGCCGTGGCGTCGGAGAAGAGCTCCAGCTGGCCGTACTTCGAGACGGTCAGCACCTCGGGGGCGCCGTTGCCGTTCAGATCGCCGATCGGGACGATGTCGTGCTTCAGGACGCCGGAGCCCCCGGAGCCCAGCCACGGATCGGTCGGGGACACGGCCTGGGACAGCACCGCGTACAGCTGGCCGGTCCACTCGCGGTTGAGCAGGTCCGAACGACCGTCGCCGTCCACGTCGAACCGCGGCGCGATGACTGCGTCGGCCTGGGCCGTACCGGCCTTGGCCGTGCCGGACAGCGCCGACCAGTCGAGCTTCAGGGCCGTGTGGTCGCGCTGCGGCAGCTGCGCGGCCGGACGTGGCGCGGGCTCGGCCACCGCCGGAGACGCCAGCAGCATGCCGGCGGACAGGGCGAGCGCGGTGCAGGTCGAGACGCGACGCGCGCGCCCGGAGAATGCGGAACGCAAAAGATCCCCCCCTGGGGAACGAGAACAGGGCCCGTGGCAGGGGTCCGCGGCGCGTCCGTACGGCAGTCGGCACGTACGGAGGGCGGACACCCCCCTCGGATGTGGACCGGAGTGTACTCCTGTTCGAGTATGGGGAAGCCACCGCTTTTTCCCGACCGCGTCAGGTCCCCGTGCCCCCGGCCCCCGCCCGGCCCGTCAGCTCCTGCGGTGCCCGATCAGCCGCGGCTTCTGCTCCATGCCGTCCAGCCCGTGCCACGCCAGGTTCACCAGATGCGCGGCCACCTCGGCCTTCGCCGGCTTGCGCACGTCCAGCCACCACTGGCCGGTCAGCGCCACCATGCCCACCAGCGCCTGCGCGTACAGCGGCGCGAGCTTCGGGTCGAAGCCCCGGGCCTTGAACTCCAGGCCCAGGATGTCCTCCACCTGCGTGGCGATGTCGCTGATCAGCGACGCGAACGTGCCCGTCGACTGCGCCACCGGGGAGTCCCGCACGAGGATCCGGAAACCGTCCGTGTAGTTCTCGATGTAGTCGAGGAGCGCGAACGCCGCCTGCTCCAGGAGCTCCCGCGGATGCCCGGCCGTCAGCGCGCCCGTCACCCCGTCGAGGAGCTGCCGCATCTCCCGGTCGACGACGACCGCGTACAGCCCCTCCTTGCCGCCGAAGTGCTCGTACACCACCGGCTTGGACACCCCGGCCTTCGCCGCGATCTCCTCCACCGACGTGCCCTCGAAGCCCTTCTCCGCGAAGAGCGTGCGACCGATGTCGAGCAGCTGCTCCCGGCGCTGGGCGCCCGTCATCCGCACCCGGCGACCGCGCCGGGGCTTCTGCTCTCCGCCGCTGCCGCCGGTACCGCTGGTACTGCCCTCGATCGCCACGCCTTCCATCATGCCGCGTCTGCGGACGCGCCCTGGCGGCGGGCTTCGATGCGGGACTTCGCCGGCCAGCGCACGTCGGTCGCCCAGCCGAGCTGCTCGAACCAGCGGATCAGCCGCGCGCTGGAGTCGATCTGGCCGCGCAGCACCCCGTGCCGGGCCGACGTCGGGTCCGCGTGGTGCAGGTTGTGCCAGGACTCGCCGCAGGACAGCACCGCGAGCCACCACACGTTGCCCGAGCGGTCACGCGACTTGAACGGACGCTTGCCCACCGCGTGGCAGATCGAGTTGATCGACCACGTCACGTGGTGCAGCAGCGACACCCGCACCAGGGAACCCCAGAAGAACGCCGTGAAGGCGCCCCACCACGACCACGTCACCAGACCGCCCACCAGCGGCGGGATCGCCAGCGACACCACCGTCCACAGCACGAACTGGCGGGAGATCGCCCGGATCGCCGGGTCCTTGATCAGGTCGGGCGCGTACTTGTGCTGCGGAGTCCGCTCCTCGTCGAACATCCAGCCGATGTGCGCCCACCACAGGCCCTTCATCAGCGCCGGCACCGTCTCGCCGAACCGCCACGGCGAATGCGGGTCGCCCTCGGCGTCCGAGAACTTGTGGTGCTTGCGGTGGTCGGCCACCCAGCGCACCAGAGGCCCCTCCACCGCCAGCGACCCCATGATCGCCAGCGCGATCCGCAGCGGCCGCTTCGCCTTGAACGCGCCGTGCGTGAAGTAGCGGTGGAAACCGATCGTGATGCCGTGGCAGCCGACGAAGTACATGACGACCATCAGGCCCAGATCCAGCCAGCTCACCCCCCAGCCCCACGCCAGCGGCACCGCCGCGAGGAGTGCCACGAACGGCACCGTGATGAAGAGCAGCAGCGCGAGCTGCTCCGTCGAACCCTTGCGGTCGCCTCCGAGCGTGGCGTAGGGCAGGGCCGTGGTGCCGTCGGACGTCTCGGGCGCCGAGGTCACCTCGGGGCTCATGGTCATGGATGTCCCCTGGGGGTGAGGGTGAGAGTGGGGGGAATGTGCGAGAAAGTACGGAAAGACACGGCCGAGGCTACGGCTCCGTAACCTACGGCGTCGTAAGTATGGCAGCGCCGGGGCGCGCGGCAAGAGGGCACAACAGGCCCCTGCCCGCCGTCCACGGGTTGGACACCTATCCTGGGTGCGTCGGACAGCGCGGTCCGCAAGCCTCCAGAACCCTCCAGACGTGCTGAAACACTGCAAGGAGCCGCACCTGTGAGCAGTGCCGACCAGACCCCCACCGCCAGCACCGAGCTGCGCGCCGACATCCGCCGACTGGGCGACCTCCTCGGCGAGACCCTCGTCCGCCAGGAGGGCCACGAGCTCCTCGACCTCGTCGAGAAGGTCCGCCGCCTCACCCGGGAGGACGGCGAGGCCGCGGCCGAGCTGCTCCAGGGCGTCGAGCTGGAGACCGCAGCCAAGCTGGTGCGCGCCTTCTCCACCTACTTCCACCTGGCGAACGTCACCGAGCAGGTCCACCGCGGCCGCGAGATGCGCGAGAAGCGCGCCGCCGAGGGCAGCCTCCTCGCCCGCACCGTCGACATGCTCAAGGACGGCGACCCCGAGCACGTACGCGCGACGGTCAGGAACCTCAACGTCCGGCCCGTCTTCACCGCGCACCCCACCGAGGCCGCCCGCCGCTCCGTCCTCAACAAGCTGCGCCGGATCGCCGCCCTCCTGGAGACCCCGGTCATCGAGGCCGACCGGCGCCGCCACGACCTGCGGCTCGCCGAGAACATCGACCTCATCTGGCAGACCGACGAACTCCGGGTCGTCCGCCCCGAGCCCGCCGACGAGGCCCGCAACGCCATCTACTACCTCGACGAGCTGCACGCCAACGCCGTCGGCGACGTCCTGGAGGACCTCGCCGCCGAGCTGGAGCGCGTCGGCGTCGAACTCCCCGCCGGCACCCGCCCGCTGACCTTCGGCACCTGGATCGGCGGCGACCGCGACGGCAACCCCAACGTCACCCCGCAGGTGACCTGGGACGTCCTGATCCTCCAGCACGAGCACGGCATCACCGACGCCCTCGAACTCGTCGACTACCTGCGCGGACTGCTCTCCAACTCCATCCGCTACGCCGGAGCCACCCAGGAACTCCTGGACTCCCTCCAGCGCGACCTGGAGCTCCTCCCGGAGATCAGCCCCCGCTACAAGCGCCTCAACGCCGAGGAGCCCTACCGGCTCAAGGCCACCTGCATCCGGCAGAAGCTCGTCAACACCCGCGAGCGCCTCGCCACCGGCACCCCGCACCAGGACGGCCGCGACTACCTCGGCACCGCCGAGCTCCTGCGCGACCTCACCCTCATCCAGACCTCGCTGCGCGAGCACCGCGGCGGCCTCTTCGCCGACGGCCGGATGGACCGCACCATCCGCACCCTCTCCGCCTTCGGCCTCCAGCTCGCCACCATGGACGTCCGCGAGCACGCCGACGCCCACCACCACGCCCTCGGGCAGCTCTTCGACCGCCTCGGCGAGGAGTCCTGGCGGTACGCCGACATGCCCCGCGACTACCGGCAGAAGCTCCTCGCCAAGGAGCTCCGCTCGCGCCGCCCGCTCGCCCCCACCCCGGCGCCGCTGGACGCCGCCGGCGAGAAGACGCTCGGCGTCTTCCACACCATCAAGGAGGCCTTCGAGCGCTTCGGCCCGGAGGTCATCGAGTCCTACATCATCTCGATGTGCCAGGGCGCCGACGACGTCTTCGCCGCCGCCGTCCTCGCCCGCGAGGCCGGCCTGATCGACCTGCACGGCGGCTGGGCCAAGATCGGCATCGTGCCGCTCCTGGAGACCACCGACGAGCTCAAGGCCGCCGACGTCATCCTCGACGGGATGCTCGCCGACCCCTCCTACCGGCGCCTCGTCTCGCTCCGCGGTGACGTCCAGGAGGTCATGCTCGGCTACTCGGACTCCTCCAAGTTCGGCGGCATCACCACCTCCCAGTGGGAGATCCACCGCGCCCAGCGCAGGCTCCGCGACGTCGCCCACCGCTACGGCGTCCGCCTCCGCCTCTTCCACGGCCGCGGCGGCACCGTCGGCCGCGGCGGCGGCCCCTCGCACGACGCGATCCTCGCCCAGCCCTGGGGCACCCTGGAGGGCGAGATCAAGGTGACCGAGCAGGGCGAGGTCATCTCCGACAAGTACCTGATCCCGTCCCTGGCGCGGGAGAACCTGGAACTGACGGTCGCCGCCACGCTCCAGGCCTCCGCCCTGCACACCTCGCCGCGCCAGTCCGACGAGTCCCTCGCCCGCTGGGACGCGGCCATGGACACCGTCTCGGAAGCCGCCCACACCGCGTACCGCAGGCTCGTCGAGGACCCGGACCTCCCCTCGTACTTCTTCGCGGCCACCCCGGTCGACCAGCTGGCCGACCTCCACCTGGGCTCCCGTCCCTCGCGCCGCCCCGACTCGGGTGCCGGACTCGACGGACTGCGGGCCATCCCGTGGGTGTTCGGCTGGACCCAGTCCCGGCAGATCGTCCCCGGCTGGTTCGGCGTCGGCTCCGGCCTCAAGGCCCTGCGCGAGGCCGGCCTCGACCCGGTCCTCGGCGAGATGTACGAACGCTGGCACTTCTTCCGCAACTTCCTCGCCAACGTCGAGATGACGCTCGCGAAGACGGACCTGCGGATCGCCCGCCACTACGTCGACACCCTGGTCCCCGACGACCTCAAGCACGTCTTCGACACCATCGAGGCCGAGCACGCGCTGACCGTCGCCGAGGTCCTGAAGATCACCGGCGGCGAGCAGCTCCTCGACTCCAACCCGGTCCTCCAGCAGACGTTCGCCATCCGCGACGCCTACCTCGACCCGATCTCGTACCTCCAGGTCGCCCTCCTCGCCCGCCAGCGCGCGGACGCCGAGCGCGGCGAGGACCCGGACCCGCTCCTCGCGCGGGCCCTCCTCCTCACGGTCAACGGCGTCGCCGCGGGCCTCCGCAACACCGGCTGACCCGTACCCCGTTCATGACTGTGCCCCCGCCGGACATCCGACGGGGGCACAGGCGTATGCCGCTACGGCGCTGTTACTGCTGCGCCTTGCGACGACGGGTCACCAGGACCGCACCGGCGGCCGCGAGGGCCAGCGCCGCGGCGGCCAGCATCCCCACGGGGGCGCTGGAACCGGTCTCGGCGAGGTCGCCCTCACCCTTGGTGTCCGAGCCGCCGGTCTGACCGGCCGACGTGGACGCCGACGGGGACTCGGAGCCACCCGGCGTCGTCTCGCCCGGCGTCGGGCTCTCGGTGCCGGGGGCGGTGGTCTCCGTGCCCGGAGTCGTGGTCTCCGTGCCCGGGGTGGTGGTCTCCGTGCCGGGAGTCGTGGTCTCCGTGCCCGGAGTGGTGGTCTCCGTGCCCGGGGTGGTGGTCTCGGTGACCGGGGTGGCGGGGCAGGTGTGGGAGAGCGGGAACTTGTTGCCCTTGCCCGGGAGCGGGCCACCCGTGATCGTCGCCTCGACGTTCGTCAGCTCGGCACCCGGCGCGGAGGCCACGTACGCGTGCTTGCCCGCCGGGTTGCCGAACTTGCTGAAGTCGGTGATGGTCTGCGTGCCACCCGGCACGAAGGTCACCTTCAGCTCCACGAAGTCGGCGGTGCCGCCGGGGAGGACGAAGTGCCAGCCGTCCTGGTTGGCCGGGACACCGAGGCACTCGGCCTCGGTGTTCTCGAAGTCCGCCGCCTTCAGCGGCAGCTCCTGGCGCAGGGTCGGGTGGTTGGCGCCGTCGGAGGCGAGGGCCGCAGGGGCGAGGACCAGGGACCCCGCTACGGCCGCGACGAGCGCGCCAGAGGATATGAGGGTACGTCGCATGTGCAGTCGTCCATCTGTGGGATGAGGATGCCGTGGGAGGTGGCTGAGGCAGCCTATCCATCCCCTTAAGCCGTCCTTAACCCAGAGCTCCATAACGATTGCGCCAGGAACCCGGCGCAATCCGGTCAGAGTGCGAGGAAAGCCGCGACGAGCAGTGCTCCGCCGGCCCCCGCGACCGACCACGCCGTGCGCGGCAGCCGCAGACCGCCGCCGATGAGCGGCGCCGCGAGGAGGAGTGCGCCGCCGAGCGGGAGCCAGGCGTGCAACCCGCCGCCCCAGCCGGTGCGTACGCCCTCGTCCGTGCCGGGCTTCACGACGACGGGGATCGTGGTGCCCTTCTCCGCCGCGACCGAGCGCGCGATCGTCAGCGTCCGGCGCGTCGACGACGGGTCCTCAGGTGTGTAGGCGCCGCTGCAGGTTTCCTCCGTGCAGCCGGTCACCGTCAGCGTCCCGTGCTCGCGGCCCTTGGCGAGCAGGACGTGCTGGGCCGAGTTCCAGGAGGTCCACGCGCCCGCGACGACGAGGAGGAGGGCGACGAGGGCCATGGCGGCGTTACGGACGTGCGTCATGACCCGCGATCGTACAGTCGTACGTTCCGACCGCCGGAGGGCTACGAGTTGTACGCGGACTGGGCCCGCTCCAGGCCCTCCGCGACCAGGCACTCGACGGAGTCGGCCGCGCGGTCGACGAACCAGTCGAGTTCCTTGCGTTCCGTGGAGGAGAAGTCCTTGAGGACGAAGTCGGCGACCTGCATGCGGCCCGGCGGGCGGCCGATGCCGCAGCGGACGCGGTGGTACTCGGCGGTCATGGCCTTCGTCATGGACTTGAGGCCGTTGTGGCCGTTGTCGCCGCCGCCGAGCTTCAGGCGCAGCGTGGCGTAGTCGATGTCCAGTTCGTCGTGGACGGCGACGACGTGCGCCGTCGGCACCTTGTAGAAGTCCCGCAGCGCCGTCACGGGGCCGCCGGAGAGGTTCATGTACGACATCGGCTTCGCGAGGATCACACGGCGGTTCTCGGGGCCGGGAGGGCCCATCCGGCCCTCGACGACCTGCGCCTGGGCCTTCTGCGCGCGCTTGAAGGAACCGCGCATCCGCTCGGCGAGCAGGTCGACGACCATGAAGCCGATGTTGTGGCGGTTGGCCGCGTACTCGGGCCCGGGGTTGCCGAGGCCGACGATCAGCCAGGGGGCGTTGGCGTCGTCCGTCATGTGCGTCAGGTCTCCTCGTATCCGTCCACGCGCGTGCGTGCTTCCGTGCAAGAGAAACGGGGTGACGGGCCGCACGGCCCGTCACCCCGTCACGTCAGGCAGAGCCTACGGCTCAGGCCTCGGCGCCCTCGGTGGCCACGGCCTCGGCGGCCGGCTCCTCGGCCTGCGCGGACAGGACCTGGAGGACGACGGCCTCGGGGTCGGTCGCCAGGGTCGAGCCCTTCGGCAGGGTGATGTCGCCGGCGAGGACGGAGGCACCGGCCTCCAGGCCCTCCACGGAGACCGTGACGGCCTCGGGGAGGTGGGTGGCCTCGGCCTCGACGGACAGGGTGGAGAGCACGTGCTCCAGCAGGTTGCCACCGGCGGCCAGCTCGCCCTCGGCCTGGACCGGGATCTCGACCGTGACCTTCTCGCCGCGCTTGACGAGCAGCAGGTCGACGTGGATCAGGAAGCCCTTGATGGCGTCACGCTGGACGGCCTTCGGGATCGCCAGCTCGGTCTTGCCGTCGATGTCCAGGGAGAGCAGGACGTTCGGCGTGCGGAGCGCCAGACCCAGGTCGTGGGCCGGGAGGGTCACGTGCGCCGGCTCGGAGCCGTGGCCGTAGACGACGGCGGGGACCTGGGCGTTGCGGCGGATCGAGCGGGCGGCGCCCTTGCCGAACTCGGTGCGGACGGCAGCGGCGAGCTTGACCTCGGACATGGTGCACTCCTCGTAGAAAGGTGACGAAAGAAAGGTCACCCGGCCACGACTGGCGATGGCCTGCTACGAAGAGCGCGTCGATAACGGACCGCCGTGACCCCATGGGGGTACGGCCTCCCTCGCCGAGCAACTACGGCAGTCTACCGGCCCCCGGCCCCACCGCCCAATCGATCACCGCGGGAGACGGCGGAGGGCCGCTCCCCCGGACGGGGAAGCGGCCCTCGACGTCACTCCGTGGCTCAGTGCTCCTCGAAGAGGCTCGTCACCGAACCGTCCTCGAACACCTCGCGCACCGCGCGCGCGATCGTCGGCGCGATCGAGAGCACCGTGATCTTGTCGAGCTCCAGGGCGCCCGGCACCGGCAGCGTGTCCGTGAAGACGAACTCGCTGACCTTGGAGTTCTTGAGGCGGTCCGCGGCCGGGCCCGACAGGATGCCGTGCGTGGCCGTCACGATGACGTCCTCGGCGCCGTGCGCGAACAGGGCGTCCGCGGCGGCGCAGATGGTGCCGCCGGTGTCGACCATGTCGTCCACCAGGACGCAGACGCGGCCCTTCACGTCACCGACGACCTCGTGCACGGTGACCTGGTTGGCGACGTCCTTGTCACGGCGCTTGTGCACGATCGCCAGGGGGGCGTCGAGGCGGTCGCACCAGCGGTCGGCGACCCGCACGCGGCCCGCGTCCGGGGAGACGATCGTCAGCTTGTCGCGGTCGACCTTCGCGCCCACGTAGTCCGCGAGGACCGGGAGGGCGGACAGGTGGTCCACGGGGCCGTCGAAGAAGCCCTGGATCTGGTCGGTGTGCAGGTCGACCGTCAGGATGCGGTCGGCGCCCGACGTCTTCAGCAGGTCCGCCACCAGGCGCGCCGAGATCGGCTCGCGGCCGCGGTGCTTCTTGTCCTGACGGGCGTAGCCGTACGACGGGATGATCACGGTGATGCTCCGGGCCGAGGCCCGCTTGAGAGCATCGATCATGATCAGCTGCTCCATGATCCACTTGTTGATGGGAGCCGTGTGGCTCTGGATCAGGAAGCAGTCGGCGCCTCGCGCCGACTCCTGGAAGCGGACGTAGATCTCACCGTTGGCGAAGTCGAACGCCTTGGTGGGAACGAGACCGACGCCCAGCTGGTGCGCGACCTCCTCGGCCAGCTCGGGGTGGGCGCGGCCGGAGAAGAGCATGAGCTTCTTCTCGCCGGTCGTCTTGATCCCGGTCACAGCACTGTCTCCTCAGACGTGTTCTCTGGCCGCGATCCCGCGCCTGTCGAGCGCATGTGCGAACCAGCCGAATTTGTGTGCACGTATCACGGTACGCCGAGTTCGACGTACCCGTTTCCGGTCAGCTTTCGCCGGCGGAGTCCTCCGACGTGGCCTGAGCGGCCTGCGCGGCAGCGCTGCCGGGCCGCTTTCTGGCCACCCAACCCTCGATATTCCGCTGCTGGCCCCGGGCCACCGCCAGCGAACCGGCCGGCACGTCCTTCGTGATCACGGACCCGGCGGCGGTGTAGGCACCGTCCCCGATGGTGATGGGAGCCACAAACATGTTGTCCGAACCCGTACGGCAGTGGGAGCCGATCGTGGTGTGGTGCTTCGCCTCGCCGTCGTAGTTCACGAAGACGCTCGCCGCGCCGATGTTCGTGAACTCGCCGATCGTCGCGTCGCCCACGTACGACAGGTGGGGGACCTTCGTGCCCTCGCCGATCGTCGCGTTCTTCATCTCGACGTACGTGCCGGCCTTGGACTTCTTGCCGAGGTTCGTCCCCGGGCGCAGGTAGGCGAACGGGCCCACGGAGGCGGACTCGCCGATCACGGCCGAATAGGCGACCGTGTTGTCCACCCGGGCGCCCTTGCCGACCGTGGTGTCCGTCAGGCGCGTGTTCGGGCCGACCTCGGCGTCCTCGCCGATGTGCGTCGCGCCGAGCAGCTGCGTACCCGGCAGGATCACCGCGTCCGGCTCGAACGTCACCGTCACGTCCACGAGCACCGACGCCGGGTCGACCACGGTCACGCCGGCGAGCATCGCCCGCTCGACCAGCCGCTGGTTCAGGAGGGCGCGCGCCTCGGCGAGCTGCACCCGGTTGTTGATGCCGAGGATCTCGCGGTGGTCGCCCGCCACGGAGGCGCCGACCCGGTGGCCGGCCTCGCGCAGGATCGACAGGACGTCGGTGAGGTACTCCTCGCCCTGGCTGTTGTCCGTCCGCACCTGGCCGAGCGCCTCGGCGAGGAGCTTCCCGTCGAACGCGAACACGCCCGAGTTGATCTCCCGGATGGCGCGCTGCTCGTCCGACGCGTCCTTGTGCTCGACGATCTCGGTCACCGCGCCCGAGGCGTCGCGGACGATGCGCCCGTAGCCCGTGGAGTCGGGCACCTCGGCGGTCAGCACGGTCACGGCGTTGCCGTCGCCGGCGTGGGTGCCGGCCAGCGCCTTCAGCGTCTCGCCGGACAGCAGCGGGGTGTCGCCGCAGACGACGACCACGGTGCCGTCGGGCGCCTTGCCCAGCTCCTCCAGCGCCATCCGCACCGCGTGCCCGGTGCCGTTCTGCTCCTCCTGGACGGCGGTGCGGGTGCCCGCGTAGTGCTCCTCCAGGTGTCCCCTCACCTGCTCGCGGGCGTGGCCGACGACCACGACGAGGTGCTCGGGCTCCAGTTCCCGCGCGGCGGACACGACGTGCCCGACGAGGGACCGCCCGGCGATCTCGTGCAGGACCTTGGGAGTCTTCGACTTCATACGGGTGCCCTCACCCGCTGCGAGGACGACGACGGCTGCCGGGCGGTTGGCGCTCACGGGTATGCCCTTCGGCTTTGGGTGGTGGACCCACGAAGGATACCGGGGGGCAAGGGGGCGGACATGAGTGCGGGTCCTGACCGTGGTGGTCAGGACCCGCTCGCTCCGTGCTCCCCTGCCAGGACTCGAACCCGGACATAGGACTCCAAAGGTCCCAGTGCTGCCGATTACACCACAGGGGATGGTGTACGCCACCGAACGGACGATCTGTCGGTCCGTCCGCCCGGCGGCCTCCCACTATGCCGTACCAGGCCCCTCCGTCGCGACGGTACGGGCGGGAGCCCGCCTGCCCGGATGATCGGACGACCCGCCCGTAGGGTGGTGGCCATGACCACAACGGGGGCAGACCGGGACGCCGAGGGCGTCGGGAGTTGGTGGTGGTGGGGGAGAGGACGGAGCGTCGTCCTCGACGTCGGACTCGCGCTGGTATCGGCGCTGGAGTGCGCGATCGAGGGGGTGGGGTTCGCCGGGAAGGCGGGCCTGCCCGTGCCCGTGGGCGTGGTGTTCGGGCTGATCGTGGGGTCCGTGCTGCTGGTGCGGCGGCGCTGGCCCATCGCGGTCGTGCTCGTCTCGATCGCCGTGGCGCCCGCCGAGATGGGCTTCCTCATGGGGATCGTCGGGCTGTACTCGCTCGCCGCCTCCGAGGTGCCCCGCCGGATCACCGCCGTCTTGGCCGGGATGTCGACGCTGGCCGTGTTCGTCGTGACCGTGGTGCGGCTGCGGCAGGACGTGGCCCAGGTCGACGACGGCACCCAGGACTTCGACCCGAGTGGTTGGTACGTGCCGAGCGTGTCGCTCTTCATGACCCTCGGGCTCAACGCCCCGCCGGTGCTGTTCGGCCTGTACATAGGGGCGCGGCGCCGGCTCATGGAGAGCCTGCGGGAGCGGGCGGACAGCCTGGAGCAGGAGCTCTCGCTCCTCGCGGACCGTGCGGAGCAGCGGGCGCAGTGGGCGCGGCAGGAGGAGCGGACGCGGATCGCGCGGGAGATGCACGACGTCGTGGCGCACCGCGTGTCGCTCATGGTCGTGCACGCGGCGGCGCTGCAGGCGGTGGCGCTGAAGGACCCGCAGAAGGCGGTGCGGAACGCGGCCCTCGTGGGTGACATGGGGCGGCAGGCCCTCACCGAACTGCGGGAGATGCTGGGCGTGCTCCGGGAGGGGGCCGCCCCGGCGGCTCCCGCCGCGGTGCCGCTCGCCGCCGTGGGACGGGCCGCTGCCGCGGCCGCCGAGGCCGCCGCCGACGACGGGCCGTGCCTGGACGCCCTGGAGGCGCTCTGTGAGCAGTCCCGGCTCGCGGGCGCGGCCGTGGAGCTGGTGGTGATGGGCGAGGCGCGTTCGTACGCCCCCGAGGTGGAGCGGACGGCGTACCGGGTGGTGCAGGAGGCGCTGACCAACGTCCACAAGCACGCGGTGGGCGCCGCCGTCGTGGTGCGGCTGGCGCACCGGGACGGCGAGGTCGCCATGCAGGTCGAGAACGGCCCCTGTCCGTCGGACGCGGGCGATGCAGACGTACGGCTGCCCAGCGGCGGGAACGGCCTCGTCGGCATGCGGGAGCGCGTGCTCCGGCTCGGCGGCGTGTTCGTGTCGGGCACGACGGACGCCGGCGGGTTCCGGGTGTCGGCGGTCCTGCCGGTGGCCGTGGAGGAACCGGTCGCGTAGACCGGTGCGGGTGGCGCTGCCGGTGACGTGGCATCTGCCGGTTCCGGTTCCGGTTCCGGCGCCGCTTTTTTCGGCGCCGGGGTCTAGTGCGCCGTGAGGCGGGTCGGGTGGGCTCCGGTGACGAGGGTGGCGAGCGCCGCGTCGATGTCCTTGCCGAGGTACCAGTCGCCGGCGTGGTCGAGGCTGTAGACGCGGCCTTCGATGTCCATGGCGAGGACGGCCTGGTGTTCGCCCTCCTCGCCGAGCGGGGCGAGCTCGGTGTCGAGGGCGCGTCCGAGGTCGGCGAGGGTGCGGGACAGGTGGAGGCCGGCGAGCGGGTCGAAGCGGACCGTGGCGGGCGCTATCTGCCGGCCGTGGCCGGGCGCGGTGATCCGCAGCCCGCCGAACTCGGCCCAGGCCTCGACGGCGGCGGGGAAGACGCAGTGCCGGTGCCCGGCGGGGGAGACGTGGGCGCGCAGCGCGTCGGCCCATTCCTCGGCGAGCTTGATGTCCCAGCGGCCGGGCTGCCAGCCGGCCTCCCGGAGCGCGGCGTCGACGCTGACGGGGAAGCGGGTGGTGCTGAGGTGGTCGGACATGGGCACGGTCAGCCGTTCTCGACAGGCGTGGTGGGGTCGACGGCGCGGACGCCGAAGTGGGCGAGCATCGCCGTACAGGAACGGCAGGGCGCGGCGTAACTGCCGTGGAGCGGGTCGCCGTCCTCCCTGATGCGGCGGGCGGTGACCTTGGCCGCCTTCAGGGACCGGCGGGCCTCGCCGGGGGTGAGCGCCTTACGCTGGGCGCGCTTGGAGCGGGCGTTCTCGGTCGCGGTGAGGTGCCGGGAGAGCAGGATCGCCTCCGGACACCGGCCGGTGAAGCGTTCCCGCTGGCTGCTGGTCAGCGTGTCCAGGAAGTCCTGGACGAGGGCGTGCAGGACGGGCGGCCGGTCGCCGCGGCCCGCGGTGCACGTGAGGGTCTCACCGCGGACGGAGAGGGCGGCCCCCACGGTGGGGAGGATTCCGTCGCGGCGGTGACGCAGTAAGGGCGCGCGTGTGGCCTCGGCGCTGCTGCTCCAGTTGAGGCGTGGGTCACCCTGTGTGGGCGTCGTTGCTGCGTGCATGGTGCTGGTCTTCCCCTCCTGCAATCCCCCGAGTTGCGTGGACAGCCTGCCAAATAGGGAGCCATATGGGGAAGCTGGGGCGCCGAAACGCGCTTTCGGTGTGTCGGAATCATGGTGCGACTGTCATGGCGTCGTGACACTTGGTCACCGTCGGGCGGGGGCCGTTACGGCTCTTGTGGCAGCGCATAGGCTGTGCGGGATCAGTCGGTAGTAGCAGTCAGCGACGCCATGCAGGGGGCATCCGCCATGACGAGTCGGCTCGGGCACACCGCGCCACCGAACGCGGCCTACGCCGGGCAGGTCGTGCACTTCCCGGACCCGGTCCGTGCCTCCCGTCACCCCCGAGGGGTACGGGTCGACGAGCACGGCCACCCGGACTTCTCGCCGTACGCGCGCGCGGCGGCCGAGATCGCCGACCCGCCGGAGGGCTTCGGCGTCGACGAGCTGCGGCTCACGGACTACGTGTCGGCGAACGCGGCGATGGCCGCGACCGGCCACGAGCTGTGGGACACCATCCCGTCGGTCGCGACGCCGCACGGCTGGACCTGGCACCACGTGGCGCGCAGCCGCCGCATGGAGCTGGTGCCGGTCGAGGTGAAGGCGCTGCTGCGCCACCACGGCGGGGTGGCGACGGCCGCCGTCGACCACTCGAAGCGCGGCACGCGGCCGCTGCAGGAGACCCGGCCGGCGCACTTCGGGCTGCCGAAGGGCGTGGTGTCGGTGTCGGAGCAGCAGCTCCAGGGCGTCGAGGAGGATCTCGGCTACCGGCTGCCGGGGGCGTACCGCTCCTTCCTGAAGGCGGCCGGCGGGTGCGCCCCGGTGGGCGCGGCGCTCGACGCGGAGCTGGGGCTCCTCGTCGACCAGCCGTTCTTCACGGTGCGCGAGGAGGCGGGTGTCAACGACCTCGTCTACGTCAACAAGTGTCTGCGCGACCACCTGACGAAGGACTATCTGGGCGTCGCCTTCGTCCAGGGCGGTCTGATCGCGGTGAAGGTGCGCGGTCAGGCGGTCGGTTCGGTGTGGTTCTGCGCGTACGACGACGCGCGGGACTCCGGCGAGGTGGCGGCGGGCTGGTCCGTGGCGGAGCGCGTGGAGCGGCTGCTGCTGCCGTGCGGCGCGGACTTCGACGCGTTCCTCCAGCGGCTCGCGGGCAATCCGCCGGAGCTGGAGACGGTGGCGAACCTGATGGTGGACGGTGGCTTCGCGCGTGCCGTGCCCGTGGTCCCGGTAGGGGAGTGAGCTGGCTGTGGTGACGTTCGCGCAGGCGCAGGAGCGCGCCGAGGAGTGGATCAACGGCGAACTGCCGTCCTACCAGCACCGCGAGGTGCGGGTACGGGAGTTCGAGCTGGGCTTCGTCGTGTGGGCGGAGGACCGCGAGGGCGGCCCCACGTCCGACGGCGGCCGCCAGCGGCTCGTGATCGCCCGGGACAGCGGCGAGGCGACGCTGTGGCCCGGACTGCCGGTGGGCGAGGTGATCCGCCGGTACGAGGAGGAGTACGGCTCCGCCGACGACGTCCCGGCCCAGGCGGCCGTGCCCGCGGCCCGTATCGACCTCAACCAGACGTCGTTCCTGCTGAGCCCGCCCGAGTGGCTCCAGGACGCGGCCGACAAGATCGGCCTCCCCAACGGACCGAACGCCTCGCAGGAGACCGGCGGTTCGTCGACTCCTGCGGACGACTCGTCGGAGGCGGTGGGCGCGGCGGACGCGGTGCCTTCGGCTTCGGTGGCGCTGTCGGGGGTGGACGCGAGCGAGGGCGTCGGGATCGGCGTCGGTGCCGGTGTCGGTGCCTGCTCTGGAGGCGGCGCCGGGGAGTCCGGTCCCGCGTACGAGCCGACGGCGATGGACGGGGTGCCGGCTTCCGCGCCCGCGGCCCCTGCGGCTCCCGCGGCTTCCGCGCCCGCGGCCCCCGCGGCTTCCGTGCCGGTGGCCCCCGCGGCCCCCGCGGTGCAGGACGCGCCCGTCGCGCCGCCGGCTCCGCCCGCTCCCGCGCCCGTCCCCGCGCCCGCGCCCGTCCCCGCTCCGGCGCCGGTCGCCCCTCCGGCTTCGCCGTCGGGCAGTAGCCCGTGGGTGGACGCGAACGCCAGTTCCGGGGGTGCGGACGGGGCGGTGCCGTTGCCGGCGACCGTGTTCGCGCCGCCGTTGTCGGGCACGGACGACGAGGACACCCCGCCGCCCGCGGTGGGGGCCGACGCGCCGACCGCGCTGATGAAGGGCGGCAGCGCGCTGCCGCCGACCGCCGTGGCTCCCCGTCTCGACCCGGCCACGCCGCGGCCGGGCGCCGCTCCGGCGAACCCGCTCGCACCGCCGGCCGCGCCGGTGCCGGCGCAGGG
>NZ_JBFPNH010000039.1:0-81364 GCF_040815545.1 Streptomyces sp. LMG1-1-1.1 | reverse complement strand
TCATAGAGTTTCGGTGGTCATAGCGTTAGGGAAACGCCCGGTTACATTCCGAACCCGGAAGCTAAGCCTTTCAGCGCCGATGGTACTGCAGGGGGGACCCTGTGGGAGAGTAGGACGCCGCCGAACACCCGCCCTTTTAGCTCAGTCGGTAGAGCGTCTCCATGGTAAGGAGAAGGTCAACGGTTCGATTCCGTTAAAGGGCTCCGAAAAAAAGGCCCCCGCCTCATGGCGGGGGCCTTTTTTGCGTTCCGGGGACGGGACACCGGTGGGCCCGGCGACCCCCTTTCGGGAGGGAATCGCCGGGGCTGGGATCAGTGGGGGTCGGGCTCGCGGAGGCGCATGGCGAGGATGGCCATGTCGTCGGAGGCGGGGGCCTGGGCGAAGCGCTCGACGGCGCGGAGGATGCGGGAGGCGACCGCGCCGGCCGTGAGGCCCGTACAGGTCTTGAGGACTTCGGCGAGGCCGTCGTCGCCGAGCATCCGGGTGCCCTCGCGGCGTTCCGTCACGCCGTCCGTGACGCAGAGGAGGACGTCGCCGGGGTCGAGGGTGATGGTCTGCTCGTACAGCTCCAGGTCGTCCATGACGCCGAGGAGCGGCTGGGGTTCCGCCGCGGGTTCGACCGTGCCGTCGGGGCGGAGGCGCAGCGGGAGAGGATGGCCGGCGCAGACCACCTTGAGGATCGCGGAGCCGTCCGGCTGCGGGCGCATCTCGCCGTAGAGGAGGGTGAGGAAGCGGCTGCGGTCGCCCTCGTCGAGGATCGCCGCGTTGAGGCGTTCCAGGACGGCCGGGCCGCCGAAGCCCTCGCGGGCCAGGAGGCGCAGGGCGTGGCGGGCGAGGCCCGTGACGGCCGCGGCCTGGGGGCCCGTACCGCAGACGTCGCCGATGGCGAACCCGTAGGCGCCGTCGCGGATGGGGAAGAGGTCGTAGAAGTCGCCGCCGACCTCGTTGCCCTCGCCGGCGGCGCGGTAGACGACGTCGACCTCGACGCCCGGGATCTCGGGGAGACCGGGCGGGAGGAGGCTGCGCTGGAGGGACTGGCTGATCGCCACGCGCTCGGAGTAGAGGCGGGCGTTGTCCAGGGCGAGGGCGGCCCGGCGCGAGAGGTCCTCGGCGAGCTCCAGGATCTCCTGGCGGAAGTGGTCATCGGAGGGGCGGCCGAGCGTCAGCATGCCGATCACCCGGTTGCGGGCGACCAGGGGCAGGACGACGGTCTCGCCGGCGACCGTGCCGGCCGTGGCCAGCGTGACGTCGATGCCGGAGGAGAGCGGGCTCGCCGGGTGGTCGAGGGCGCGGACCGAGGCGGTCAGCGCGGCGCGGTGGGCTGCGTCGCCCGGTGCGGTCCAGACGCGGGCGCCGAGGGTCGCCACCGGGTCGGGCGGGGCGATGGAGGAGAGCAGGTCCTTGAGGCCGTCGATGCGGTCCTCGTCCTCGTGGAGCACGTACGAGAGGTACGGGTCGGAGGACTGGTCGGCGATCGTGTAGACCGCGCACCAGGTGGCGAGGGTGGGGACCGTCATCTGGGCCATGAGGGCCAGGGTCTGGTCGCGGTCGAGGGTGCCGGCCAGGAGGTCGGAGGCCTCGACGAGGAAGCTGAGGGAGCCGCGCCGCAGGCGTTCGAGTTCGCCGAGGCGGGCGGACTCGACGGCGAGGGCGATGCGGTCGGCGGCGAACTGGAGGCGCAGGGCCTCCTCGTTGGAGTAGCGGTTCGCGGTCTCGGCGGCGACGCCCAGAGAGCCGGTGAGCCGGCCCTCGACCTTGAGCGGGACGGTGACCACCGCGCGCATGCCGGTGCCCTCCAGGAGCGGGACGGCGCCGGGGACGGCGGCCAGGTCCTCGTGGACGGCGGGCATCCGGGCGGAGCCGTAACGGCTGGCGCCGGTCTCGACGGGGACGCGGGCGAAGCGCTGGCGGGCGGCGGGGAGACCGGTGGTCGCCCGTACCTCCAGTTCCGTCTCGTCGTCGGTGGCGAGGAGGAGGAAGGCGGCGTCGCCGTCGAGCATGTCGCGGGCGCGTTCGACCGTGCGCTGGAGGAGGCCGTCGAGGTCGTCGGGGGCCGGGGAGCCGATGAAGACCTCGAAGGGGTCGGCGGCGCGGCTCTCGGAGCCCGGGTCGGCGGCGGGGCGCTGCGGGGTCTGGAGGACGGCGCGCTCGTGCTCGCGTACCAGGAGGCAGACGGTGGAGGGCTCGCCCTGGGCGTCTCGGACCCGCAGGTGCGAGGCGTAGACGGGGATGACGCGGCCGTCCGCGCAGCGGATGCCGTACGTGCCCTCCCAGCGGGAGAGGCGCAGTGCCTCCGCGAGGCCGGTGCCGATGCCGGGGGTGTGGGGCCAGGCGGCGAGGTCGCCGAGGGGTTTGCCGGTGACCTGCTCGGAGCCGTATCCGAAGAGTTCCTCGGCGTCCTCGTTCCAGGCGGTGACGGCTCCGCCGTCGTCGATCTGCACGACGGCGACACGGACGCGGCTGTCGGCGACCGGGAGGAGCGGGACGGGGAGGACCGGGCCGGCGGAGCGGGTGCCCACCGGGCGCTGGGCGAGGTCGAGGTGGAACCAGACGTGCTTGCGGGTGGGGGAGTAGTCGACTCCCCAGCGGTGGGCGAGGGCGGCGCAGAGCAGCAGGCCCCGGCCGTTCTCGCGGTCCGGGTTGCCGAGGGAGCGGCCGCTCTGGACGGGGATCTCGCGCTCCGGGTAGCGGTCGGCGACCTCGACGCGGATGCTGTCGTCGGAGCGGAGGCACAGGACCTCGGCCGACGTGCCGGCGTGGATGACGGCGTTCGTGACGAGCTCGCTGGTGAGGACGACGGCGTCGTCGACGAGCTCGGGGTGCCCCCAGCCCTGGAGGGTGTCCCTGACGAACGCGCGGGCGGCCGCGACGGACCGCCCGACGGGCTCGAAGCTGGCAGTCGCCCGCGCGGTGATCACAGCACTCCTCGTACGCGTCTCGACGCCCGGCTCTGCCATGCTCGGTCTGCCCCTCCCGCTGCCCGGTGGTCGTGCGCACTCCACACCGCCCCCGCCGGGCGGACCGGGGCGGCTGGACAGCCGGAAGCCAGGTTACTTACCTTCACTGTCCGAGCGGAGGCCGGTCACCGCTGATTCCGCCCCCCGGGGGTAGGGACGCGGTGCGAAGCTGCCGAACTGTTATCGCCTGGTTCGGTGGCGGTGAAACACTGGGCAGGCTACCGGCGAAAGCCGGAGCGGTACGGTCGACCCCCTTTGGGAGGGACACGGTGGAGTCTGGCACGGCGGCGCGGCGTGGCGGCGGTAGTGGCACGCGCGCGAGGGGCGGACGTTCCCGTGGGGGGACGGTGCAGGTGGACGCGGCGGCGCTCGAGCGGCTGTTGGCCGCGCTGGTGTCGATGCGGGACGGCAATTTCCGTAAGCGGCTGACGGCGTCCGGTGACGGGGTCATGGCGGAGATCTCCGCCGTGTTCAACGAGGTCGCCGACCGGCAGATGCACGTGACGGGGGAGCTGTCCCGGGTCCGGAGGGTGGTGGGGCGCGAGGGCAAGCTGTCGGAGCGCCTCGAAGCCGGGGCCAGCGAGGGGGCGTGGGCGGCGGCGATCGAGGCCGCGAACGCGCTCGTCGACGATCTCGCCCGGCCGGTGTCCGAGGTGGGGCGGGTCCTCTCGGCGGTGGCCGAGGGTGACCTGGACCAGCGGATGGACCTGCGTTCGGAGGGTGCCGACGGGACCGTGCGGCCCTTGCGGGGGGAGTTCCTGAAGGTCGCGCGTACCGCCAACAACCTGGTCGACCAGCTGTCGGTGTTCGCGTCCGAGGTGACCAGGGTCGCCGTCGAGGTGGGTACCGACGGCAAGCTGGGCGGGCAGGCGCAGGTGCGCGGGGTGTCCGGTTCGTGGAAGGACCTCACGGACTCGGTCAACACGATGGCGAACCGGCTGACGGCGCAGGTGCGGGACATCGCGCTGGTGACGACGGCGGTCGCGGACGGCGATCTGTCGCAGAAGGTCACGGCGAACGTGGCCGGCGAGATGCTGGAGCTGAAGAACACCGTCAACCGGATGGTCGACCAGCTGTCGTCGTTCTCGTCCGAGGTGACCCGGGTCGCCCGTGAGGTGGGTACGGAGGGCGAGCTCGGCGGGCAGGCCGAGGTGGCCGGGGTCGCCGGTGTGTGGAAGGACCTGACCGATTCCGTCAACACGATGGCGGGCAACCTCACCAATCAGGTGAGAGGGATCGCCGAGGTGACGACCGCGGTCGCCAACGGCGATCTGTCGCAGAAGGTGCGGGTCTCCGCGCGCGGTGAGATCGCGCAACTCGCGGACACCATCAACCAGATGACCGAGACGCTGCGGACGTTCGCCGACGAGGTGACCCGTGTGTCGGGCGAGGTCGGCGCGCAGGGTCTGCTCGGCGGTCAGGCGCAGGTGCCGGGGGCGGCGGGGACGTGGAAGGACCTCACGGACTCCGTCAACACGGTCTTCCGGAACATCACCACGCAGGTGCGGGACATCGCGCAGGTGACGACGGCGGTGGCCAACGGTGACCTGTCGCAGAAGGTCACGGTCGATGTGGCCGGCGAGATGCTGGAGCTGAAGAACACCGTCAACACGATGGTGGACCAGCTGTCGGCCTTCGGTTCCGAGGTGACCCGGGTGGCGCGCGAGGTCGGCGTCGAGGGTCTGCTCGGCGGCCAGGCCGAGGTGCCGGGCGCGGCGGGCACGTGGAAGGACCTCACCGACTCGGTGAACACGGCCTTCCGCAACCTGACCGGTCAGGTGCGGGACATCGCGCAGGTGACGACGGCGGTGGCCAACGGTGACCTGTCGCAGAAGGTCACGGTCGACGTGGCCGGCGAGATGCTGGAGCTGAAGAACACCGTCAACACGATGGTGTCCCAGCTGTCGTCGTTCGCGGACCAGGTGACGCGGATGGCCCGGGACGTGGGCACGGAGGGCCGGCTCGGCGGGCAGGCCCGCGTGGACGGCGTCTCCGGCCGGTGGCGGGAGCTCACGGACTCCGTGAACTTCATGGCCGGCAACCTGACGTCACAGGTGCGGCAGATCGCCCAGGTGACGACGGCGGTGGCGCGGGGTGACCTGTCGCAGAAGATCGACGTGGACGCGCGCGGCGAGATCCTGGAGCTGAAGAACACCATCAACACGATGGTCGACCAGCTCTCCGCCTTCGCGGACCAGGTGACCCGGGTCGCCCGCGAGGTGGGAACGGACGGGCGCCTCGGCGGTCAGGCGCAGGTGCCGGGCGTGGCCGGTGTGTGGCGCGACCTGACGGACTCGGTGAACGGCATGGCCGGGAACCTGACCACCCAGGTCCGCAACATCGCGCAGGTCGCCACCGCGGTGGCGCGGGGTGACCTGTCGCAGAAGATCGACGTGGACGCGCGCGGCGAGATCCTGGAGCTGAAGAACACCCTCAACACGATGGTGGACCAGCTCTCGAACTTCGCCGAGCAGGTGACCAGGGTGGCCCGCGAGGTGGGCACCGAGGGCATGCTGGGCGGTCAGGCCGAGGTGCAGGGGGTCTCCGGCACCTGGAAGGACCTCACCCAGTCGGTGAACTTCATGGCGAACAACCTCACCATCCAGGTGCGGAACATCGCCGAGGTCACCACGGCCGTCGCCATGGGCGACCTGTCGAAGAAGATCACGGTCGACGCCCGGGGCGAGATCCTGGAGCTGGTGACGACCGTCAACACGATGGTCGACCAGCTGTCGAACTTCGCGGACGAGGTCACGCGCGTGGCCCGCGAGGTGGGTACGGAGGGCATCCTCGGCGGCCAGGCACGCGTGCGCGGTGTCACGGGTACGTGGAAGGACCTCAGCGACAACGTCAACCTGATGGCCAACAACCTGACCAGCCAGGTGCGGAACATCTCCCGGGTGTCGGCGGCGGTCGCCAACGGCGACCTGACGAAGAAGGTGACGGTCGAGGCGCGCGGCGAGGTCGCCGAACTCGCCGAGACCGTCAACACGATGGTGACGACCCTGTCGTCCTTCGCGGACGAGGTCACGCGGGTGGCCCGCGAGGTGGGCACGGAGGGCGAGCTGGGCGGCCAGGCCCGGGTGCCGGGCGTCTCCGGCACCTGGAAGGACCTGACCGAGTCGGTGAACTCGATGGCCGACAACCTCACCGGTCAGGTGCGGCAGATCGCCGCCGTCACCACCGCCATCGCCAAGGGCGACCTGACGAAGAAGATCGACATCGACGCGCGCGGTGAGATCCAGGAGCTGAAGAACACCATCAACACGATGGTCGACCAGCTGTCGAACTTCGCCGAGGAGGTCACGCGCGTGGCCCGGGAGGTGGGCACCGACGGGCAGCTCGGCGGTCAGGCCCGGGTCCGGGACGTGGAGGGCACCTGGAGCGACCTCACCGAGTCCGTGAACGAGATGGCGGGGAACCTCACCCGGCAGGTGCGGGCCATCGCGGCCGTCGCCACCGCGGTGACCCGCGGCGACCTCAACGTCAAGATCGACGGCGTGGACGCGGCCGGTGAGATCCAGGCGCTCCAGGACAACATCAACACGATGATCGCCAACCTGCGCGACACCACGCTCGCCAACGACGAGCAGGACTGGCTCAAGAGCAACCTGGCCCGCATCTCCGGCCTCATGCAGGGCCGCCGGGACCTCGACGACGTGGCCTCGCTCATCATGAGCGAGCTGACGCCGGTGGTCTCGGCGCAGCACGGCGCCTTCTTCGTCGCCATGCCGACCGGCCACGGCCACAGCGACGCCGAACTCGTCGGTGAGGGCGACGGCTCGTACGAGCTGCGGATGCGCGGGAGTTACGGGTACTCCACCGGGTCCATGCCGACGTCGTTCCGCCCCGGCGAGACGCTCATCGGGACGGCCGCCGAGGAGAAGCGGACCATCCAGGTCAACGTGCCGCCGGGCTATCTGAAGATCTCGTCGGGGCTCGGGGAGGCCTCGCCCGCGCATGTGATCGTGCTTCCGGTGCTCTTCGAGGGCAAGGTGCTCGGCGTGATCGAGCTGGCCTCGTTCCAGCCGTTCGCGCAGATCCAGCGGGACTTCCTCAACCAGATCGCCGAGTTGATCGCCACCACCGTCAACACGATCAGCGTCAACACCAAGACCGAGGTGCTGCTCCAGCAGTCGCAGGAGCTCACCGAGCAGCTCAAGGAGCGGTCGGCCGAGCTGGAGCACCGGCAGAAGGAGCTCCAGGGCTCCAACCTGGAGCTGGAGGAGAAGGCGGAGCTGCTCGCCCGGCAGAACCGCGACATCGAGGTGAAGAACACCGAGATCGAGGAGGCCCGGCAGGTCCTGGAGGAGCGCGCCGAGCAGCTCGCGGTCTCCATGCGCTACAAGTCGGAGTTCCTGGCCAACATGTCGCACGAGCTGCGCACCCCGCTCAACTCGCTGCTGATCCTGGCCAAGTTGCTCGCGGACAACGCCGAGACCAATCTGACGCCGAAGCAGGTCGAGTTCGCGGAGACCATCCACGGGGCCGGTTCGGACCTGCTCCAGCTGATCAACGACATCCTCGACCTGTCCAAGGTCGAGGCGGGCAAGATGGACGTGTCGCCGACCCGGATCGCGCTCGTCCAGCTCGTCGACTACGTCGAGGCCACCTTCCGGCCGCTGACGGCGGAGAAGGGGCTCGACTTCTCGGTGCGGGTCTCGCCCGAGCTGCCGGCCACGCTCCACACCGACGAGCAGCGGCTGCTCCAGGTGCTGCGCAACCTCCTCTCCAACGCGGTGAAGTTCACCGACACGGGCGCGGTGGAGCTGGTGATCCGGCCGGCCGGCGCGGACGTGCCGCAGTCGATCCGCGAACAGCTCCTGGAGGCCGGTTCGCTGCGGGACCCGGAGGCCGCGCTCATCGCGTTCTCGGTGACCGACACCGGGATCGGCATCGCGGCCGGCAAGATGCGGGTCATCTTCGAGGCGTTCAAGCAGGCCGACGGCACGACGAGCCGCAAGTACGGCGGTACGGGGCTGGGGCTCTCGATCAGCCGGGAGATCGCGCGGCTGCTCGGCGGTGAGATCTTCGCGGCGAGCGAGCCGGGCCGCGGCTCGACCTTCACGCTCTACCTGCCGCTGAGCCCGACCGAGCTCCCGTCGCACGGCTACGGGCAGGGGTCGGCCGACGCGGAGGACCCGCAGCAGGACACCGAGGAGGGGACGGGCGGGGCGACCCACTCGTTCCCGCACTTCCCGCCGCCGCCCGTGCGGACCGAGGCGCGGTCCGGGGCCGGGGCGCTGTTCCGGCACCGGCGCAAGGCCGCGGCGGACGCGAACGGGGCGCGGACCGCGGTGCCGGGGCAGCCCGGCCAGCAGCACGCGCCGGACCGGGCGGAGCCGGAGATGGAGGTCGAGCCGCGCCGTACGTTCAACTTCTCCGGCGAGCGGGTCCTCATCGTCGACGACGACATCCGCAACGTCTTCGCGCTCACCAGCGTCCTGGAGCAGCACGGCCTCGCGGTGCTGTACGCGGAGAACGGGCGGGAGGGCATCGAGGTCCTGGAGCAGAACGACGACGTGACGGTCGTCCTGATGGACATCATGATGCCGGAGATGGACGGGTACGCGACGACGACCGCGATCCGGCGGATGCCGCAGTTCGCCGGGCTGCCGATCATCGCCCTGACGGCGAAGGCGATGAAGGGCGACAAGGAGAAGGCGATCGAGTCGGGCGCCTCGGCCTATGTGACGAAGCCGGTCGACCCCGATCACCTGCTGTCCGTCATGGAGCAGTGGATGCGGGGGGAGTGACCCCGGTCGGGGGTCCGCGCGGTGCTCCGCGCGGGCCCTCGGGGCCCCGCTGACGGAACGTCGCCACGGGCGTGTGAAAGGGCGGGATACGGGGAACCTTCTGGTCTCCCACCGCGTTTCTGCTACGTGCACAGTGACATCGCGGTGACAGGGTGTGGCGACGGGCGGGGTGCGGCTACGATGACCGGCACAAGGACGGACGGCGCTAGGGAGTCGTCTTCTGGGGCGGCGCCCGGTGCTTCCCCCGGTTCCGGGAGCCGGGGCGAGCCACTGCCGGGACGAGGAGGACGGGGCATGGTGCAGAAGGCCAAGATCCTCCTGGTCGATGACCGGCCGGAGAATCTGCTGGCGCTGGAGGCCATTCTCTCCGCGCTCGATCAGACGCTGGTGCGGGCATCGTCCGGGGAGGAAGCGCTCAAGGCGCTGTTGACGGACGACTTCGCGGTCATCCTGCTCGACGTCCAGATGCCGGGAATGGACGGTTTCGAGACCGCCGCGCACATCAAGCGGCGCGAGCGGACCCGGGACATCCCGATCATCTTCCTCACCGCCATCAACCACGGCCCCCACCACACGTTCCGCGGGTACGCGGCCGGCGCGGTCGACTACATCTCCAAGCCGTTCGACCCGTGGGTGCTGCGCGCCAAGGTCTCGGTCTTCGTCGAGCTCTACATGAAGAACTGCAAGCTGCGCGAGCAGGCCGCCCTGCTGCGGCTGCAGTTGGAGGGCGGCGGCGAGGGCGGCCGGGGCAAGGAGGCCGCGGGCCTGCTCGCCGAACTCTCCGCCCGTCTCGCGGCGGTCGAGGAGCAGGCCGAGGCGCTGTCGAAGCAGCTCGACGACGACTCCGCCGACGCGGCGGCCGTCGCCACCGCCGCGCACCTGGAGCGCAAGCTCACCGGGCTGCGCCGGGCCCTGGACGCGCTGGAGCCCGGCACCGGCGCCGCCCCCACGTTGCCCGCCCAGAGCTGACAGACCGTCACCACGCTGCGGTTCGCCGTGATCGGGCGTCAGCATCGTGCCCCGGCACGGGCGACACGATCGGGTGAGGCGGACAGCCCGTAGCTTCACCGGTAACCTCAGCACCATGGCTTCACGTACGTCCGGCAAGGGTTCCCAGGGCACGGCGGGCGCCGCGAAGCCGCGCGCCGGTCGTACGACGGGCGCCGCGAAGAAAGCGGCACCCGCGAAGCCCCCCGTCAAACCGCCCGCCAAGAAGGCGCCGGCGAAGAAGGCCGCACCCGCCAAGCGCGCTCCCGCGCGGAAGACGGCCGCGAAGAAGGCCGCTCCCCGGCCGGCCCCGTCGCCCACCGGTGGTGTCTACCGGCTCGCGCGCGGTGCCTGGCTCGGCGTCGCCCACGGGGTGGGCGCGCTGTTCCGGGGGATAGGGCGTGGTGCCAAGGGCCTCGACCCGGCCCACCGCAAGGACGGGCTCGCGCTGCTCCTCCTCGGCCTCGCCCTGATCGTCGCCGCCGGCACCTGGTCCAACCTGCGCGGCCCGGTCGGCGACCTCGTCGAGATGCTGGTGACCGGTTCCTTCGGCCGCCTCGACCTGCTGGTGCCGCTGCTGCTCGGCGCGATCGGCATCCGGCTGATCCTCTACCCGGAGCGGCCCGAGGCCAACGGCCGGATCAGCATCGGCCTCTCCGCCCTCGTCATCGGCGTCCTCGGCCAGGTCCACATCGCCTGCGGTTCGCCGGGACGCGGCGACGGCAGCGCGGCCATGCAGGACGCCGGAGGCCTCATCGGCTGGGCCGCCTCGCAGCCCCTCGTCTTCATGATGGGCGAGGTCCTCGCCGTACCGATGCTGGTGCTGCTCACCGTCTTCGGCCTGCTCGTGGTGACCGCCACCCCGGTCAACGCGATCCCGCAGCGGCTGCGCGCCCTCGGCGCCAGGCTCGGCATCGTCGAACCCGCGTACGACCCGGCGGACGCCGAGGAGTACGAGGGCCGGGAGGGGTACGACGAGGACTGGCGGGACGCCGGTCGGCAGCCCGCCCGCCCCACCCGTCCCCGCCGGCGCGCCTCCGGCCCCGCCGAGCCGTACGACGTGGACCGGGCCGAGGCGGACATGCTGGAGCGGCGCGGCCGGTCCGGGCGCCGCTCCGCCGACGCGCCCGGCTTCGACCCGGGCATGGACCCGGTGGACGTCGCCGCGGCCGCGGCCGCCGCGCTCGACGGCGCGGTCCTGAACGGCATGCCGCCGTCGCCGATCGTCGCCGACCTGACCAGGGACATCACCGCCGACCGGGACGCCGCCGTCGCCGCGGGCGCCGCGGAGAAGGCCGGGAAGGCGGCGGACAGGGCCGGGAAGGCGGCGCCCGTACCGCCCGCGCGCGGGGGTGATCAGCGCGCCGGCGGAGGCGTACCCGATCTGACCAAGCCGGCGCCCGAGCCGACCGACCTGCCGCCCCGGGCGGAGCAGCTCCAGCTCGCCGGCGACATCACGTACGCGCTGCCCTCGCTCGACCTCCTGGAGCGCGGCGGGCCGGGCAAGACCCGCAGCGCCGCCAACGACGCCGTCGTGGACGCGCTCTCCAACGTCTTCACCGAGTTCAAGGTCGACGCGGCCGTCACCGGCTTCACCCGCGGCCCGACGGTCACGCGGTACGAGGTCGAGCTCGGCCCCGCCGTGAAGGTCGAGAAGATCACGGCCCTCACCAAGAACATCGCGTACGCCGTGGCCTCGCCGGACGTGCGGATCATCTCGCCGATCCCCGGCAAGTCCGCGGTCGGCATCGAGATCCCGAACAGCGACCGCGAGATGGTCAACCTCGGCGACGTGCTGCGGCTCGCGGCCGCGGCGGAGGACGACCATCCGATGCTGGTCGCGCTCGGCAAGAACGTCGAGGGCGGCTACGAGATGGCCAACCTGGCGAAGATGCCGCACGTCCTGGTCGCCGGTGCCACGGGCTCCGGAAAGTCCTCGTGCATCAACTGCCTGATCACGTCGATCATGATAAGGGCGACTCCCGAGGACGTCCGGATGGTGCTCGTCGACCCCAAGCGGGTCGAACTCACCGCCTACGAGGGCATCCCGCACCTGATCACGCCCATCATCACCAACCCCAAGCGGGCCGCCGAGGCGCTCCAGTGGGTGGTGAAGGAGATGGACCTCCGCTACGACGACCTGGCCGCGTTCGGCTACCGGCACATCGACGACTTCAACCAGGCGATCCGGGACGGCAAGATCAAGCTGCCCGAGGGCAGCGAGCGCGAGCTCAACCCCTACCCGTACCTCCTGGTGATCGTCGACGAGCTGGCCGACCTGATGATGGTCGCGCCCAGGGACGTCGAGGACTCGATCGTCCGGATCACCCAGTTGGCCCGAGCGGCCGGCATCCATCTGGTGCTCGCCACCCAGCGGCCTTCCGTGGACGTCGTCACCGGTCTCATCAAGGCGAACGTGCCCTCGCGGCTGGCCTTCGCCACCTCCTCGCTCGCCGACAGCCGGGTCATCCTCGACCAGCCCGGCGCCGAGAAGCTGATCGGCAAGGGTGACGGCCTCTTCCTGCCGATGGGCGCCAACAAGCCCGTCCGCATGCAGGGCGCGTTCGTCACCGAGGCCGAGGTCGCGGCCGTCGTTCAGCACTGCAAGGACCAGATGACCCCGGTGTTCCGGGAGGACGTCACCGTCGGCCAGCGGCAGAAGAAGGAGATCGACGAGGACATCGGCGACGACCTCGACCTGCTGTGCCAGGCGGCCGAGCTGGTCGTCTCCACGCAGTTCGGCTCCACCTCGATGCTCCAGCGCAAGCTCCGCGTCGGCTTCGCGAAGGCCGGCCGGCTGATGGACCTGATGGAGTCGCGGAACATCGTCGGGCCCAGCGAGGGTTCGAAGGCGCGCGACGTCCTGGTGAAGCCCGACGAACTGGACGGCGTGCTGGCCGTGATCCGGGGGGAGTCGGGGGCGTAGCGGACGGGAAGCGGGGTACGCGGTCGGCGGGGAGCGGGAGCCCCCGCCGCGGGGGCGGGGCCCCGAACCCCGTTGCCGTACCCGATCGAGACCGGGCCGAGACTCACTCGTAAGGGAACGGTGGGCAACCGTTTCCCCTGGCCGTACGTCAAGTTGGACGGTGGGACAGAAGGAAGTCCCAGCCTCATGGCGTACAAACAGCACCCGCCCGGTTGCCCCACCCTTTCGTACCACCCATAGACTGAACGTCCAGCAGGTGGCTACACGCTCGAAAGGCGCTCTCGTGTCCATCGGCAACTCCCCCGAAGACGACCGGACGTTCCCGGCAGACGACCGGGACGCGATCGGTCGCGCTCTCCAGCAGGCACGCATCGCCGCCGGTCTCACCGTCGAAGAGGTCAGTGCCTCCACCCGTGTCCGGATTCCGATCGTGCACGCGATCGAAGAGGACGACTTCTCGCGCTGTGGCGGCGACGTCTACGCCCGCGGCCACATCCGTACCCTCGCGCGCGCCGTCGGGCTCGATCCGGCCGCGCTGATCGAGCAGTACGACGCCGAGCACGGTGGCCGTCCCGCGCCCACCCCCGCCGCCCCGCTCTTCGAGGCGGAACGTATCCGCCCCGAACCCCGCCGGCCCAACTGGACCGCCGCGATGGTCGCGGCCATCGTCGCCGTCGTCGGTTTCGTCGGCTTCACGATGTTCAACGGGAACGAGGCCCCGAAGGGGACCAGCGCGGCCGACGGCGGTCCCGCCCCCGCGCCGGAGCAGGCCACCTCGGTCGCCAAGCCGAAGCCGGTCAAGCCCGTCGTCCCGAAGCCCACCGAGAGCGCGATCGCCGCCGTCCCCCAGGACAAGGTGACGGTCAAGCTCACCGCCGTCGACGACAAGAGCTGGATCTCGGCCAAGGCCCACGACGGCAAGCTGCTCTTCGACGGCCTCCTCCTCAAGGGCGAGTCCAAGACCTACCAGGACGACGAGCGCATCGACCTGGTCCTCGGCAACGCCGGCGCGATCGAGCTCTACGTGAACGGCAAGAAGGTCGAAGACAAGTTCGAATCCGGTCAGGTCGAGCGACTGACCTACACCAAGGGCGACCCCGAGGCCGGCTGAGCCGCCCGCCCCGCCCCTGATGTGACCTCCGTCGCGCAGGTGAACCCTGTGCGACGGGGGAACGGCCGGGACGAAGTAGTCTTGAGTCCATGCCCGAACGCCGTACCGTCGCCCTTGTCACTCTTGGCTGCGCCCGTAACGAGGTGGACTCGGAGGAGCTCGCAGGCCGCTTGGCAGCGGACGGCTGGGAGCTCGTCGAGAACGCCGAAGACGCGGATGTCGCAGTCGTCAACACCTGCGGATTCGTCGAGGCCGCCAAGAAGGACTCCGTCGACGCCCTGCTCGAAGCCAATGATCTGAAGGACCACGGCAAGACCCAGGCCGTCGTCGCCGTCGGCTGCATGGCCGAGCGGTACGGCAAGGAGCTCGCCGAAGCCCTCCCGGAAGCCGACGGCGTCCTGGGCTTCGACGACTACGCCGACATCTCCAACCGCCTCCAGACCATCCTCAACGGTGGCAGTGTCGAGGCCCACACCCCGCGTGACCGGCGCAAGCTGCTGCCGCTCTCGCCCGTCGAGCGCCAGGAGGCGGCCGCGGCCGTCGCCCTGCCGGGACACGGCGACGCCGCCGAGGAGCCCGTCGACGCCCCCGCCGACCTCCCCGAGGGCCTCGCGCCCGCCTCGGGCCCCCGCGCCCCGCTCCGCCGTCGGCTCGACACCAGCCCCGTCGCCTCGGTGAAGCTCGCCTCCGGCTGCGACCGCCGCTGCTCCTTCTGCGCCATCCCCTCCTTCCGCGGCTCCTTCGTCTCGCGCCGTCCCTCGGACGTGCTGAACGAGACGCGCTGGCTCGCCGAGCAGGGCGTCAAGGAGGTCATGCTGGTCTCCGAGAACAACACCTCCTACGGCAAGGACCTCGGCGACATCCGGCTCCTGGAGAGCCTGCTGCCCGAGCTCGCCGCCGTCGACGGCATCGAGCGCGTCCGCGTCAGCTACCTCCAGCCCGCCGAGATGCGGCCGGGGCTGATCGACGTCCTCACCTCCACCGACAAGGTCGTGCCCTACTTCGACCTCTCCTTCCAGCACAGCGCCCCGGACGTCCTGCGGGCCATGCGCCGCTTCGGCGACACCGACCGCTTCCTGGAGCTCCTGGAGACCATCCGCTCCAAGGCCCCGACGGCCGGTGCCCGCTCCAACTTCATCGTCGGCTTCCCCGGCGAGACCGAGGCGGACTTCGCCGAGCTGGAACGCTTCGTCACCCACGCCAGGCTCGACGCCATCGGCGTCTTCGGCTACTCCGACGAGGACGGCACCGAGGCCGCCACGTACGAGCACAAGCTCGACCAGGAAGTCGTCGACCAGCGGCTCGCCCACCTCTCCCGGCTCGCCGAGGAGCTCACCGCGCAGCGCGCCGAGGAGCGACTCGGAGAGACCCTGGAGGTACTCGTCGAGACCCTCGACGAGGAGGACGGCTGGATCGGCCGCGCCGCCCACCAGGCGCCCGAGACGGACGGCCAGGTGGTTCTCACCACCGCCGACGGTACGAGCCCCGACCTGGCCCCGGGCCGTATGGTCAGTGCGAAGGTCGTCGGCACGGAGGGCGTCGACCTGGTGGCCGAGTGTCTTTTCGAGGAGGCAGGCAGATGACCGGAGTCCCGGCATCCGCGACGGGCGGGACCGGTAGGCCGGCGCCCCGCGGCAAGCTGGGCACGGCGGCCGTCAACCAGGCCAGCCTGTGGAACATCGCGAACATCCTCACCATGATCCGGCTCGTGCTCGTGCCGGGCTTCGTGGTGCTGCTCCTCCAGGACGGCGGACACGACCCCGTGTGGCGGGCCTGGGCCTGGGCGGCGTTCGCGGTGGCCATGATCACGGACGTCTTCGACGGGCACCTGGCCCGTGCGTACAACCTGGTCACCGACTTCGGGAAGATCGCCGACCCGATCGCCGACAAGGCGATCATGGCGGCCGGACTCGTCTGCCTCTCCTCCCTCGGGGACCTGCCCTGGTGGGTCACCGGGGTCATCCTCGCCCGCGAGCTGGGGATCACCCTGATGCGGTTCTGGGTCATCCGGCACGGGGTCATCCCGGCCAGCCGCGGCGGCAAGATGAAGACGCTCGCGCAGGGCACGGCGGTCGGCATGTACGTGCTGATGCTCACCGGCCCGCTGGCCACCCTGCGCTTCTGGGTGATGACGGTGGCCGTCGTGCTGACGGTCGTCACCGGTCTGGACTATGTGCGACAGGCGGTCGTCCTCCGGCGCAGGGGGCTCGCCGCGGAGCGCGCGGCGGCCCGGCCGGAGACGTCGACGCGATGACCGAGGCCGCCCGGGTGCTGGCCCTGCTCGCGGAGCGTGATCACACGCTGGCCGCCGCGGAGTCGCTCACGGGTGGTCTGGTGGCCGCCGAGCTCACCGGAGTACCGGGAGCCTCGGCGTCCTTCCGCGGGTCGGTCACGGCGTACGCGACGGCCCTCAAGCACGAGCTCCTCGGCGTCGACCGGGCCCTCCTCGCCGAGCGCGGGGCGGTGGACCCGGAGGTCGCGCTGCAGATGGCGGCCGGTGTGCGGGACCGGCTCGGTGCCGACTGGGGCATCTCGACGACGGGCGTCGCAGGACCCGACCCGCAGGACGGACAGGCCGTCGGAACCGTCTACGTGGCGGTCGCCGGGCCGGCCGCGACCGGCGCCCGGGCGGGGAAAGTGGTCTCGTTGAGGTTGAACGGCGACCGCGCGGACATCCGTAAAGAGAGCGTACGGAGCGTGTTGGAACTGCTCCTTGAGGAACTCTCGGGAAATGCGCGGGCACAGGATACGGAACACAACGGGGGGAATTGATGTTTGCAGCCCTGAGTGAACACGACATCGCTCCCCGCACGGCCGCAGCCCGAGGCGGTACGGTGGGGCGTGAAGGATGCGGCTACGCGGTCCGAGGAGGGAGCCACCGATGATTCTGCTCCGTCGCCTGCTGGGTGACGTGCTGCGTCGGCAGCGCCAGCGCCAGGGCCGTACTCTGCGCGAAGTCTCCTCGTCCGCCCGAGTCTCGCTCGGCTATCTCTCCGAGGTGGAGCGGGGGCAGAAGGAGGCTTCCTCCGAGCTGCTCTCCGCGATCTGCGACGCGCTGGACGTACGGATGTCCGAGCTCATGCGCGAAGTGAGCGACGAGCTGTCGCTCGCCGAACTGGCCGAGTCGGCAGCGTCGAGCGAACCGGTGCCTACACCGGTGCGCCCGAGGCTCAATTCGGTGTCGGTGACGTCGGTGGCGGGTGTGCCCACCGAGCGGGTGACCATCAAGGCGCCCACGGAAGCGGTCAACGTCGTCGCCGCCTGAACCGAACGAAAGCACGTGGGGCGAGGCCCCGGTCGTATGCCCTGCGGGGTGGCGGCCGGGGTCTTTTCCTTTTTTTGGGGGGATGGGGTCGGGGGTGGGGTCGGGGGTGGGGTCGGGGGTGGGGTGTGTGGCGGGTCGCGGGTGGGCGGCGGGCCGGCGGTGTGCCCGGGCCGGGGGGTGTGCGGCTTTCTTGAGAATTTTGAGTTTGTTCGTCTGAGATGCCGGGTTCCGGTGTGGCGTGCATGGTGGAGGGCGTAGGGCGTGCGCCGGGACTGCCTCGGTGCGCCCTCCCGCAGGGTGATCCTGCCGGTCTAGCGTCGACGGCAGGAGGCGGCCATGGTACGGCGACGGGTTCCGCTGGTGACGCTCGCGCTGGGCGCGGTCGCGCTGGCGGCCGGAGGGCTCTGGTGGTGGGCGGTGCTGCGCCTGCTGCTCATGCCCGCGGACGCCGGGCCGGTGGAAGGGGCGGTGGCCGCGGGCGGCTGGGGGCTGAGCCTGCTGCCGGTCCATGTGGCGGCTTCGTCGCGGCGCCGGGCGCGGGGTGCGTTCGGAGGCGGGGTGGACCCGTCTGCGGGAGGGGCGGGGCTTTCGGTGCGCGGGACGGGTGCGTCCTCGCGAGGGGCTACCAGGGCATGGCGACGCCGCCGTTGGGGCGGAGGATCTGACCCGTCGTGAACGAGGAGGCATCGGAGGCCAGGTGTAGGACCGCGTGTGCGATGTCCTCGGCCTCGCCGACCCGCCCCAGGGGTGAGTGACGGACCATCGCCGCCTCCGCCTGCTGCTGGGCCGCCGGTTCGTGGCGGTCGGTCATGGGCGTGCGGATCCACCCTGGGGCGACCGCGTTGACCCGTATGCCGTGCGGGCCCGCCTCCGTCGCCAGGGTCTTCGTCAGCTGTACGACCGCCGCCTTGGTGACGCTGTAGCAGAGGAGGCCGGGGCTCGCCGTGTCCATCGCCCCCGAGGCCATCGTGACGATCGAGCCCCGGGTGCCGGAGGCGATCATCGAGCGGGCCGCCTCCTGGCACGCGTACAGGACCCCCTTGAAGTTGACCGCGAAGACGCGGTCGAGGTCCTCGTCACGGGTCTCCAGGACCGTGCTCGTGTGCATGACCCCCGCGATGGCGGCCATCACATGGAGCGGGCCGACCGACCGCACGGCGGCGGCCAACGCCGTCCTGTCCGTGACGTCGAGCACGTGCGGATGCGCGGTGCCGCCGTCGCGCGCGATCAACGCGGCGGTCTCCTTGAGTCCGTCTTCGTCGCGGTCCGCGCAGTGCACGGTGGCGCCCGCCAGCGCGAGGAGAGCCGCGGTCGCGCGGCCGATCCCGCTCGCTGCGCCGGTGACGAACGCGGTGCGGCCGGTGAGGTCGTACGCAGAGAGGGTCATCTTCGGACCGTACGACTGGATCTGACGGAGCGTCAATTGGGGGGTGGGGGTAGCTGGGTGGGCGTAGGTGGGTGGTGGCTGGGTGGGTGGGCGGCAAGGGGCAGAGTCAGGGGTGACGGGTGGGGCCTGGTTGGCAGTTGGGGCACCAGTACGTGATCCGGTCGCCGACGCCCGCGCCGGCGTCGGCGTCGGTCCTGCGGATCGGGGTCCCGCAGCGCAGGCAGGGGCGTCCCTCGCGGCCGTAGACGTGGAGCGGGGTGCCGGGTCTGCGCGTGGTGGTGGTGCGGCGGTCCGGGTGGTCCTTGTTCGCCTCCAGGAGACGGTGGGCCGTCGCCACCAGGCGGGCGGGGACGCCGGGACCCAGGTCGCCGACCGGGAGCCAGGGCGACACCGCGGCGAGGAAAGCCAGCTCGGACTTGTACACGTTCCCGATGCCGGCCATGTTGCGCTGGTCGAGCAGCGCCTCGACGAGCGGCCGCGCCGGGTCGGCGCACAGCCGTCGCTCCGCCTCCTCCGGATCCCAGTCGGGTCCCAGGAGATCCGGGCCCAAGTGCCCGACGGCGTCCGACTCCTCCGCCGTACGGATCAACTCCAGGACCGGCAGCCGGTAGCCGTACGCCGTGAACTCCTCGTTCCCGAGGATCGCCCGGATCTGATGCGCAGGGCCGCCGCGCGGACGCTCTCCTGTCGCGTACACCCGCCAAGCGCCGTCCATCCGCAGATGCGAGTGCAGCGTCAGCCCGCCCTCGATCCTCGCCAGCAGATGCTTGCCGCGGGGCGTCACGTCGAGGAGTGTCCTGCCGGTCAGGTCGGCGGTGGCGAAACGGGGCACGCGGAGGTCGGCGCGGGTGAGGACCCTTCCCGCGAGTGCGGTGTGCAGGCGTCGGGCGACCTGCCAGATGGTGTCTCCTTCGGGCACGGGTCCATTGTGGGGGGTGGGGGGCTGGGGGAGGGGGTGTGGCGGCGCGTTGTGCTGGTGCGGCGGGGGTGTGGGTGGTGCCGTTGTTGCGGGTTGCGGGTTGCGGGTTGCGGGTTGCGGGTTGCGGGTTGCGGGTTGCGGGGTTCCGGGGGCCGGGCGTTGCGGGCTGTTCCTTGCGGCGTTCCCCAGGTTGTGCGGCTGGGGCTCGGGTTGTGGGCCGTGCCCCGCCCTGTTAGACCGCCACCCGGGCTGCGGGCCGCGTCTTCGCGGCTGCCCTGGGGTTGTGGGCTTCGACCCTTCCGGCTGCCGCCTGGGTTGTGGGCAGCTGTTCTGCAGGGGCGGAACGGGTGGGCACAACCCACGACGGCGCCGCACACGGGGTGCGGGCTCAGGCGCGGAAGCCTTGGCCCGGCAGGGGGCGCCGTCCCGTGTGCCCACCCGTCCCGCCCCAGCGGGACGATTGCCCACACGGGGGTGGGCCACGGCATTGGGGCGCCCGCCCGCGCGGGAGTGGGTGCGGGCATGGGGGCCCGCCCGCGCGGGGGGCGACGGGGTGGGGGTGCCAGCCCACGCGGGGTGGGCGTCGGGGTGGGGGTGCCCGCCCGGGCGGGGGTGGGTGCGGGCAGGGCATGGGGGTGCCAGCCCACGCGGGGGTGGGCGACGGGGTAGGGGTGCCAACCCGCGCAGGGGTGGGCGACAGGCACGAGGGTGCCGGCCCACACGGAGGTGGGCGACGGGGTGGGGGCGCCAGCCCGCACGGGGGAGGGCGCAGGCAGGGGGCGCCGGCCCACACGGCGGGTAGGCGGCAGGCATGAGGGTGCCAGCCCACACGGAGGTGGGCGACGGAGTGGGGGCGCCAGCCCGCACGGGGAGGGCGCAGGTACGGGGCGCCAGCCCGCACGGCGGGTGGGCGCAGGCATGGGGGGTGCCAGCCCGCACGGCGGTGGGTGCGGGGCGAGCTGCCCATGGGGCGGGGGCGGTGGGCGGCAGGCAGGAGGCGAGAACGGGCGCGCGGCAAGTGTCAGCCGGGAAGCGAGCAGGGGGTGGGTGGAGGCTGTCACCCGGGGGGTGTTGGTGGGGGTTAGGGGCGGATGCGGAGGCCTCGGGGGGTGGGGTGGAAGCCGGCGGATTCGAAAGGGGGGGAGAGGGGGGAGGTGAGGGAGGTGGTGGTGTTGATGCGTTCGAGGGTGAGGGGGGCGTGGCGGGCGAGGGCGTGGGCGGCGGCGAGGAGGGAGGGATCGTCGGGGGTGGTGGGCCAGGAGAGGAGGGTTTTGCCGCCGCGCTCGACGTAGAGGGTGAGTTCGCCGTCGACGAGGACGACGAGGGCGCCGGCTTTGCGGCCGGGCCGGTGGTTGGTGCCGGTGGGGGGCTCGGGCCAGGGGAGGGCGGCGCCGTAGGCGTTCGCGGGGTCGGCGGCGGCGAGGACGAGGGCGCGGGGGCCGGCGGCGGCCTCGGCGCCGCGGTCGCGGGCGGTCGCGGCGGCACGGAGGCGGTCGACGGCGCCGTCCATGGCGAACTGGGCCGCGCCGAGGCCTTCGACGACGTAGCCGCGACGGGCCTGCCCGCTGTCCTCGAAGGCGGACAGGACGCGGTAGACGGCGGAGAAGCCGCCTTCGATGCCTTCGGCGGCCACCGCGCCGCGGGTGACGACGCCGTGGCGGTCCAGGAGGGTGCGGGCGAGGGCGTGGGCCCGGTGGGTCCGTTCGGGCTCGGCGGGAGGCAGCAGCGACCAGCGGCCCGAGACGGTGGGCGGGCCCGTGCGGGAGACGGGGCGGGCGGCGGCGGTGAGGGTGCCGTACCGGCCGCGGGGGATCGTGCGGCGGGCGCGGTGGGCGGTGGATCCGGCGGTGCGGCCCGAGCCGAGCAGGGCGCGTAGGGGGGCCAGGGTGTCGTTGGTGAGCCGGCCCGACCAGGCCAGGTCCCAGAGGGCGTCGGCGAGCTGGGGCTCGGTGGCGTCCGGATGGGTGGTGGCCCGGATCTGGTCGGCGATCTGGCGGAAGAACAGGCCGTAGCCGCCGGAGAGGGCGGTGAGCACCGACTCGTGCAGGGCGGAGAGCTCCAGCGGGTGCGGCGGTGGCAGGAGCAGGGGTGCCGCGTCCGCGAGGTAGAGCGAGACCCAGCCGTCCTTGCCGGGCAGTGACCCGGCACCGGACCACAGGACCTCGCCGGTGGTCGACAGCTCGTCGAGCAGCGCCGGGGAGTAGTCCTGGACCCGCGACGGCAGGATGAGCTTCTCCAGGGCCGAGGCGGGGACGGGCGCGCCCTGGAGCTGCTCGATCGCGCGGGCGAGGCCGTCGATGCCGCGCAGGCTGTTGCTCCCCAGGTGCTGCCACTGGGGCAGGAAGGTGGCGAGCGCCGCCGGGGGCACCGGTTCGAGCTCGTGGCGGAGGGCCGCCAGGGAGCGGCGCCGCAGCCGGCGCAGGACGGTGGCGTCGCACCACTCCTGCCCGATGCCGGAGGGATGGAACTCGCCCTGGACGACCCGGCCCGACGCGGCGAGCCGCTGGAGGGCGCCGTCGGTGACGGCCGCGCCGAGGCCGAAGCGGTGGGCGGCGCCGGAAGCGGTGAACGGGCCGTGGGTGCGCGCGTACCGCGCGAGGAGGTCCCCCAGCGGGTCCTTGACCGGTTCGGTGAAGGCCTCGGGCACGCCGACGGGCAGCGCCGTGCCCAGGGCGTCCCGGAGGCGGCCGGCGTCCTCGATCGCCGCCCAGTGCTCCAGGCCCGCGATCCGGACCCGGATGGCGCGCCGGGCGGCGGAGAGCTCCGGCGCCCAGCCCGGCTCGGCGCCGCGCTCGGCGAGCTCCGCGTCGGTGAGGGGTCCCAGGACCCGCAGCAGGTCGGCGACGCCCTCCACGTCCTTGATCCGCCGGTCCTCCGTCAGCCACTGGAGCTCCCGCTCCAGCTCGGTCAGGACCTCGGGGTCGAGCAGTTCGCGCAGCTCCGCCTGGCCGAGCAGCTCCGCGAGCAGCCGGGAGTCCAGGGAGAGCGCCGCCGCCCGCCGCTCGGCGAGCGGGGAGTCGCCCTCGTACAGGAACTGCGCCACGTAGCCGAAGAGCAGCGAGCGGGCGAAGGGGGACGGTTCGTGGGTGGTGACCTCGACGAGACGGACGCGGCGGGCTTCGATGTCCCCCATCAGTTCGGTGAGGCCGGGGACGTCGAAGACGTCCTGGAGGCACTCGCGGACCGCCTCGAGGACGATCGGGAACGAGCCGAACTCGCTCGCCACCTGGAGGAGTTGCGAGGCGCGCTGCCGCTGCTGCCACAGCGGGGTGCGCTTGCCCGGATTCCGCTTGGGCAGCAGCAGGGCGCGCGCGGCGCACTCGCGGAAGCGGGAGGCGAACAGCGCGGAGCCGCCCACCTGGTCGGTGACGATCTGTCCGATCTCGCCCTTGTCGAAGAGGGCGTCGGCCGCGCCGACGGGCGCCTTGTCGGCGTCGTACGCCGTGTCCAGGTGCCGGCCGGGGTCCACCGGCTCGTGGTCGAGGAGGTCGAGGCCCATCTCCAGGCCCATCAGGTCGGCGTCCGGCAGGCGCAGCACGATGCCGTCGTCCGCGTGCATCACCTGGGCGTCCATGCCGTACCGCTCGGCGAGGCGGGCGCCGAGGGCCAGCGCCCAGGGAGCGTGGACCTGTGCGCCGAAGGGGGAGTGGATGACGACCCGCCAGTCCCCGAGCTCGTCCCGGAAGCGCTCGACCAGGATCGTCCGGTCGTCCGGCACGTGGCCGCAGGCCTCGCGCTGCTCCTTGAGGTACGCGAGGACGTTGTCCGCGGCCCAGGCGTCGAGTCCGGCGGCGAGCAGCCGCAGCCGCGCGTCCTCGTCGGAGAGGGCGCCGACCTCGCGGAGGAACGCGCCGACGGCCCGGCCCAGTTCGAGGGGCCGGCCGAGCTGGTCGCCCTTCCAGAACGGCAGTCTGCCCGGCACTCCGGGCGCGGGGGTGACGAGCACCCGGTCCCGGGTGATGTCCTCGATCCGCCACGAGGTGGTGCCGAGGGTGAACACGTCGCCGACCCGCGACTCGTACACCATCTCCTCGTCGAGCTCCCCGACGCGGCCGCCGCCCTTCTTCGGGTCCGAGCCCGCCAGGAAGACGCCGAACAGGCCCCGGTCGGGGATCGTGCCGCCGGAGGTGACGGCGAGCCGCTGCGCGCCCGGCCGTCCGGTGACCGTCCCGGCCACCCGGTCCCACACCACGCGCGGGCGCAGCTCGGCGAAGGCGTCCGAGGGATAGCGGCCCGCCAGCATGTCGAGGACGCCGGTGAACGCCGACTCGGGCAGCGACGAGTACGGCGCCGCGCGGCGCACCACGGCCAGTAGGTCGTCCACCTGCCAGGTGTCGAGCGCGACCATGGCGACCAGCTGCTGGGCCAGGACGTCCAGCGGGTTGCCGGGGATCCGCATCGACTCGATGGAGCCGGAGCGCATCCGCTCGGTGACCACCGCGGCCTGCACCAGGTCGCCCCGGTACTTGGGGAAGACGACACCCGTCGACACCGCGCCGACCTGGTGCCCCGCGCGGCCGACGCGCTGGAGCCCGGAGGCGACCGAGGGCGGCGACTCGACCTGCACCACCAGGTCGACCGCACCCATGTCGATGCCGAGCTCCAGGCTGGAGGTGGCCACCACGGCGGGCAGCCTGCCCGCCTTCAGGTCCTCCTCGACCTGGGCGCGCTGTTCCTTCGACACCGAACCGTGGTGGGCCCGGGCGAGCAGCGGCGGGGCGCCCTGCGCCGCCCCCGACTGGGCCATGACCTGGGCGGGGGGCGGGCCGTCGGGGAGCGGCTCGCCGGTCGCCCGCTCGTACGCGATCTCGTTCAGCCGGTTGCAGAGGCGCTCGGCCAGGCGGCGGGAGTTGGCGAAGACGATCGTCGACCGGTGCGCCTGGACGAGGTCGGCGATCCGCTCCTCGACCTGCGGCCAGATCGACGGCTTGTCCCCGCCGTCCTTGCCCTCGGACGCGGGTGAGCCGCCCAGTTCGCCCATGTCCTCGACGGGCACGACGACGGAGAGGTCGAACTCCTTGCCCGACGGCGGCTGGACGATCTCCACCGCGCGCTTCGGGGACAGGTAGCGGGCCACCTCGTCCACCGGGCGGACGGTGGCCGACAGGCCGATCCGGCGCGCGGGGCGGGGCAGCAGCTCGTCGAGCCGCTCCAGGGAGAGGGCCAGGTGCGCGCCCCGCTTGGTGCCCGCGACCGCGTGGACCTCGTCCAGGATGACCGTCTCCACGCCCGACAGGGCTTCGCGGGTGGCGGAGGTCAGCATGAGGAACAGTGACTCGGGGGTGGTGATCAGGATGTCCGGCGGCCGGGTGGCGAGCGCCCGGCGCTCGGCCGGCGGGGTGTCACCGGAGCGGATCCCGACCCGGATGTCCGGCTCGGGCAGTCCGAGGCGCACCGACTCCTGCCGGATGCCGGTCAGGGGGGAGCGCAGATTCCGCTCGACGTCCACGGCGAGGGCCTTCAGCGGCGACACGTAGAGCACGCGGCAGCGCTTCTTCGCCTCGGCGGGCGGCGGCGCGGACGCCAGCCCGTCCAGGGAGGCGAGGAAGGCGGCCAGCGTCTTCCCCGAGCCGGTCGGCGCCACGACCAGCACGTCGGAGCCCTCGCCGATGGCCTTCCAGGCGCCCTCCTGCGCCGCCGTGGGCGCGGTGAAGGCCCCGGTGAACCAACCACGGGTCGCGGGGGAGAACGAGTCGAGCGCGGACCTGACCATGCCCCCCATCGTGCACCCCGCCACTGACAACCGCCCGGACCTGTGGACAACCGGCTGCCGACACCCGCCCCGGACCCTGTGGACAACCGGTTGCCGACACCCGCCCCGAGCCAGTGGACGACCGGCTGCCGAGACCCGCCCCCAGCCCCGGCGCAGAATGGAGGCATGGCGAGCGAGGAGCGGGCACGGTACTGGCGGTACGCCGAGCTGCCCGGCGTCGACCTGCTGCACGCGCACTACATCCGCAAGGCGTTCGCCCGGCACACCCACGAGACCTTCGTCTTCGCCGCGATCACCGAGGGCGTCGAGGCCTTCCACTACCGCGACGAACTGGTCCACGCGGGCCCCGGGCAGATAGCCCTGGTCAACCCCGACACCTCGCACACCGGGCACGCGGGCGTGCCCGAGGGGTGGACGTACCGCACGATCTACCCCGACGCGGAGATCGTCCGCTCGATCGCCGCCGACACGCTCGCCCTGCGCGGCTCGGTCGGCTTCACGACGCCCGTCGTCGACGACCCGTACGCCGCACGGCTCGTCGTCGGCGTCCACCGGGCCGCGGAGGAGGGCAACGCGCTCGCGGCGGACAGCCTGCTCCGGCTGGTCACGGCCCGCATGCTGCGCAGCCACGGCGGGCTGATCACGCCGCTCCCGCCCCGCTCGGCGGGCGCGCGGCACGCGGCACGCGCGCGTGCCGTCCTGGAGGAGCGGATGGCCGAGCCGCCGACCCTGGAGCGGCTCGCCGCCGACCTCGACACCAGCCCCTTCGCCCTCCTCAGGGCCTTCCGCTCGGCGTACGGGATGCCCCCGCACACCTGGCTCACGGACGCGCGCGTACGGCGGGCCAGACGGCTCCTCGACGCGGGGACGCCACCCGCGGACGCGGCCGCGGCGGTGGGCTTCACCGACCAGTCGCACCTCAACCGGCACTTCACCCGCAGCGTCGGGGTGCCGCCGGGCGCCTACCAGCGCGCGCGGGGTGTCCGGGGGAGCGGCGGGCAGGGTGCGCGGGGCGGGCCGCCCGCGCCGTGACGGCCGGGCGCAAGAACGTACAAGACCGGCGGGCTCGGGCTCCCGTAACGTCCCTGACGTGGCAGAACAGACAGCACCTCCCGTCATACGCGACGGCGGCACACCGGCGAAACCCGACGCGGCCGTCGTCCGCGACGCCCTCGGGGTCGGCGTCGCCGTCGGCCTCTCCGGGTTCGCCTTCGGCGTCACCTCGGCGGGCGCGGGCCTCAGCCTCCTGCAGACCTGCGCGCTCAGCCTGCTCGTCTTCACGGGCGCCTCGCAGTTCGCCCTCGTGGGGGCGCTCGCCGCGGGGGGCAACCCCTTCACGGCCGCTGCGGGGGCCTTCTTCCTCGGCACCCGCAACGCCTTCTACGGGCTCCGGCTCTCCCAGCTCCTCGCCCTGCCGAAGGCCGTCAGGCCGTTCGCCGCGCACTGGGTGATCGACGAGACCACCGCCGTCTCGCTCGCCCAGCCGTCCCGGCGGGCCGCGCGCGTCGGCTTCACCGTCACCGGCCTCACGCTCTACGTCCTGTGGAACGTGACCACGCTGCTCGGCGCGCTCGGGGCCGAGGCACTCGGCGACACGGCGGCCTGGGGGCTCGACGCGGCCGGTCCCGCCGTGTTCCTGGCCCTGCTCGCCCCCATGCTGAAGTCGACGACCGAGCGGGCCACCGCCGCGCTGGCCGTCCTGCTCGGACTCGGGCTGCTCCCGGTCCTGCCCGCCGGCGTCCCCGTCCTCGCCGCCGCCCTGGCCGCACCGGCCGTGCTCTGGTTCCGGGGCCGCGGGACGAGCGCCGCACCGGCGGGCACGGACCGGGACACGATGGTGGAGGAGGACTCCCGATGAACGTCTGGATCGCCATCGGCCTGACCGCCGCCGGCTGCTACCTGATGAAGCTGGTCGGCCTGCTCGTCCCCGCCGGGACGCTGGAACGACCCCTCGTGCAGCGCCTCGCGGCCCTGCTCCCCGTCGCGCTGCTCGCCGCGCTCACCGCCCAACAGACGTTCAGCTCCGGCGGCTCGCTCGTCCTGGACGCCCGGGCCGCCGGGCTCGCGGCGGCCGCCGTCGCGCTCGTCCTGCGGGCCCCGTTCCTGGTCGTCGTGGGTGCGGCCGTCGTGGTCACCGCGGGGGTACGGGCCCTGGGCTGGTGAGCCCGGGCAGTGGCCGTACGGCGTCCGATGCCCGGCCGCCTCATACGGCACCCGCGCCGCCCCGGTCCCGTACGGCATCCGCCCAGGCCGCACGCACCCGTCAGTCGATGGGGCGTCCGTGGGCGCGGAGGGTGCGGAGTGCCTCGATCGTGACGATCGGGCGCCACTCCAGGGCCGTGCCGGGGGCCCAGGCGCGCCAGCGGATCGGCCAGCCGCCGTCCTCCTGCTGGTCGGCCGCGAGCCGGTCGAGGGAGCGGGTCATCTCGTCGTCCGTGAACCAGTGCGCGGCGAGCGAGTCCGGCACGCGCGCGTAGTCGTGCGGGAAGTGGAACTCGCCGGGCGCGTACCCGTCCGGGACCGGGTAGTCGTCCGGTCGGTCCGGGTCGAGGACGGCGAGCCCCTGCTCCCGGACCAGTCGGCCGAGCCGGTCGGCGGCGGCCTCCGCGCGCGAGCGGTCGGGGGCCCCGTCGAGGAACGCGACGGCGGCCTGGAGCTCGTACGGATGCGACTTCTCGAGGGACTCGACGGCCGCCCAGCAGAACTCGGTGGCCCGGAACAGCCAGGCGTGCCAGACCTGGTTGCGGTGCAGCAGCCCGACCACGGGACCGGTGGAGAGCAGGGAGCTCGGAGGGGCGTCGACGACGGGGACGAACGGCGCCGAGGGGTAGCCGCGCTGGGACGGGTGGATCGCCGGGAGCGCGCCCTCGTGCGTCGACACGTCCGTGAGGTAGCGGCAGATCCGCTCGACGCGCAGTCCGCCGCAGCGGCCGATGGAGTCCAGGACCCGCAGCGCGTGCGCGGTGTGGAGGGGCTGGCTGACCGGCCCGCGGAGGTCGGGTTCGAGCGCGTGGCCGTAACCGCCGTCCTCGTTGAGGTAGGCGACGAGGGCCGTCTCGACCTGATCCGGGCCTCCGCGCAGGAAGTGGTACGCGAACCTGCGCTGTTCGAGGACCCGCGCCGTCAGCCAGACGAATCGCTCGGCGCGCGTCAGGGGGGTCGAGGGCGGGGAGGAGAGGGGTTTTTCGGCCATGCTCCGACCGTAGGGCGGAAAGTCGCGGTGACAAGGCCTGAGGCGCGGGCTGCACTCTTGGGAGCGGGATACTGGGGTCATGCGGTTGACGATTTTCTGGGAACGGATGGCGGACCACTTCGGTGCGTCCTACGCCGAGTCCTTCGCGCGTGACCATGTGATGGCGGAGCTCGGCGGGCGGACGGTGATGGACGCGCTGGACGCCGGCTGGGAGGCGAAGGACGTGTGGCGGGCGGTCTGCGCGGCCGTCGACGTACCGGCTGACAAGCGGTGACGGACCGGCGACCCGCCGGCAGACCCGGGTAACGGACCGGCGACCCACTGGCGGAGCGGGTGACGGATCGTCGACCCACCGGCCGACCGGCGGTGACGGGTCTGCGGCGTACCGGCCGACGAACGGGGACCGGCCGGCGAACGGCCGGGTGACAAGCGGTGATGTGCGGGGCCCCGGGTGGAATGTCCGCGCGGTGCGCGAGACTGGCGTGGTGGCCCCGACTGACGACAGCGACAAAAAAGACCCGACAGACCCGAGCGAACCGACCGGAGCGAGCGAACCGACGACGCCGGCCGAACCGACGTCCCCGGCCGACCGGACGGCTCCCGCTCCCGCGGACCCGAACGCCGGTGCCGGCGAAGGGACCGGCGGGGGGAGCGGGAGAGGCGCCCTGGCGCCGTCCGCTCCCGGGGCCGCGGCGACGCCGCCCGCGCCCTCGGGGGCGCGGATGCCACGCTGGCTGCCGCGTGCGCTCGTCCTGGCGCTCGCGCTCTACTCCTGTTTCCTGCTGGGCAACTGGGCCTTCCACCAGCTCGTCGGCCTCCTCGTCAACATCCTGCTCGCCTTCTTCCTGGCCCTCGCCATCGAGCCGGCGGTCGGGCGCATGGCGGCGCGCGGGATGCGCCGGGGGCTCGCCACCTTCCTGGTCTTCTTCGTCGTCCTGATCTTCGGCGTCGGCTTCGTCGTCCTGCTGGGCTCGATGCTCGCCGGCCAGATCGTGGACATGGTCGAGAACTTCCCCAAGTACCTCGACTCGCTGATCAACTGGATCAACGAGCACTTCCACACGGACCTCTCGCGGGTCGAGGTCCAGGACAGCGTGCTGAGCTCCGACTGGCTGCAGAAGTACGTGCAGAACAGCGCGTCCGGTGTCCTCGACGTCTCGGCCACCGTCCTCGGCGGCCTGTTCCGGCTCCTGACGATCTTCCTGTTCTCGTTCTACTTCGCGGCCGACGGCCCCCGGCTGCGGCGCGCCCTCTGCTCCGTCCTGCCGCCGGCACGCCAGACCGAGGTGCTGCGGGCCTGGGAGATCGCGGTCGACAAGACAGGCGGCTACCTCTACTCGCGCGGTCTGATGGCCCTCATCTCGGGCATCGCGCACTTCGTGCTCTTCGAGATCCTGGGCGTGCCGTACGCCCCCGCGCTCGCCGTGTGGGTGGGCCTGGTCTCGCAGTTCATCCCGACGATCGGCACGTACCTGGCCGGCGCGCTGCCGATGCTGATCGCCTTCACCGTCAACCCCTGGTACGCGCTGTGGGTGCTCTGCTTCGTCGTGGTCTACCAGCAGTTCGAGAACTACGTGCTCCAGCCGAAGCTGACCTCCAAGACCGTGGACATCCACCCGGCGGTCGCCTTCGGCTCGGTCATCGCGGGCACGGCGCTGCTCGGCGCCGTCGGCGCGCTGATCGCCATCCCGGTCGTCGCCACCCTCCAGGCCTTCCTGGGCGCGTACGTGAAGCGGTACGACGTCACCGACGACCCGCGCGTGCACGGCCACCGCAGGTACGGCGAGGCGGTGGTGGCACGGCTCCAGAAGGCCCTGCACCACAAGAAGGAGTCCTCGCCCGACGAGTCCTGACCGGCCCCGTGCGCGTGGGGTCACAGGTACGAGGGGCGGGTCACCCGGTGCCGGAAGGCGTGCCAGGTCCAGGCCTGGACGGCCACCAGGAGCGGGGTGACGACGAGCAGCGCGGGCACGAGCAGGCCGAGCGTGGTCGGGGCGGCGGCCCGCCCGGCCAGCGGGAGCGCGGTGCCCGCGCCGAGCGGCAGCCCCGCGAGCAGGACACCGGTCAGCGCGAAGGACTGCCACGGGCGCCCGGCGCGCCCGACTAGCCTGCGGGCGCGCTCGTACGGCGGTCCCGTGAGCCGGAGCGCGGCGAAGCCGAGTCCGTGCGCGGTGAACAGCGCGGCCACGGCGAGGGCGGTGAGGACGGCCGTGGGGCCGGTCGCCGGCGCGTACGGCCGTCCGGTGAGCAGGGCCGCGAGCATCCACCCCCAGGACAGCGCCACGGTCCAGCTGCCGCACGTCACGGCGGTGTCGCAGCCCGCCCGCCAGCGGCGTCCCGGGCCCCGGCCGCGTGACCAGAGCCCCGCGTCCCGCACGATCCAGCCGGTCAGGAGGGCCACCAGGACCGGGAACTGGCCGCTCAGAAGCTCCCCTTCGAGGGCGGGGAAGCAGCCGACGAGGACGCCGGCGGTGGCGACCAGCCAGACCTCGTTGCCCAGGAAGAACGGGGCGAAGGAGGCGAGGACGAGGCGCCGCTCGCGGTCGTCACGGCCGAGCCAGGGCGTGAGCATGCCGGTGCCGATGTCCGACCCGGCGAGCACGAACCAGCCCGCGGCGAAGAAGGCGAGCAGGGCGATGGCCAGGGTCTCCACGGGAACTCCTCGGGTGGTCCTCGGTGGCGCGGGGCCGCGTCAGTAGCGGGGGGCGGGCAGGGTGTCGGCGGGGTCGGGCGCAGTCCCGTCCGCCGTGGTGTCGGGCCGCTCGTCGTGGCCGAGACCGGACTCGACGGGGCCGCGGCGGGCATGCCGGGTGAGGAGCCAGGCGTTGAGCGCGGCGAGCAGCACGAACACCGTGGTGAAGACGGTGAGGGAGAGGCGCATGGTGCCGGGGGAGAGGTCGGAGACCGCGTCCTCCGTCCTCAGCAGCCCGTAGACCACCCAGGGCTGCCGCCCCGCCTCCCGGAAGACCCAGCCGCCGATCATGGCCAGATACGGCAGCGGTACGGCCGCCATCAGGACGAGATGCCACAGCCGGAACCGGAAGACGACCTTCTTGAAGCAGGCCAGGATCACCCCGGCGAAGCACAGGTACATCATCAGGGCGAAGCTGATCAGCATCACGAGCCCGCCGCCCCGGGTCCACGCCTCCGACGGCACGTAGTCGCCCGGCCCGAAGCGGTCCGTCATCTCCGCCTGCAGTCGTGCGACCTCGGCCGCCTTCCCGCTGAAGACGGCCGACTTCATCGGCTGGAAGGTGGCGAGGACGCCGAACTGGAGCCCGCCGAACACCGCCGCCGCCATCAGCGCCGGCGCCGACAGGAACACCCCGATCCGCAGGCTGCGGCCGAAGAACTCCCACTCCGGAGTGCGCCGGAACAGGTGGTACGCGCTCACCCCGGCCATGAAGAACCCGGCGCTGAGCAGCGCGCCCGCGACTACGTGCCCGAAGGCGAGGAGCGCGGACGGGTTGGTCAGGACCGCGACCGGGTCGTCCAGGACCAGCTCGCCGTTCTCGGAGCCGTATCCCACGGGGTGGTTGAGGAAGCCGTTGGAGACGAGGATCCAGTACGCGGAGAGGTAGGCCGTCAGGACGACGACCCAGATCACGGCCAGGTGGGCCCAGCGGTTGAGCCGGTTCCAGCCGAAGATCCACAGGCCGAGGAAGGTCGACTCGACGAAGAACGCCACGATCGTCTCGACGGCCAGCGAGGCGCCCAGGACGTTGCCCGCCTCGTGGGTGAGCCCGCTCCAGGCCATGCCGAACTGGAACTCCATCACGAGGCCCGTGACGATGCCGACCGCGTAGTTGATCACGTACAGCTGGCCCCAGAAGCGCACCATGCGCGCGTGGAGCGGCTTCCGGCTCAGCGTGGCCCTGGTCTGGAGCGCGGCCACGACCGTCGCGAGCCCCAGTGTGAGGGCGACGAAGAGGAAATGGCCGCCTGCGGTGAGGGCGAACTGCAGCCGCGCGAGATCGAGTACGTCCTGATTCACCCGGTCAGCGTGGGCGCACGGTCAGGCGCCCGGCGTCACCCCGGGGAGGACACCGGGCGTACCCCGCCGGTTGTGCCGCCCCCCGCGCGCGTACCCCGTGAGTCGTCCGCGCCGGGCCCCGTCCCCTAAGGGTGTCCTGTGCCCCGCCGGTGGGGTGCCCGTGGCGCCGGGGAGGTCAGGCCAGCCAGCCGGGGGTGATCATGCCGGACTCGTAGGCGAGGATCACCAGCTGGGCCCGGTCGCGGACGGCCAGTTTGGTCATGATGCGGCTGACGTGGGTCTTGGCGGTGGCGGGGGAGAGGACGAGCCGGCCGGCGATCTCGTCGTTGGAGAGGCCCGCGCCGACGAGGCCGAGGACCTCGCGCTCCCGCTCGGTGAGGGCGTTCAGCCGGGGGCTCGGGTCCGGCTGCCGCCCGACGAGACCGGCGAACTCGGCGATCAGACGGCGGGTCACGGCCGGGGCGATCAGCGCGTCACCGCGCGCCACCACCCGTACCGCGTGCAGCAGTTCCATCGGCTCGGTGTCCTTGACGAGGAACCCCGACGCGCCGGCGCGCAGCGCCCCGTACACGTGGTCGTCCGCGTCGAACGTGGTCAGGATGACCACCCGGACCCCTTCGAGGCGTGCGTCGGCGGTGATGCGGCGCGTGGCTTCGAGCCCGTCGAGGACCGGCATGCGGATGTCCATCAGGACCACGTCGGGGCGCAGTTCACGGGCGAGCCCGATCGCCTGCTCCCCGTCCCCCGCCTCGCCGACGACCTCGATGTCCTCCTCGTCCGACAGGATCGACCGGAAGCCGGCCCGGACCAGGGTCTGGTCGTCGGCGAGCACGACGCGGATCATCGGGGGTCCCCTTCGGAGGTGGCGGGTGGTGCGGCGGGTGGGGTGCGTGGCGGCTCGTGGGAGGCGGGCCGGGGCCCGGCCGTTCCCGCTGGGGCGAGCGGCAGGCGGGCGTCCACGACGAAGCCGCCGCCGTCGGCGTTCCCGGCGGTCAGGTCCCCGCCGAACGCGCGGGCCCGCTCGGCCATGCCCCGGATGCCACTGCCCAGCGGCCGGCCCTCGGGCGCGCCCGCGCCGTCGTCGGCGATCCGCAGGCGCACCGCGTCCGCACCCCAGTCGAGGGTGACGCGTACGGTCCCCGCGCCCGCGTGGCGGGTGACGTTGGTCAGCGACTCCTGCACGATCCGGTACGCGGCGAGGTCGACCGGCGGCGGCAGCGGTACGGGGGTGCCGGTGACGCTCGTACGGACGTCGAGCCCGGCGGCGCGGGCGCGTGCGACCAGGTCGCCGAGGAGCGCGAGCCCGGAGGAGGCCGGGGCGGTCGGGGTGGCCTCGTCGGCGCGGCGCAGCATCCCGAGGGTCGCCCGGAGTTCGCGCAGCGCGTCCTTGCTGGTGGCCTTCACGGCCTCCAGCGCCTCGGTCGCGGTGGCGAGGCCGGCCTCGGGCGCCGGGCCCTTGCCGAGCCGGTGCAGCGCGGCCCCCGACTGGACGTTGATCAGCGAGATGCTGTGGCCCAGCACGTCGTGCACCTCCCGGGCGATCCGCAGCCGCTCCTCGGTGGCGCTCTGCCGGGCCCGGGCCTCCTGCTCGCGCTCGGCGGCGAGCGCCCGCTGCTCCACCTCGTGCAGATAGGCGATGCGGGTGCGCTGGGCCCGGCCCACGGCGACGAGGCTGATCAGCCAGCCCGCCAGCATGGCGAGCGAGGTGTCGTCGATCTGCCGGTGCCCGGGCTGCTGCCGGATCTCGCCGAGCCCCACCGCGAGCAGCGTGACCGCGGCGAGCGCCACGGCGGCGGCGAACCGGCCCTCGGCGGCGGTCGTGTAGAGCGCGAGCGCGAAGGCGATCATGAGCGGGCCGTCCTGGGCGGACAGCGGGTAGTAGACGGCGCAGGCGAGGAGTGTGACGACCGCGACGGCGACGGGCTGCCGCCGCCGGAAGTACAGGGCTCCGCAGCCGACCAGGATCAGCGCCCAGCCGAGCACCGTACGCGGCGCCGGTTCGCTCGCGTACCGAGCCGAGACGAGCGTCCACACCGCCACGACGAGCAGCACGACACCCGCCACGAGCGCGTCGGCGGTCCGCGGGGACGGGCGGCCGCCGCCGGGGGCGCGGAGGGGGAGGGGCATGCGTCGAAGGATAGGCGGCGGGCGGCGGTTCGGCGCCGGCTCCGTTACGGAGGTGAGTCGCCGGTGCCGGCTGCCCTGTTCCGGGGGTCTGCGGGAGCAGCGGGGGAGGGCGCTGCCTGCGGGCCGGCAGGGGCGGCGGGGGTGGCAGGGCCGGCAGGGCCGGCAGGGGTGGCTACCAGGCTGGCGAGGAGCTTGAGCCGGTCTTCGTCGGGTGAGCCCGGTTCGGCCGTGTAAAGGGTGAGGGAGTGCGCCTCGCGGGCGGACAGGGGCAGGTCCAGCGGCTGGTAGGTGAGTTCCAGCGGGCCGGCGTCGGGGTGGTGGAAGGTCTTCACGCCGCCGTGGTGGATGCGGACGTCGTGGGCGGCCCAGCGCGTACGGAACTCGGTGCTCAGGGTGGACAGTTCCCCGATGAGTTCCCTCAGCGCCTTGTCGTTCGGGTAGCGGCCGGCCTCGGCGCGCAGCAAGGCGGCGGTGATGGTGACGGCCTGGTCCCAGTCGGCTACGAAGTGCTGCGCGCCCGGGTCGAGGAAGTAGTAGCGAGCGCAGTTGGGGCGGCCGTGGTCGTCGACCGTGTCGCTGTGGAACATGGGGGACAGGACCGCCCGGGCGAGCGCGTTGGTGGCGACGATGTCGAGGCGACCGTTGGTGACGAAGGCCGCGGACAGGGTCATGGAGTCGAGCAGCCATTGGACGCGGGGCGGCACGTCGACGGCCTTGCGGCGCCGGGGCGCGCGGCCGGCCGGCTGGGCGGCGCGGGCGAGGTCGAAGAGGTAGGTGCGTTCGTCGTCGTCGAGGTGGAGCGCGCGGGCGACCGCGTCGAGGACGTCTTCGGACACGCCGTTGATGTGGCCCTTCTCCAGGCGCGTGTACCACTCGGTGCTGACGCCGGCGAGAACGGCGACCTCCTCCCGACGCAGGCCGGGGACACGGCGCCGGCCGCTGGTGGGCAGCCCGGCCTGCTCCGGTGTGATCCTGGCGCGTCGGCCGGCGAGGAAATCCCGGATGTCGGAGCGGTTGTCGGGGCGCTTGTCCATGCCTCCACGGTAGGCGCGTGCCGCCGAGGGAGGGGAGGTGGAGCTTGTACCCCCTATAACCGCGACCTTCCTGACCTGCGTGGATACCGATTCTCTGGGATGGACGACCCCCAGCGACACCCCTTGGAGAACCACCATGCAAGGAGCGACCCTCCACGCCTCCGTCGAAGCGCGCCCACGTCCGCCTGCCTCCCGCCGGCTTCCCGTCGTGGTCTACGTGCTGGCCCTGGGGACGTTCCTGATGGGCACGAGCGAGTTCGTGGTGGCGGGTCTGCTGCCGGAGATCGCGGGCGACCTCCAGGTGAGCGTGGCCCGGGCCGGTCTGGCGATCACCGTGTTCGCGGTCGGGATGATCATCGGTGCGCCGCTGATGTCGATGCTGACGCTGCGGCTGCCCGCCCGGTGGACGCTCGTGCTGGCCCTGGGCGTCTTCGCCGCGGGACATGCGATCGCCGCTGCCGGTGACGGTTTCGGGCTGCTGCTCGCCGCGCGGTTCCTCACCGCGCTGGCGACCGGGGCGTTCTGGGCGGTGGCGAACGTCGTGGCCACCCGGGCCGCCGGCCCGGCCGCGAGCTCCCGCGCCGTGGGAGTGGTCGGTTCCGGTGCCATGCTCGCCAACGTCGTCGGCGTGCCGCTCGGCGCGTTCGCCGGGCAGCTGATGGGCTGGCGCGGCCCCTTCTGGATGCTGGCCGTCCTGGCGGTGGCCGCGGTGGCGCTCATCGCGCGCTGGGTCCCGCACGAGACCCGCGGCGGGCAGGCGGTGTCGATTCGGTCGGAGCTGTCCGCGCTGCGCGCGGGCCGGCTCTGGCTGGTGCTCGCGGCCTGCGCCGCCACAAGCGCCGGCGTGCTGGGCACGTACACCTACATCGCGCCGCTGCTGACCGACCGGGCGGGAATCGCCGCGGGTCTCGTGCCGCTCGTCCTCGTCGGGTTCGGCGCCGGCGCACTGGCGGGCTTCCTCGCCGGCGGTCGACTCGGTGACGTCCGCCCCTACGCGACCACGATCACGGCCGCGGCGTCGGCCACGGTGATGCTGTCGGCGCTCGCCCTGCTGTCGGGCTTCGCCGTCCCGACGGTGCTGCTGGTCGCCCTGCTCGGACTGGCCGGGTTCCTCGGCACCCCGGTCCTGATCGCCCTGGGCGTCCGGTTCGCCGGCCGGGCACCCACCTTGGGCTCGGCCCTGACCGTGTCGGCCTTCAACCTCGGCACCGCGGCCGGCTCCTGGATCGCCGGACTCGCCCTCGACTCGCCCTTCCAGGCCGCCGGACCGGCCACGGTCGGTGCCGCGGTCGCCGCGCTGACCCTCGTCCCCACGATCACCATCGCGCTCGTCCAGCGTCGCCGCAGCGGGCCCGCCCACGGCTAGGCCACCGGCCCCGGGACCGCGCGACGACGCCACACGGGAACATTTCCCCTCATTCCGCAGGAAGCCATGCCTTCCTGGTCACACACAGGCGCCCGAGGCGCCGGGAACACGAAGCAAGGAGCACCACCATGCGTGGAGTAGTCATGCACACCGCCGGAGACGTCCGGGTCGAGGAACGAGAGGACCCGAAGATCATCGAACCCACCGACGCGATCGTGAAGCTGACCGCGACCTGCATCTGCGGCTCCGACCTGTGGCCGTACCGGGGCATCGAGCCCGCCGACCACACGGCCATGGGCCACGAGTACGTCGGAGTCGTCGAGGAAATCGGCTCCGAGGTGAGGAACGTCGAGGTCGGCGACTTCGTCGTCGGTTCGTTCGTCATCTCCGACAACACCTGCGAGATCTGCCGATCGGGCTACCAGTCCGGATGCGTCCACCGCGAGTTCGTGGCAGGGAACATCGGCACCCAGGCCGAGAAGGCCCGCATCCCGTACGCGGACGGCACCCTCGTCGCCACGCCCGGGCAGCCGGACGAGGAGCTGATCCCCTCGCTGCTCGCCGCGTCCGACGTGCTCGGCACCGGCTGGTACGGCGCCGTCGCCGCCGAAGCCGGCCCCGGCAAGACCGTCGCGGTCGTCGGCGACGGCGCCGTCGGCCTGATGGCGGTCCTGGCCGCCAAGGAACTGGGCGCGGAGCGCATCATCGCGATGTCCCGCCACCCCGAGCGACAGAAGCTGGCCCGCTTCTACGGCGCCACCGACATCATCGAGGAACGCGGCGACGCCGGCGTGGCGAAGATCAAGGAACTCACGGGCGGGCTCGGCGCGCACTCGGTCGTCGAGGCGGTCGGCACCCGCGAATCCACCATGCAGGCCATCGGGGCCACCCGCCCCGGCGGCCACATGGGCTTCGTCGGCGTCAACTACGACGTCCACATCCCCGGCTTCGAGCTGTTCCTCGCCGGCATCCACATGGAAGGCGGCCCCGCCCCCGTCCGCTGCTTTCTGCCCGACCTGATCCAGCTCATCTGGGACCGCAAGATCGACCCCGGCAAGGTCTTCGACCTCGAACTCCCGCTCGACCGGGCCGCCGAGGGCTACAAGGCCATGGACGAACGCCGCGCCACCAAGGTGCTCCTGCGCCCCTGAGTCATCCCCCGCGCGGACGACGTGCGGCGCCCGGATCGTCGCGCCGGTGCTCCTGCTGCACGGCGGCGGGGAGCCACGGGCGAGTCTCCGGACGGGCGCCGCGAGGTGGGCGTGGCACGCTTGACACTAAAATCGAACATCCATTCTTATGGAAGTCCGGCCCTTGGAATCACTGGGTTGTCGACGAGTTGTCCACAGGTCGGAGGGGACGCCGGGGCCCATTGTCAGTGGCAGGGGTTAGCGTCTTTCACATGAAGCGATCGACTCAAGCAAACCGGGTGGAACCCATGGCAGGAACCGACCGCGAGAAGGCGCTCGACGCCGCGCTCGCACAGATTGAACGCCAATTCGGCAAGGGCGCCGTGATGCGCATGGGTGACCGCGTCCAGGAGCCGATCGAGGTGATCTCCACCGGATCGACCGCCCTCGACATCGCCCTCGGCGTCGGCGGCCTGCCGCGCGGCCGTGTCGTGGAGGTCTACGGACCGGAGTCCTCCGGTAAGACGACCCTGACCCTGCACGCCGTGGCCAACGCCCAGAAGGCCGGCGGCCAGGTGGCCTTCGTGGACGCCGAGCACGCCCTCGACCCCGAGTACGCCAAGAAGCTCGGCGTCGACATCGACAACCTCATCCTGTCCCAGCCGGACAACGGCGAGCAGGCCCTCGAGATCGTCGACATGCTGGTCCGCTCCGGCGCCCTCGACCTGATCGTCATCGACTCCGTCGCCGCGCTCGTCCCGCGTGCGGAGATCGAGGGCGAGATGGGCGACTCGCACGTGGGTCTGCAGGCCCGACTGATGAGCCAGGCCCTCCGGAAGATCACCAGCGCGCTCAACCAGTCCAAGACCACCGCGATCTTCATCAACCAGCTCCGCGAGAAGATCGGCGTGATGTTCGGCTCGCCGGAGACCACGACCGGTGGTCGCGCGCTGAAGTTCTACGCCTCGGTGCGCCTCGACATCCGCCGCATCGAGACCCTCAAGGACGGCACGGACGCGGTCGGCAACCGCACCCGCGTCAAGGTCGTCAAGAACAAGGTCGCGCCGCCGTTCAAGCAGGCCGAGTTCGACATCCTCTACGGCCAGGGCATCAGCCGCGAGGGCGGTCTGATCGACATGGGCGTGGAGCACGGCTTCGTGCGCAAGGCCGGCGCCTGGTACACGTACGAGGGCGACCAGCTCGGCCAGGGCAAGGAGAACGCCCGCAACTTCCTGAAGGACAACCCCGACCTCGCCGACGAGATCGAGAAGAAGATCAAGGAGAAGCTGGGCGTCGGCGTCCGGCCCGACGCCGCGAAGACCGAGGCGCCGACGGACGCGGCGGGTGCCGCGGACACGGCCGGCGCGGACGACGCCAAGACCGTCCCCGCGCCCGCGGCCAAGACCGCGAAGGCGACCAAGGCCACCGCGGTCAAGAGCTGAACCGGTGACCGGTCGTACCGAATGGCCGGGTGACAGCCCCGACTCGTCGAGGGCCGAGAAGGAGCTGTCACCCCAGGATCCGGCTGAGCGGGCGCGCGCGATCTGCCTGCGCCTGCTCACCGGGACCCCCCGCACGCGCAAGCAGCTCGCCGACGCGCTGCGCAAGCGGGAGATTCCCGACGAGGTGGCGGAGGAGATCCTCTCCCGCTTCGAGGACGTCGGGCTGATCGACGACGCCGCCTTCGCGGGAGCGTGGGTGGAGTCCCGGCACCACGGCCGGGGCCTCGCGCGCAGGGCACTGGCGCGGGAGCTGCGTACCAAAGGCGTCGAGCCCACCCTCATCCAGGAGGCGGTGAGCCGGCTCGACTCCGAGCAGGAGGAGGCCACGGCGCGCGAACTCGTCGACCGCAAGCTGCGCGCCACCCGCGGCCTCGAACGTGACCGGCGCCTGCGCCGGCTCGCGGGGATGCTCGCCCGCAAGGGCTATCCCGAGGGCATGGCCCTCCGCGTCGTCCGCCAGGCCCTGGAGGCCGAGGGCGAGGACACGGACGGGCTGGACGAGTCCTACTGAGGCGGGTGCGCCGGTGCGGGTCTGCCGGTGCGGGTCTGCCGGTGCGGGGCTTGTCGGGGCCGGGCCTGTTGGGGGCCCTGGGAGGACGGGCCTGTGGGGACGGGGCTGCGGGGGACTGGCCTGTGGGGACGGGCCTGTTGGGGGCCCTAGGAGGACTGGCCTGTGGGGACGGGCCTGTGGGGGATGGGTCTGATGGCGGGACGGGCCCTCGTAGGACGGGGCGTGCCGAGGCGAGCCCTGTTGTGCTGGGGCGAGTCCTTCTGCCGCGGGGGGACAGAAGGACTCGACACTCGGCAGCGGGGGTGGGGTGGGGGGTGTGGTCAGGCGCGGGTGGCCGGGAGGAGGACGGGGAGGCCGGCGGCCTTCCAGGCCTGGAAGCCGCCGATGAGGTCGGTCGCCCGGTGCAGGCCGAGGCGGCGCAGGGACTCGGCGGCGAGGGAGGAGGCGTAGCCCTCGTTGCAGAGGACGACCACCCGCAGGTCGTGGCTGTCGGCCTCGGTCGCGCGGTGGCTGCCCAGGGGGTCGAGCCGCCACTCCAGTTCGTTGCGCTCGACGATCAGCGCGCCCGGGATCAGGCCGTCCCGTTCCCGCAGGGCCGCGTAACGCGTGTCGACCAGGAGCGCGTCACCCGCCTCGTACGCCTCGTGGGCGGCCCGGGGCTCGATCCGGTCGAGGCCCGACCTGACCTGCTCAAGGAGGTCGTCGATGCCCACTCGCCCGTGGGTCACTTGTGCGTCGGCCACTCGCTCGCGGGCTACTTGTGCGTCGGCCACTCGCCCGTGGGCCACTTGTCCGTTGGTCACTGGTCCGCCGCCCACTCGCCTACCGCCTACTCGTCCGTGGCTCACGTGTTCGTCGCTCACTGCCAGTCCTCCGGGCGTTCGACCTGTTCGAGGCGGAGCACCGCGCCCGTCCGGCTGAAGCGGCGGATCAGGGGGAGCGGCGGGTAGTACGCGTGCACTGACACGGCGTGGGTGTCGGGTGACTCGTTGAGGACCTCGTGTACGTGGTGGCGGCCGAAGGCCCGGCTGCCGCCCTCCGTCAGGCGGCGGGTGCGGTCGAGGCCGTCGGCCAGTTCGAGGGTCTTCCAGCCGCTCGCGGGGAGGCGGACCGCGAGCGCGTTCTCGGTCAGGGTGCCGCGCGCGGTGGCGAAGGCGCCGAGCGACTCGGCGTGGTCGTGCCAGCCGGTTCCGGTGCCGGGCGGCCAGCCGATGAGCCAGGCCTCACTGCCGCCGGGGCCGTCGAGGCGCACCCAGGTACGGCCCTCGGGGTCGAGCGGCAGCGAGTCGACGAGGTCGCGGTCGGCGGCCGTGCGGCGGACGAAGGCGAGCAGGTCTGCCGCAGACGGCCCCGCGGGGGCCGCCGTGCCGGCAGGGGTGTCCGAGGGGGCGGGAGAGGGTGCGGAGACGTGTGGGGACACGGGTGACCGTCCTGAGGTTCGCGAAGGGCGCGCGACGGCTCACGGCACCGCGGACAGCCCTGGGGGCGTCCGCGGCGGGGCGCGCGCGGGGAAGGAGGCGAGATCAGCAGGAGGGGCGACACACGCAGCCCGCGTAGCGGACGAGGTCCATGTGGACCCTCCGCCACAGGCGCGCATAGGTGTCGGTCACGCTCCGGAGTACACCATGCGCGCCCGCGGGAATCAATGCATGTCCGCCGTGCGGTCATCGGCGGTGGACACCGCGGCGGGCGCCGCGGCGGGCGTGGGGTCGTCGGAGGGGGAGCCGCCGCGGGCCGCGTCCGCCGCGGCGTACAGCTCCTCGGGGAGGACCCCGGAGAACGAGGCGGCGAGGTGGCCGTCGGGGCGTACGAGCAGGACGGCGTGGGCGGGGGCGCCCGGGTAGGCCTCCGTCACCAGGACCTCGGCCTTGGCCGGGAGGGCGGCGACCGCCTCTTCGAGCCGGGGCATGAGACCCGCGCTCCGCCAGTGGCGGCGGTCCCACACCCCGGTGCCGGGTGCGACGAGGACGACCAGGAGCCGGCCCTGACCGAGCCGGTCCCGGAGCCGTACGGTCGTGCCGTCCGGGGCGGTCACGCGGACGTCCTCGACCGGGGCGCCGGGCGGGGTGCCGATCGGCGTCAGCCCGTCGGAGTGCGGAGGCGCGAGGGGGGAGTGCGGGTACGCGGGGGGCGCGCCGAGCGGGCCGCGCCCCACGTGGCCCTCGGCCAGCAGGGCGTCGTGACCGCGCGCACCGCCGGGGAGGTACGTCCGCAGGCCGCCGCCGCCGCGCAGCGCGGGCAGCGACTGGTCCGCCGCGCGCAGCCGGGAGGCGACGGCCGTCCGCCGCTCGCTCTGGTAGCTGTCGAGGAGCCGGTCCGAGGCGCCGTGGTGCCAGGTGAGGGCGAGCTTCCAGGCGAGGTTGTCGACGTCGCGGAACCCCTCGTCGAGGCCCTGCGTGCCGACCGCGCCGAGCAGGTGCGCCGCGTCACCGGCGAGCAGGACCCGGTCGACCCGCCACCGGCGGGCGAGCCGGTGGTGCAGGGTGTGGACGCCGGTGTCGATGAGTTCGTACGGGGGCGTCACCCCGTCGCACCAGCCGGCGAGGGTCTCGCGGATGCGGGCGACCAGCGCGTCCGGGGTGACGAGGTCGCCGCGGGGCGGGAGCAGCCAGTCGATCCGCCACACCCCGTCGGGCAGCGGGCGGGCGGTGATCTCGTCGGGGGCTCCCCGCCACGGCGGCTGGCGGTGCATCAAGGCCTCGCCAGGCCAGGGGAGTTCGGTGCGCAAGGCGGCGACCGCGTGCCGTTCCACCGCGGTGCGGCCGGGGAAGCGGATGCCGAGCAGCTTGCGGACGGTCGACCGGGCCCCGTCGCAGCCGACGAGGTGGCTGCCGCGCCACCAGGTGCCCTCGGGGCCGCGGGTGTGGGCGGTGACCCCGTCGGGGTCCTGCTCGATGGTGTCGAGCCGGGCCTCGGCCACGAGGCGGACCAGTGGCTCGCGGCCGATGGCGTCGCGCAGGCCGCGCGCGAGGGCGTGCTGGGGGATGTGCAGCGGGGCGGCCGGAGAGGCGGGCGCGTCCGGGTCCTCCGCCCATTCCTCCGTACCGCTGAGTCCCAGGTCGAGCGGGATCTGGCGCACCAGCCGGCCGCGGCGCATGCTGCGCCAGCCGACCCAGCGGACGCCCTCGTCACGGAGGGTGGTGCAGCCCAGGCGTTCGACCATGGCGGCCATGTCGGCGCGCAGCAGGACGCTGCGGGCGGGTCGTGGCTCGTCCTTGCCGGAGCCCTCGTCGAGGACGATGCTGGGCACGCCCTGGGCGGCGAGGGCGAGGGAGAGCGCGAGGCCGACGGGCCCCGCGCCCACGATGATCACCGGGTCCACGGCGCGGCTCCTGAAGGCCGGACGGTCATGGGGGCAGCACAGTCGAGTGTGGCACGAGCCCGGTGGTTGATCACAGACCGTATGCAACCCACTGAGGGTGCTTGCGTCAAGCGACGGGGTGGGCGCGGTGCGGTCGACATCGAGTCAGTACCGCTCCGGCCCACCCCTGTTGCCCCGGGGACCCCGTCGGAGTCAGGCGTCGCTGGCGGCCTTCGCCTTCGCCTCGGCGGCTCCGGCCTGGGCCGGGAGGGTCACCGCGGCGGACTTCCTGCCCTGCCGCAGGCGCCGTTCGAGGCGGCCCGCGAAGGTGGTGAGGGCGAAGTTGATGCCGATGTAGATGAGCGCGATGACCACGAGCGTGGCGATCGTGTTGGCGCCGTAGTTGGCGGTGATCTGCCGGTTCTGGCTGAGCAGCTCGGCGAAGCCGAGCAGGGCGCCGCCGAGCGCGGTGTCCTTGACGATCACGACGAGCTGGCTGACCAGGGCGGGCAGCATGACGGTCACGGCCTGCGGGAGCAGGACGTACAGCATGGTCTGGCCCTTGCGCAGGCCGAGCGCGACGGCCGCGTCGCCCTGGCCGCGGGGCAGCGAGAGGACGCCGGCCCGGACGACCTCGGCGATCACCGAGGCGTTGTAGAGCACCAGGCCGGTGACGACCGCGTACAGCGGGCGGAAGTCGGAGCTGACGGTCGTGAACTCCCGGTAGGCCTGGTTGGCGAACATCATCAGGAGCAGGACCGGGATGGCGCGGAAGAACTCCACGAGCGCCCCGACGGGCACGCGCACCCAGCGGTGGTCGGACAGCCGGCCGATGCCGAGGGCGGCACCGAGGGGCAGCGCGATCACGATGGAGAGGGCGGCGGCCTTGAGGGTCTCGACCAGGCCGGGCAGCAGGTACGTCGTCCAGACCTTGGAGTCGGTGACGAACGGGCTCCACTTGTCCGCGTCCAGCTGGTTCTTGTCGGCCAGGGCGGTGAGCACCCACCAGGCCACCAGGCCGAGGACCGCCAGGAAGGCGACCGTGTAGAGGACGTTGCGCCGCTTGGCGCGCGGGCCGGGAGTGTCGTACAGGACGGAGCTCATCGCTTCACCGCCAGTCGCTTGGCCGCCCAGCCCAGGATCAGGCCGGTGGGGAGGGTGAGGACGATGAAGCCGAAGGCGAAGATCGCGAAGACGGCGAAGAGCGCGTCGGCCTCGTTCTCGAGCATCGTCTTCATCAGGAGCGACGCGTCGGCGGCGCCGATCGCGGCCGCCACGGTGGTGTTCTTGGTGAGGGCGATCAGGACGTTGGCGAGCGGGGTCACGGCCGCGCGGAAGGCCTGCGGGAGGACCACCAGGGTGAGCACCTGGGTGAAGCTCAGACCGAGGGCGCGGGCGGCCTCGGCCTGGCCCGGCGGGACGGTGTTGATGCCGGAGCGCAGCGCCTCGCAGACGAACGTGCCGGTGTACGCGACGAGTCCGAGGACGGCGAGTCGGAAGCCGATGTCCTCGGAGCGGTCCGCGCCGAGCGTGATGAGCAGGGTCTGGTTGAGGCCGAGGAGGCAGGCGACGAGGACCACCGTCAGCGGAGTGTTCCGGACGATGTTCACGTACGCGGTGCCGAAGGCGCGCATCAGCGGGATCGGGCTGACGCGCATGGAGACCAGGGCCGTGCCCCAGATCAGCGAGCCGATCGCCGAGTAGAGGGCGAGCTGCGCCGTCACCCAGAAGGCGCCGAGCAGGTCGTACTGCCCGGAATCAAGAAAGTCGAACACGATGCCCGCGCTCTCCCCTGGTGGTCGGTCGGTGGGACGGCCGGTGCGTGGGCAGCGGCCGGTGCCGGTGTGACGGCCGCCCCTCGCGGGCGGCGGCCGTCACGGCCGGAGCGGGTCAGGTCAGTTCTCGACCTTCGGCGCGGGCTCGTACTTGTAGCCGGAGGGGCCGAAGTGCTGCTTGACGAGCTTCTCCCAGGTGCCGTCGGAGACCATCTTCTCCAGCGCCTTGTTGATCTTGCCGCGCAGCTCGTCGTCGCCCTTCTTGACGCCGATGCCGTACTTCTCGTCGCTCATCCGGAGGCCGGCGAGCTTGAACTTGCCCTGGTGCTCCTTCTGCGAGGCGTAGCCCGCGAGGATGGAGTCGTCGGTGGTCAGGGCGTCGACGGCCTTGTTCTCGAGGCCGGTCAGGCACTCGGAGTAGCCGCCGAGCTGCTGGAGGTCGGCCTTCGGGGCGAGCTTCTCCTTGACGTTCTGCGCGGAGGTCGAGCCGGTGACCGAGCAGAGCTTCTTGGAGTTGAGGTCGTCGACCTTGGTGATCGAGCTGTCGTCGGCGCGCACGAGCAGGTCCTGGTGGGCCAGGAAGTACGGACCGGCGAAGTCGACCTCCTTCTTGCGCTTGTCGTTGATCGAGTAGCTGGCGACGACGAACTTGACGTCACCGTTCTTGATCAGGTTCTCGCGCTCGGCGCTCGGCGCCTGCTTGAAGTTGATCTTGTCCTCGGCGTAGCCGAGCTCCTTGGCGACGTAGCGGGCGACGTCGACGTCGAAGCCGGCGTACGTGCCGTCCGGGGTCTTCAGGCCCAGGCCGGGCTGGTCGAACTTGATGCCGACGGTGATCTTGTCACCGTTGCTGCCCGAGTCGGAGCCGCCGCCACAGGCGGTGGCGGTGAGCGCGAGGACGACGGCGGCCGCGGCGGCGGCGGGGGTGCGGCGAAGCTTCATCGAGAATGTCCCTTGGTCTAGAAGTGAGTTGGGAAGAATAGGCCCGAACTCGCTCAGTGGTGAAGGATCTTGGAGAGGAAGTCCTTGGCCCGGTCGCTGCGCGGGTTGCTGAAGAACTCCTCGGGTGTCGCCTGCTCGACGATCTTCCCGTCCGCCATGAAGACGACCCGGTTGGCGGCGGAGCGCGCGAAACCCATCTCGTGCGTGACGACCACCATCGTCATGCCGTCCCTGGCCAGCTGCTGCATGACCTCCAGGACCTCGTTGATCATCTCGGGGTCGAGCGCGGAGGTCGGCTCGTCGAAGAGCATGACCTTCGGGTCCATCGCGAGGGCGCGGGCGATGGCCACGCGCTGCTGCTGACCACCCGAGAGCTGCGCCGGGTACTTGTCCGCCTGGGTGCCGACACCGACCCGGTCGAGCAGGGCACGGGCCTTGGCCTCGGCGGCCTTCTTCTCCGTCCTGCGGACCTTGATCTGGCCCAGCATCACGTTCTCGAGCACCGTCTTGTGCGCGAAGAGGTTGAACGACTGGAAGACCATGCCGACGTCGGAACGCAGTCGGGCGAGCTCCCTGCCCTCCGCCGGAAGCGCCTTGCCGTCGATGGTGATGGCGCCGGAGTCGATGCTCTCCAGCCGGTTGATCGTGCGGCACAGCGTCGACTTGCCGGACCCGGACGGTCCGATGACGACCACGACCTCGCCGCGCGCGATCGTCAGATCGATGTCCTGGAGGACATGCAGTGCGCCGAAGTGCTTGTTCACGTCGGACAGTACGACCAGGTCGTCCGCGCCGCGCGGGGTGTCCTCGGGACCCTTGGACACTGACTCTCCGCTCATCGGCCTCTTGCTCCGTCCTCCTCGGTTGGGGAGGACACTAGAGACCTGATGTGACGACCGTCATCACATCTGAGCGGAAATTGAGGATAACGATCCGGCTGCGGCCGTGCACCGTACGTGAACGCCGCACCTCGGGCCGTACCGGCTGCATAACGGAAACGCCGGCGTCACAGGGGGACACTTGACTGTGACACCCATGTTCGGTGTTCATGCCCTGGTACCACCTGGTACACAGAGAGCCGCCGATCAACAGATCACCACGGAGGAGGTACGCATGCGACTGCTGCTCGTCGAGGACGACGACCACGTCGCCGCCGCCCTCTCCGCGATCCTCGCGAAGCACGGCTTCACGGTCACGCACGCCCGCAACGGCGAGGAGGCCCTGCAGGCCGTCCTGCCCACCGCGCAGGGCGAGCGCCCCTCGTACGGGGTGATCCTGCTCGACCTCGGCCTGCCCGACCAGGACGGCTACCAGGTCTGCGGCCGCATCCGGAAGCTCACCACCACCCCGGTGATCATGGTCACCGCGCGCGCCGACGTGCGCTCCCGGATCCACGGGCTCAACCTCGGCGCCGACGACTACGTCGTCAAGCCCTACGACCCCGGCGAGCTCCTCGCCCGGATCCACGCCGTCAGCCGGCGCAACGCGGGGCCCGAGGAGACGGCCGGAGCCACCGGAGCCGCCGACGGGACGCAGCTGCGCCTCGGCCCCGTCACCATCGAGCTGCCCACCCGCCGGGTCAGCGTCGACGGCGAGAGCGTCGCGCTCACCCGCAAGGAGTTCGACCTGCTCGCCCTCCTCGCCCAGCGCCCCGGAGTCGTCTTCCGCCGCGAACAGATCATCAGCGAGGTCTGGCGCACCAGTTGGGAGGGGACCGGCCGCACCCTGGAGGTGCACGTGGCCTCCCTGCGCTCCAAGCTGCGGATGCCCGCCCTGATCGAGACCGTGCGGGGCGTCGGCTACCGCCTCGTCGCCCCCGCCGCGTAACCCCCGGACCCCCGACCCGTGCGCACCCGACTCCTCCCGCTCCTCATCATCCTGATGGCCGGGGTGCTCCTCGCCCTCGGTTTCCCGCTCGCCGCCAGCCTCGCCGCCTCCGAACAGCAACGGGTCGTCGTCGACCGGCTCGACGACGCCGCCCGCTTCGCCGCGCTCGCCCAGTTCGTCAACGAGACCAGCCCCGGCACCGACGAGCGGCGCACCACCCTCAGCGGCGAACTCGCCAGCTACCACGACGTGTACGGCATCCGGGCCGGGATCTTCTACCGGGACAACCGCTCCATGGCCTCCGCGCCCGAGGACTGGACCGTCCCGGACGAGGGGGAGGGCAGGCGCGCCTTCAACGAGGCGCTCCTCGGCCGGCGCAGCCACGACCCGCCGCAGGTGTGGCCCTGGCAGGGGCACGCGCGGCTCACCATCGCCTCCCCGGTCGTCCGGGACGGCGACGTCGTCGCCGTCGTCGTCACCGACTCGCCCACCGGACAGCTCCGCCTGCGCGTCCTGCGCGGCTGGCTCGTGATCTTCGCGGGGGAGTCCGCCGCGATGCTGCTCGCCGTCGGCGCCGCGTTCCGGCTCACCGGCTGGGTGCTGCGGCCGGTGCGCGTGCTCGACTCCGTCACCCACGACATCGCCACCGGGCGGATGAACTCCCGGGTCGCCGCCGCCGGCGGGCCCCCCGAACTGCGACGCCTCGCCCGCTCGTTCAACGAGATGGCCGACAACGTCGAGGACGCGCTCGAACAGCAGCGGGCCTTCGTCGCCGACGCGTCCCACCAGCTGCGCAACCCGCTGGCCGCGCTGCTCCTGCGCATCGAGCTGCTCGCCCTGGAACTCCCCGAGGGCAACGAGGAGATCGCGTCCGTACGGACCGAGGGCAAGCGCCTCGCCCAGGTCCTCGACGACCTCCTCGACCTGGCGCTCGCCGAGCACGCCGAAGCCGAGCTGCGGCTGACCGACGTCGGCGCGCTCACCGACGAGCGGGTCGCGTCCTGGCGGCCCGTCGCCGACGGCAAGGGCGTCCTGCTCACCGGGGAGTGCGGGGCCCTGACGGCCTGGGCCGACCCCGTCGCCCTGTCCAGCGGCCTCGACGCGGTGATCGACAACGCGCTCAAGTTCACCCCCGCCGGCGAGGAGGTCACGGTCTCCGTCGCCTTGTCCCCGGGCGGCGAGAGCGTCGACATCGTCGTCGCAGACCGCGGCCCCGGCCTCACCGAGGACGAGCTGGCCCGGGTCGGCGACCGCTTCTGGCGTTCGGGCCGGCACCAGAACGTCAAGGGCTCCGGACTCGGCCTCTCCATCACGCGCGTCCTGCTCTCGGCCGGCGGCGGCGGCATCGCCTTCGCGCCGAACGAGCCCCACGGCCTCCGGGTCACGGTCACCGTGCCCCGGTACGCGCCCGCCGACCGGGACAGGGACCGGGAGGCGTAGTCCCGGCCGGGGCGCCCCGGAAGGTCAGGGCTTCAGCGAGCGGTAGTAGCGCCGGGCGCCGTCGTGGAGGGTCAGGGGCTCGGTGTACACGGCGGTACGGAGATCCACGAGCTGGGCGGGGTGGACCTGGGCGCCGATCCGGTCACGGCTCCGGATCACCGTACGGGTGAAGCCCTCGACCAGGTCCGCGTCCGTCTTGTCCGTGGTGACCAGGAGGTTCGCCACGGCCAGCGTCTCGATCGGCCGGCCGTCCTGCGCCTTCGCGTACGCGTCGGCCGGGATCACCGCCGACCGGTAGTGCCGGGTCGACGGGCCGACGTCGTGCAGCCGGTCCACCACGCGGGAGTCCAGCGGGACCAGCCGGACCAGGAAGCGGTCGGCCAGGGCCTGCACGGCCTGGGTGGGGAGGCCGCCCGACCAGAAGAAGGCGTCGAGCCGCCCCTGCTCCAGGAGGCCGGGCATGGTGTCGATGCCCGCCGCGACCGGCTCGATGTCGCTGATCGGCGCGATGCCCGCCGCCGCGAGCACCCGGTCGGCGATCAGCCGTACGCCGGACCCGTCCTGGCCGACGCCGACCCGGAGGCCCTTGAGGTCCCGCGCCGACCGCACCGGGGAGTCCTTGGGCACCACGAGCTGCACGTAGTCGTCGTAGAGCCGGGCGCAGCCGCGCAGCCGCTCGAAGCCGGGTCGGCGCTCCCGCTGGTACTGGGCCACCGCGTCCGCCGTGGCGATCGTGAAGTCGGCCTCGCCCGAAGCCACCCGGGCCAGGTTCTGCTGGGATCCCTCGCTGTCCGTGAGCCGTATCGACACCTCGGGCAGGTCCTGGGCCAGGGCCTCCTTGAGCAGCTCCCCGTACTGCTGGTAGACGCCGGTGGGGACCCCGGTACTGAACGTGACCGAGCCGCTCGGTGCCGGTGACCCGAACGGGACCAGCCACCACACCAGCACCCCGCACACCGCGAGCAGCGCGGCCGACACCGCGAGGACACGGCGGCGGGCGGCACGGGAGAGCGAGGCGAACATGCCGCGATCCTGCCAGCTCACCGCCGTCCCTGACCAGGCTCGACCGTGTGACGGGCCCCTCGCGGGCGCTGCCGGGGGCCCGCGCGGGTGCGCGCGCGGGCCCCCGGCACGCCGTGGGGCGGGTCAGTAGGCGAAGGCCGACTTGCCCGTCATGGTCGCGGCGACCTGGGTGATGCCGCTGCCGGGCGGCAGGGCCACCGTGGTGCCGGTGGGGGTGGTGGTCGTGCCGTCGCCGAGCTGGGCGGCGCCGTTGGCGCCCCAGCCGATCACCGATCCGTCGTCCAGCGCGGCCACCGTGAAGTCGACGCCGCCCGAGATGCTCTGGACGCCCTTGAGGGTGTCCAGGACGACCGGGGTGGTGCGGTTGGCGTTCGTGCCGTCGCCGAGCTGCCGGTCGGTGTTCTTGCCCCAGCCGGCCAGGCTGCCGTCGTCGAGGACGGCGAAGCCGGACGCCGAGGTGGCGAAGATCCTGGCCACGGCGTCGAGGTAGGCGACGTCGACGGGCTTGTTGCTGTCGGTGGTCGAGTCGTTGCCCAGCTGCCCCTCGGCGCCCTTGCCCCAGGCCTTGACGATGCCGTCGGCGGTCAGCGCGAGGACGTACTCGCAGCCCACGGCGACGGACTCGACGTCGGTCAGGTCGGGGACCTTCTGCGGGGTCTCGCGCGTGGTGTTGCTACCGGTGCCCAGGCGCCCGTTGTCGCCCTTGCCCCAGGTCCACACCGTGCCGTCCTGCCGGAGCGCCACGCTGAAGTCGCAGCCCGCTCCGACGTCCTTGACCTTGTCCAGGCTCTGCACGGGGATCGGGGCCTTGTACGGGCTGGTGGTGTCCTGGCCGGTGCCCAGCTGCTTCGCGGCGTTGTTGCCCCAGGCGAGGACCCGGCCGCCCTTGACGGCGAGGACGTGGTTGAGGCCCGCCGAGACCTCGCTGACCCCGGAGAGGCCCACGACCGTCGCCGGGAAGGACTGGGCGGTGGTGGTGCCGTTGCCGAGCTGGCCGGTCGTGTTGGAGCCCCAGCTCTTCACGGTGCCGTCCTTGAGGAGGGCGACGGCGAAGCCGTTGGCCGCGGTGCCGGCGCCGCCCCCGCCCCCGGACAGCTCGCGCACGTCGTCGCGGGCGATGCCGGTGACGGCGGCGGGGGTCTGCTGGGCGAGGACACTGCCGTTGCCGAGCTGCCCCTGGGCGTTCTCGCCCCAGGCGCGGACCCAGGGGTCGGTGCCGGCGGCGGCGTGGGCGGGGAGGCAGGGGACGGCGAGTGCGGTGGCCGCCGTGAGGGCGGCGAGCAGGGTGCTGCGCAGGGTGGGGGACATCCGCGGAACCTTTCGGGGTTCAGTAGGCATAGCTGGTCTTCCACGCGGTGGCGCTCGCGAGGCGGGTCGTGCCGCTGCCCGGGGGCAGCGCGACGACCGGGGACAGGGAGGAGGCGGTGGTGCCGTCGCCGAGCTGGCCGACGTCGTTCTCGCCCCAGGAGAGGACGGACTGGTCGTCGAGGAGGGCGAGGGTGAAGCCCCATCCGCCGAGCAGCGAGGAGACGCCTGCGAGCCCGGGGACGGGGACGGGGGTGGTCCGTTTGACCTTGGTGCCGTCGCCGAGCTGGCCGGCCCAGTTCTCGCCCCAGGCACGGACGGTGCCGTCGCCCAGGAGCGCGAAGTTGTGGTACGGGCCCGCGTGGATCGAGGTGACGTCGTCGAGGTGCTTCACGTCGACGGGAGAGGTGCTCTGATCGGTGCTGTCGTTGCCGAGCTCGCCGCCGCCGTTGCGGCCCCAGGCCTTGACCTGGTGATCCGCGGTCAGGGCGAGGACGTGCCGACAACCGGCCCTCACGGCTACGACGTCGTCCAGACCGGGGACGCGCTGGGGCGTGTTCCGATCCGTCGTGGAGCCGATGCCGAGCTGGCCCTCGTGGTTCCGGCCCCAGGTCCACACCGTGCCGTCCTCGCGCAGGGCGGCGGCGAACTGGCACCCGGCGGCCACCTCCTTCACCTTGTTCAGGCTCTGGACGGCGATGGGCCGGGTGACCGGCGAGGTCGGGTCGGGGAGGCCGTCGCCGAGCTGTCCGTAGGTGTCGTTCCCCCACGACAGCACCCGGCCGCCCCGTACAGCCAGGGCGAAGTCGAGGCCCGCCGCGATGTCGGACACCCCGGACAGACCGGCGACCGGGGCCGGGTACGGCCGGTTGGCCGTCGTTCCGTCGCCCAGCTGGCCGTTGACGTTGCCGCCCCAGGACTGGACGGTTCCGTCGTGCAGCAGGGCCAGGGCGAACACCTGGTCCTTGGACCAGCCGCCGCTCGTCAGCTCGCGCACGTCGTTCCGGGCGAGGCCCTTCACGGAGGAGGGCGTGAGCTGGTCGAGCGTGGAGCCGTTGCCGAGCTGACCGGAGTTGTTCTGGCCCCAGGCGCGGGCCCAGGGGTCGCGGGGCTCGGCGTGGGCGGGGGTGCCGGCGAGGGCGAGGAACGTGAGCGCCGCGGCGACACCGCGTGCGTACGCGTACGTCATCGGAGCACGCTCCCGCTCAGTACGCGTACGTCGTGTTGCCGCCCAGCGACACGGCCACGTTCTTGACCGCCGAGCCCTCGTTGAGGATCTTCACCGACTCGTAGCGGGAGACCGTGGTGCCGTTGCCGAGCTGACCCTCGCCGTTGTGGCCCCAGGTGAAGACGTCGTCGGCGGTGACGGCGACGCCGTGCCGGGCGCCCGCCGCGAGGTGCTGGACGCCTTCGAGGCGCGGGATCTCGACCGGGGCGGTGCGGTTGGTGCGGGAGACGTTGGAGTCGAAGGCCTCGTCGGACTCCAGGAGCTGGCCGTACTGGTTGTTGCCCCAGCCCCAGACGTGGCTGTCGCTGGTCATGACGTAGTTGTGGAAGGCGCCCGCCTCGATGTCGGAGACGCCTTCCACCCAGTCGACGTCGACGGGGACGGTGGAGGACTTGGTGGAGGAGTTGCCGAGCTGGCCGTAGAGGTTGTAGCCCCAGGACTTGACGGTGTCGTCGGCGGTCAGCGCGAGGGCGTGGTGGCAGCCGGCGTCGACCTCGACGACGTTCTCCAGGCCGGTGACCTGCCGGGGCACGGAGCTGGTGGAGCGGTTGCCGGTGCCGAGCTGGCCGTGGATGCCGCGGCCCCAGGCGTACACCTTGCCGTTCTCCAGGAGGGCGAGGCTGAAGTCGCAGCCGGCCGAGATCTGCTTGACCTTGGGCATGCCCTGGACGCGGTCGGGGACGGTGCGGCTGTCGCCGGTGCGGTTGTTGCCGAGCTGCCCGTAGGCGTTGTCGCCCCAGGAGTAGACCTGGCCGCTGGTGTCGAGGGCGAGGGCGTGCTTGCCGCCGGCCGCGATGTCCTTGATGTTGCTCAGGCGCGGGACGGTGGTGGGCACGGTCTGGTTGGTGTTGCCGCCGTTGCCGAGCTGGCCGGAGGAGTTGTGGCCCCAGGACTTGACCGTCTTGTCGGTACGGGCGAGGGCGAACGAGTCGGCCGACGAGGTGCCGCCGGCCGAGAGCTGGTCGACGTCGCCGCGGAAGAGGCTGGTGACCGAGGACGGGCTCAGGCTGTCGGACAGGGTGCCGTTGCCGAGCTGGCCGGTGCGGCCCGCGCCCCAGCTCAGGACCGTCGGGTTGCCCTCGTTGGCGGTCGCGGCCGGGGCGAGCGCCAGGGCCGGCACGGCGGCGAGCGCGGCGGTGGCCGTGAGGACGGCGGCGGCCGTGAAGGGCCTTCGGGGGAACGGGGTACGCAGGGGACTGCGGCGTGTACGGGACATGGCTCTGCTCTCCTTCGATGGGGACATACGGGAGCGCTGCGCCCGGTCCGGCGGCCCCGCGGGGAGGGCGGGGGCGCGTGCGGGGTGGGCGCGGGTCATGCGGACAGGCCGTGCCGGGCCCTTGGGCATGGGGCGCCCACGGCCGGGTGCGGCGGCCGGGACGGGCCGCCGGGCACATGAGCAGACTGTCCGAGAATGATCACCGCGGCGAGCCGGGAGCGGTGAAACACCCGTCTGACGGACAGCCGTTCGGAGCTGTGGTCCCGGGGGCGCGTTCGGCTTCCCGGCCCGCCCGGTGAGGGTCGTCGCGGCCGGATCCGGACGGCGGCCGAACGGCGGCGTCCGGGGGAGTGAGGGGCCCGCCGTGTACGGCCGCCCGCCCTCTCGCCCGCCGCCCCGATTCCCTACGAACGGGTGGACCTGCGGGTCCCCGCACCGGCTCGCCGACGCCCCTGATCAGGCCCTTCGGGGCGGCTCCGAGTGCGCTCCGCCGAAGTGGTGAGCGGGCCCGTCGGTGCGTCTCGCGCCGTGTGTCGCGCCGGGGCGCCGGGGCCCCGGCGGCTAGCGTCGGGATGCGCTCGGTGATCTTGAGGACAGTCCCCTGTCCGCCCCTGGCATTTCCGCCCGAGCGCCCCAACTCGCCTCAGTCCCAAGGGAGTTTCCATGCCTGCACTGAAGGCATCGGCACGTCGTGTGCTGACCGCCGCCGTCCTCGCCGCCACCCTCGCCCTGCCCATGACCTCCGTGGCGCACGCCGAGGAGTGCAAGCCGGACGACCAGGCCTGTCTGGACAAGGAGGCCAACGCCAAGGAGGCCAAGGAGATCGAGGAGCAGCAGAAGAAGACCCAGGAGGCGGCCGGCAAGGCCGACAAGGACATCAAGGCGGCCGGCGACAAACTCGAGGAGTGCCCGCCCGGTTCGTCCTCCTGCATGAGCAAACTGACGGGCGGCAAGGGTGCCGCCGAGGAGCAGGGCCTCAAGGACATGACCGACACGATCTCCTCGAACGAGCCCGAGCCGGGCAACAACGCCGCCGAGGCCGTGACCTCGACCTGCGAGTCCTTCCCCGGCTCCCTGCCCCAGGGCTCGACCGACCCGGGACGGTCCCCCTTCCCGGTCGACCAGCTCTGCACCCTGCTCGGCAGCTGAGCCGCGCCCCGCGCGCGCATCCGCCCAAGAACCCTCGCGCACCTCCCCCCCAAGCACCCCCGCGCGCCTCCCCCCAAGCACTCCCGCGCCCGTTCCCCCTGGCTCCCGCCGCTCCACCCCCGTTCCCTCCCCGCTCCCCTCCGTCCCCGAAGGGATCCCCCGTCATGCCCGCGTGCCTTCGCCGCGCCGCCCTGCTGCCCGCCCTCTCCGTCCTCCTCGGCCTCGCCGCCGCCGCCCTCGCGCCGCCCGCCGTCGCCGCCCCCGAGGAGGGGCCGGGCGAGACCCCCGCCCCCCGCGCCCTCACCGCCGACGGACGCCCGGCCAAGGTCGCCGACGTCCTGGAGCGCTGTGGCACCAAGCGCTCCGCCTGCACCTTCACCATCGACCGCAAGCTGGGCCGCGAGTACGTCACCGCCGTGAAGTCGCTCGGCAACGCGGTGATCAACTGCACCCAGAACGACATGACCGTCGACCGGACCGTCACCCTCAAGACCGCCAGCACCGACAACATCGGCGGCGAGATCTCCGGGAAGATCGCCGCCGAGGGCACGGTCAGCGCCTCCGGCGAGGTCACCACCAACCTCGCCAACGACATCACCAGCGAGAACAAGACACCCAACCTCAAGGACGGGCCGACCTCGACGAACGGGACCAAGACCTCGGTCTCCGGCGGCGCCAAGGTGTCCGGCTCCCTGAGCGCGAAGCTCGCCTTCGAGGCGGCGTTCAAGGCCACGTACTCCAAGTCCTGGACCATCGAGAACACCGAGACGACCGTCTACAAGACCACCGTCAACGCACACGACATGCTCGTCTTCGGTGCCAGCGCCGCCATGCGGCGCGTGGTCGGCAGCCTCGTCACCGACACCGGGGAGCGGATCCTCGGCATCGTCGTGGACAGCCCCTCGATGGTCACCAGCAGCAATTTCATCGCCCAGACGTACGCCGCACCCGCCGGCGTCTGCGGCGGCACGCGGCCCACCGGGTCCACCGCCCCCGCGCCGGCTCCCGGCCCCGGCCCGGCTCCGGCTCCCGGACCCGGTCCGGTCTCCGCCGCCGAGGTCCCCGCCGCGCGGGCGGTGCCCCCGGGCGCCGAGCCGAAGCGCGTCGTCGTCCTGCCCGCCGCTTCCTGACCCGGGAGGAGAACCCCCATGAACCGCACCACGCTCCCGGCCCTCGCCGTCCTCGGTGCCGCGGGACTGCTGCTGCCCGTCGTCCCCGACGCGCACGCGGCCCACGCCGCCCCCGCCGAGCAGGCCGTCAACGTCCTCAACGGCGACTTCGCCGACCCGGTCATGAAGGGCGACGGCCCGACCACCGTCGGCATCGACTTCTGGACCGGACTCAACCAGCGCTACTCGCCCGCCGCTTCGGGCCGCACCGACGCCTCCCACGGCGTCGCCCTCCAGAAGGACGGCAACACCCTCCGGCAGCGGCTCCGCGGCGTCCGGGCGGGGGCCAAGGTCACCGTGACCTACGAGGACAGCCCCGCCGTTTCCAAGGAGTGCACCGGCGAACAGGTCGTCGACGGCCAGCCGTACGCGGTCAACGGCTCCGGCGGCCCCGTCCAGGAGGTCACCACCGCGGGCGACCCCGACCGGGTGAAGGGCACCCCCGGCAAGGGCCGCTGGACCGGCCGCGCCTACGTGTTCACCGCCGGCGAGAACGACCCGGTGCTCACCTTCACCTCCCGGGTCGCCGACTCCCGTACACATGTGACCTGTTCGCCGATGATCGCCCGCATCCGCGCGGTCGAGGTGCCGCCCGCCCTCGACGAGACCGTCGACAAGACGCGCCTCGGCACCTCGGAGGCGTACAAGGGCAACGAGCGCGAGAGCACCCTCCACAACGCGGCCGCCGCCTGCAACGGCGAGAACGCCTGCGTCTTCCGGCCGGACACCCGGATGTCCTTCCGCTACTACGACGAGGCGCGGGTGGTCGGCGAGGCCTTCGTCAACTGCACCCGGAACACACTGGAGCACAGCCGGCTCGTCTCGTACGCCGAGCGGAGCCACGACAGCATCTCCCAGACGTACGCCGACGCCGGCCTCGCGCTCAACGAGGTGGCCAGACTGCCCACCAGCGGAGTGCGGGAGGAGGACGAGAAGCGGGCCAGGGAGCGGCCGATGGCCGCCCAGTTCGCCCTGGCGTACGAGAAGGGCTGGCAGCGGCCCTGGCAGTGGTTCAGCAGCGACCAGCGGACGGTCGTCGAGCGGATCCAGCCCGGCGAGGTGAGCTGGGTCGAGCTGCAGCCGAGCCGTGAGCGGGTCGAGGGCTGGTTCGTCAGCAAGAAGGACGACTACCGGCTGCACGCCGTCGTCGACGGGCCCTCCCGGACCGTGCCCGACCGGCTGCTCCAACGCACCGGACCCATGTCCGAGGCGGAGAAGCAGCGTTGTGCCGCCGCCCGGCCCATGACCACCACCCCGGTGGGCGCGACCGCGCCCGCGAGCTCCAGCGACAAGGGACTCCTCAGGACGTCCGCGCCGACGGCTCCCGGCGCCCGCGCCTTGGCCCGCAGCCTGCCGCTGGGATGAACCCGGGAGGCGCCGCGCCCCCTCACCCCGCCACGGCGGTGAGGCGGCGCAGCGCCTCGTCCCGGCCCAGGGCCCCGGACACGGCGAACAGGTCCGGGCTTCGGGTGGCGCCCGTGAGGGCGACCCGGACCACGTTCGCGACCTGCCTCGGCGGTCCCGCCCAGCGGGCGGGCCCCCGGCGCCAGGTGGCGGTGTCCGGGGCGAAGCCGTGCCGGACGGCGAGCTCCGCGAGTCTTCCGCGCCACTCCTCGGGCGTGGCCGCGTCGAGGCCCTCCCGGGCGAAGCCGGCGGCGATCCCGCGCACCAGGTCGGGTGCCAGCCCGCCGTAGCGGTCGTCCCCGGCGGCCGGCGGCGCCCCGAAGAGCTCCGCGAAGAAGAAGCCGTAGCGGTCGCGGAAGCACGACCAGCGCTCCAGGTCCTTCCGGGCGGGCGCACCCTCCGGCCGGCCCGCCGCGACGGCCGCCAGGGCGAGCCGCTCGTGGCGGGCGAGCACGGACGCGAGCTCGGGGTCGTACTCCTCCGCCCAGGCGAGGAGCTGCGCGTAGACCTCCGCCGGGGTGAGGGAGGCGATGAACTCCCGGCTCAGGGAGTGCAGTTTGGGCAGGTCGAGGAGGGGGCCCGAAGGGCGCATGCCGTCGAGCCGGACGGGGGTGGCGAGTGCCCGGGCCGTGGGGACGTCCATCAGGGCGTTGTTGGCGAGGCCGCGCAGATAGTGCTGGACGGCGGCCGGCGGATAGCCGGCGGACAGGTAGTAGTCCACCGACGCCTCGGGGTCCTTGCGCTTGCTGAGCTTGCGGCGCGAGGCGCCCTCGGCCTTCATCAGCGGCGCGAGGTGCGCGTACGCGGGCGGCTCGAAGCCCAGCGCGGTGTGCAGCTGGAGGTGGACCGGGGTCGAGGAGAGCCACTCCTCGCCGCGCACGACGAGGGTCACCCGCATCAGGTGGTCGTCGACGACATGCGCCAAGTGGTAGGTGGGCAGCGGCAGTTCGTCCTGCGACGACTTGAGCAGAACGATGTCGTTGCCGTTGTCCCGCATGGTGACGGAGCCTCGGATGCGGTCCGCGAAGCGGACCCGGCCGGGGAACTCGTACGGGCAGCGGAACCGCACCACGTACGGCTCGCCCGCCGTGATCCGGCGCGCCGACTCCGCCGGGGCGAGCGTCCGGCACGGCGCCCAGCGGCCGTAGTAGCCCAGCGGCGACCGGCCCGCCCGCTGCTCCTCGCCGCTGCGGGCCAGCAGCTCCTTGCCGCAGAAGCAGGGATAGGCGCGGTCCCGCCGCAGCAGCTCGCGCACCTGGCTGAGGTAGACGTCCCGCCGCGCCGACTGGAGGTACGGGCCCCACTCGCCGTCACCGGCGGCGCCGCCCTCGTCGGGCGCGAGACCGAAGGCGCCGAGGAGCCGGGAGAACTCCTCGGCGGCGCCCGCGACCCGCCGCGCACGGTCGGTGTCCTCGACGCGCAGCACGTGCACGCCGCCCGACTGGTGGGCGAGCGCCCGGGAGACGGCCGCCGTGTACAGGCCGCCGATGTGCAGATGTCCGGTGGGGCTCGGGGCGAACCGCGTCACCTCCGCGCCGTCCGGCAGGGCGCGCGGCCGGAACCGGCGCTCCCAGTCGGCCGGTTCCGGCAGGTCGGGCGGGAACATCGCGTTGATGACGGACAGGTCGAGCACGGTGGACTCCCTCCTGGGGTTCCTTGAGTGATCCACCGTAGGCCGGTGACCGGCCTGATCGAGGGGCGCGAGGTCGGGAGGCTGCGGAACTCCGAACCCTCTTCGGCGGTGTGGGCCGTGCGGGCCGCACCCGGTCGGTAGCGTCCCGAGGACCGCTCCGTAGGACGTACGGAGACGCACGACGAGGGGGACGTGATGGGCGGCACGCGCGCGGTGGCCCCGCTGGCACTCGGCTCCTTCGCCGTCGGGACCGACGCCTACGCGATGGCCGGACTGCTCCCGGCCATGGGCGCGGACCTGGACGTCTCCGTGTCGCTGGCCGGCCAGTCCGTCACCGCCTTCACCCTCTGCTACGCGCTGGCCGCGCCGCTGTTCTCGGCCGTACTCGCCCGGTGGGGCACCCGCACGCTCATCGTGGCCGCGCTGGTCGTCTTCGCCGTCGCCAACGCCGGGAGCGCGCTGGCCGGTTCGTACGCCGCCCTGCTCGGCACCCGGGCCCTCGCCGGCGCCGGAGCCGGCCTCTTCACCCCGGCCGCGGCGACCGCCGCCGTCGCGCTCGTGCCGCCCGAACGGCGGGGGCGGGCCCTCGGACTGGTCCTGGGCGGGATGAGCGCGGGCACCGTCCTCGGGGTCCCGCTCGGCCTGCTCGTCGCCGCCGGCTCCGGCTGGCGGTCCGCCCTGTGGCTGATCACGGGGCTCGGCCTGGTCGCGCTGCTCGGCGTCACGACGGCGCTCCCGGAGGTCCGGGGAGTCGCGGCGCCCACACTGCGGGCCCGCTTCGGCGCACTCGCCCGGCCCCGGGTCGCGGTCGTCGTCGCCGTCACCTTCACCCAGACCGTGGCCAGCCTCGGGCTCTACACCTATCTGGAACCGGTCCTACACCGGGTCGCCGACGTGGGGAGCGCCGTCCCGTACCTGTGGGTGTGGGGGATCGGCGGGGTGTGCGGCAGCCTCCTCGCCGGGACGCTCGTCGACCGGACCGGGAGACCGTCGCTGCTCGCGGTCACGCTGCTCGGCACCCTCGGCGGGGCCCTGGCGCTGCTGCCGTGGACCGGAACCCCGCCGGGCCTCGTCCTGCTGCCCCTGCTCCTCTGGGGCGCCGTCGGCTGGGCGTTCGTCGTGCCGCAGCAGCACCGGCTGCTCGCCCAGGACGGCTCCGGAGGCTCCGCGGGCGCCGCCGCCGTCGGCCTCAACAGCTCCGCCACCTACCTCGGCGGCGCGGTCGGCTCCGCGCTGGGCGGCCTCGCCCTCGCCCACGGGCTCGACGCCCGCTGGCTCCCGCTCCCCGCCGCCGGGGTCGCGCTCGCGGGAGTCCTCCTCCACCTCACCGTGGCCCGGACGGTCGCCCGGCGCGACACCGGGCCCGGCCCGCACCCCCCGGACGACGACGTCACCCACGGGGGCGGAGCCGCGGACGCGACCGCGGCCCAGCCCCTGGAAAGGAACACGCCATGAAATTCGGCGTCAATCTGCCCAACTACGGGCCCGAGGCCACCCCCGACGCCCTCGCCGACTGGGCGCTGCGGGTCGAGTCGATGGGCTACCACTACGCCATGGTCTCCGACCACGTGGCGCTCACCCCGGACGTCCAGCACCTGTTCCCCGCCCCGTTCTACGACCCCTTCGCGACCCTCGCCTGGCTCGCCGGGGTCACCAGGACCGTCGGACTCGGCACCACGGTGACGATCCTCCCGTACCGCCACCCCGTGCACACCGCCCGCGTCGCCGCCAACATCGACCGGTTCAGCAACGGCCGGCTCGTCTTCGGCGCGGCGGCCGGCTGGGCCGCCCGGGAGTTCGCCGTCCTCGACGTGCCGTACCGCAAGCGCGGCGCCATCAGCGACGAGTACCTCGCCGCGATCAAGGCCTGCTGGGCCGACGAGGTCGCCTCCTTCGACGGCGCCCACGTCTCCTTCCGCGAGGTGCACACCGGGCCGCTGCCCGTGCAGCGCCCCGGGCCGCCCGTCTGGGTCGGCGGGCACAGCTACGGCGCGCTGCGCAGGGCCGTCCGGCTCGGCGACGCCTGGCACCCCACGTCCGTCTCGGGGGACTGGCTGCTCGGCGTGGGACTGCCCGCGCTCCGGCAGGTCGCCGAGGAACAGGAACGTCCCGTCCCCGACGTCTGCCCCCGGATCAAACTCCGGGTCACCCCACGGCCGCTCGGCCCCGGCCGGCTGCTCGGCGAGGGCACCCGGGCACAGATCGCCGACGACCTCGGACTGCTCCAGGACCTCGGCGCGCGGGCCGTCGTCCTCGACCCCACCTACCCGGGCGACCGGCGCGAGGCGGGCCGCACCGCGCGGGACCTCGACGTCCTGGAGACACTGGCCAAGGAGGTCATCGACGTGGACGCCGGCTGCGTACGATGACCGAACGGCGGGAGCGGGAGGGAGGGCGTGACGTGGCCGATCCGGACCTGCGCAAGCTGCGCGTGCTGCGGGAGCTCAGCGAGCGCGGCACCGTCAGCGCGGCCGCCCAGGCGCTCCACCTCACCCCGCAGGCCGTCTCCCAGCAGATCAGCGCCCTGGGACGGGAGTTGGGCGTCCCGCTCACCGAACCGTCAGGACGCAGGCTCCGGTTGACCGGTGCGGCGCGGATCGTGCTCCGGCACGCCGACGCCGTCTTCACCCAGGTCGAGCAGATGCGCGCGGAGCTCGCCGCCCACCAGAGCGGCGAGCGCGGCGAGGTGGCGGTGGCCGGCTTCTCCACCACCCTGTCGGCGCTCATCCTGCCCGCCGTGGCCAGGCTGCGGGAGACCCGGCCGCTGCTGCGGACCTCGCTCGCCGAGGTCGACCCGCCGGAGAGCTTCTCCCTGCTGCACCGCGGCGAGACCGACGTCGTCATCTCCGCGGACACCACGAGCAATCCGGGCCCGGCGGGTGACGACGGCCGTCTCGACGGCCGGTTCCACCGGGTCGCGCTCTGCGCCGACCCCTTCGACATCGCCCTGCCGGCGGGCCACCGGCTCCTGGACGCTCCGCGCCTGCGGCTGGCCGACCTCGCCGACGAGACGTGGATCTTCGCCACCACCGGCATGTGTCACGACATCGGCGTGGCCGCCTGTACGGCGGCCGGGTTCACCCCGCAGGCCTCCCACGCCATCGGCGACTGGGACGCCACGCTCGCGGCGGTGCGGCTCGGCCTCGGGGTCGCGCTCGTCCCGCGCCTCGCCAAGCCGGCGCCGCGGCCCGAGGTGACGATCCGCGCGTTCAGCGAGCAGGCCCCGTCCCGCACGGTCTTCGCGGCCGTACGCGAGGGCAGCCAGACCTCTCCGGAGATCGCCGCCGTCCTGGACGCGCTGCGCACCGTGGCTGGGGCGGCCGTCGCCGCCTGACCAGGCGGAACGCGATTCGCCACGGCTCGTGGACGGTACCGTCCACGAGCCGTTGCTGGACCCGCCCGGCCGCCGCTGCGAGGCTCGTTGCCGTACCGCGGACCGCCGGGCGCGCGTCCCCCCTGCCTCCTCCCTCACTCCTCTTCTCGTAGAGCGGGAAACACCCATGTCCAAAGCCACGTACACGCGGCTGGCCGCGCTGAGCCTGATCTGGGGCTCCGTCTTCCTGTGGATCAAGATCGCCGGGTACGGCTTCTCGCCCGTGCAGATGGTCCTGATCAGGCTCGCGCTCGGCGCCGTCGTCATCCTCGCCATCGGGTACGCCAAAGGGCTCCGGCTGCCCAGGGAAGCGGCGACCTGGGGCCATCTGACGGTCGCGGCGCTGCTCGGCAACGCCGTGCCGTGGACCTTGTACGCCGAGGGCGAGATCGCCGGGTCCAGCAGCGTCGCCGCCGTGGTCAACGGCAGCGCGCCGATCTGGACGCTGGCCGCCGCCCTGCTGCTCGGCCAGGAGAAGAAGGTCTCCGGCCTCAAGGCGGGCGGGGTGCTGCTCGGCCTCGGCGGCACCGCGCTCATCGCCTCGCCCTGGAACTCGGCCTCGACGGGCACCGGTTGGAGCATCCTCTGCTTCGTCCTCGGCTCGATCAGCTTCGGCGCCAGCTTCGCCTACATGGGCAGGTTCCTCGTCGGCCGGGGCGTTCCGCCCCTCATGCTGGCCGGCGGCCAGCTCAGCGCGGCCACCGTGCTCCTCCTGGTCGCCTTCCCGTTCCTCGGCCTCCAGACGATCACCTGGCGCACCGACTCGGTGATCGCGGTCCTCGTCCTCGGCGTGGTGTGCACCGGCTTCGCCGCGCTGCTCAACTTCGAGCTGATCATCAAGGACGGGCCCACGGTGGCCTCCACCGTCACCTATCTGATGACCGCCGTGGCCGTGGCCCTCGGCGCCGTCGTGCTGAGCGAGCCGCTGGGCTGGACGGTGTGGCTCGGGGCGGCGGCGGTCCTCGCCGCCACCGGCCTCCTCCGGCGCAAGCCGAAGCCCGCCGCGGCCGCACCGGCTCCCGAGGCCGCCCCCGTACCGACGGCAGCGGCGGCCGATTAACCGGACACCGTCGAAATTCGGCAGCGCAAGGCGATACCCGGCCGTTTTCGGCGGCCGGGTGGACGCCATTCCCCCGTCGGGCCTTCCCTTCGAATCCCCCTCCGGATCTCCGTTAATGCCGGGCCGCCGACCGCAACATTGTGTTCATTCTTCGGGCCGGTAGTGGGTGGTAGCGTCGGAAACGGAAACACCCGGCCTTTATGGGGGAGTCGCACGTGGCTTTTGTGGTCGAACTCGTTTTCCGTGGCAATGAGACGGACCGGTTGAGTTTCGGAGAGGCGCACCGGACCTACTGGAAAAGGATGGCCGCGCGGGGCATCCTGCTCGGTGGCGGACCCTGGCGGGACGGCACCGGCGAACTCCTCGTCTGTGAGTCCCCCGACCGCCGCACCCTCTTACGGGTGCTGTACGCCGACCCGTACGCGCAGGCCCAGGTCATCGGGGAGCTGCGGGTCCGGGAATGGAACGCGGTCATGGGGCACGTGGTGCTCGCCGGCCTGGAGCGCTCCACCGGCGGGGCCGGCACCCACGAGCGAATACGCGGGGGCGTCCCGGCGCCCGTCGCACCGATCGTCCCGGCACGCGCCCGTGAGGAACTGACCGCCCACGAGCGCCGCATCGCCACGATGATGCTCGACGGTCTGACCAACAAGCAGATCGCCGAGTCCTTCACGGTGTCGACCCGGGCCGTGGAGCTGCACATCACCCGGATCTACCGCAAGCTCGACATCCGCCGGCGCGCCCAACTGGCCGCCGCCATAGACCGGTTCGAAGCCGCACTGGCCTGCTGACCGTCTCCTTCTCCTCGCACCCACCCCGCACGCACGATGGGAGTCACCATGCCACTGGTCGAGATAACCGTTCCCGAGGGCACCCTCTCCGAAGCCGCCGCCGGAGTCCTGCAACAGCAGGTCGCCGACTCCGTGCTGACGGCCATGGAACTGCCCCGCACCGACTTCTTCGCCGCCGCCACCTGGGTCTACGTCCGCGAGGCCGCCAAGGGCCTCGCGACCACCGGTGCCGGCACGCCCCCGGGCGTCCTGGTCGTGGTCACCCCGCTGGAGGGCTTCCTCACCCCCGAGCGGAACGAGGTGCTCTCCGCCGAGGTCACCCGCCAGGTCCGGGACGCCACGGGGCCCGACACCGTCGTCTGGTTCGTCGTCCACGAGGTCCCGGAGGGGAACTGGGCCGTGAACGGCGGACTGACCCGCCGCGCGAAGATCGACGAGTTCGTCGCCGAGGCCGCCCGGGCCCACTGAATTCCGCTTTTCGCAGACCACTTCGGCGTTATCCGGCGCCGCACCGTATCCACGGTGCGGCGCCTTCCGTATTTCCGCATTCCCGGGTGTGGGGGCGGGTGCGGAATCCCGTATCGATGGACGGGCCGTTCCGGCCGTACGGTCGTGTCATCGACAACGACGGACGGGAGGGACTCGTTCATGGCTCTGCATTCGGCGCCGCGACTCGGCGTGGTGGTTCCCTCGGGAAATGCCGCAGCCGAACCCGAGATCGGCAGCCTCGTCAGCCCCGCATTCAACGTGCACACCTCGCGATTTCCCGTGCTTCCCGGAAAAGACCTGCGCGGCCGCCTGGAGACGTACAACGACGTGCTTCCCGAAGTGCTCGGGAATTTCGGCGGACTGCGCCTCGACGCGGCCGTCGTCTCCTGCACCGGATCCCACTACCTCCTCACGCCGGACGGCGACCTGGCACTCTGCGCGGAACTCTCCGAGCGGTTCGGAGCGCCCGTGCGGTCCGCCGCGCTGGCCATCCTCGACACCGCGCGGGCCCTGGACGCGGAGCGGCTGGTCCTGATCTCCCCGTACGAACCCTGGCTCACCGAGCTGTCCCGGGCCTACTGGGAGTCGGCCGGCCTCACCGTCGACCGGGTCGTCAAGATCCGGGCCGGCGCCCGCTTCTCCCCGTACGACGTGACCACCGACGAACTCGTCGCACAGGTCCGGGAGGCCGAACTGCCCGAGGACGCGCTGCTGCTGTTCACCGGCACCGGCATGTTCACCTTCGACGCGCTGGCCGAACTCGGCCGGGACGGCGGACACACCCTCCTCACCTCCAACCTGGCCAGCGCCTGGTGGGCCCGGGACGCCCTCGGGATCCCGGCGGACGGCCCGGACACCCACCCGCTGCTCCACCGGCTCGCCGAGCGGACCGGGACCCGTACCGGTGCCCCCGGCGCGGCCCCGGTCGCCGTGGCGACGCCGTGAGCGGCCGGCCCGGTCCGGCGGGCGCGCCCGGCGCGCCGGAAGGTGGCCGCCCCGGAGCCCACGCGCCGGTCGCCGTCGTCGGCGCCGGCCCGGTGGGGCTCACCGCCGCCCTCGTCCTGGCCCGGTCCGGGACACCGGTGACCGTGTTCGAGGCACGGGAGGAGCCGGCCACCGAATCCCGCGCCTCCACCTTCCACCCCGCCACCCTCGACCTCCTCGACGAACTCGGCGTCGCGGCCGCCCTGCGCCGCCAGGGCCGTACCGTCGACCGCGTCCAGTGGCGCGACCTGGACGGCGGCGTCCACGCGGAGCTCGACTACGCGGTGCTCGCCGGGCACACCGGCCACCCGTACCGCCTCCACGTCGAACAGGCCAGGCTCACCCCGCTGCTGCTCGCCGAGCTGACCGCCACCGGCCTCGCCGACGTGCGGTTCGGCGCCACCGTCACCGGCGCCGAGGAGACCGGCGGCGGGGTGCGGCTGCGCGCCGAGGACGCGACGGGACGGGTCACCCGCACCGACCACCCGTACGTCCTCGCGGCCGACGGGAGCCGCAGCCGGCTGCGCGAGCTCGCCGGGCTCCCGGGGACGGCCGAGGAGTACCCGGACTACGCGCTCCGGGTGGTCACCGACACCCCGCTCGACGAACTGGTGCCGGGACTCGCCCCGTTGGCGTACGTCCGCGACCCGCGGGCCTCGTACAGCGTGCTCGGGATGCCCGACCACTGGCGGCTGATCTTCCGCATCCCCCGCGGCACCGAACGGGCCGGGGTGCTCGACCCGGACGCCGTACGGGCCCGGGTCGCCCAGGCCCTGCCGGGCGCCGCCGGGCGGGCCGTACGGGTCGCCGACGCGCACACCTACCGGCTCGCCCGGTTCCTGCTGCCCCGCTACCGGGCCGGCCGGGTGCTCTTCGCCGGCGACGCGGCCCATCTGACCTCCACCGCGGGCGGCATGAACATGAACTGCGGTCTGCACGACGCGGTGGAGACCGGCCGGGCCCTCGCCGCCGTCCTGCGCGGCGACACCGGCGGCGAGGCCCTCCTCGACGAGGCCCTGGAGCGGCGGCGCACCGTCGTCGAGACGGCGGTCATCCCGCGCAGCGAGGCCCGTACCGCCGGCCTCGCCGAGCCCGGGGCCCTCCCCGCCGGGCTCGCCGCCCTGCGGCGCACCGCCGCCGACCCCCGCTCGGCCGCCGACTACCTGATCAAGGCATCACTTCTCGACGTCGCACCACGACCCCTGAAAGGTGACGCACATGCGGATCTGGTTTCACAAGCACACCGTTGAAGGACGCCTGCCGCTCCTCGACCAGTGGTACCGGGAACACCTCGACGCCATCGCCGCACCCGGCACCACCGTCGACATCAAGACCCTCCCCGCCGACACGTACCCCGACCGCACGCCGTTCGGCCTGGTCGGCCACCACTCCGCCCAGGTCCTCTTCAGCCGCCACTTCTCCGAGTCCGCGCTCGTCGCGGAGCGGGAGGGCTACGACGCCTGGGTGATCGCCGCCGGCCAGGACCCCGGCCTGCGCGACGCCCGCCACCTCGCCTCCATCCCGACCCTCGGCTACGGCGAGACGGCCTTCTTCCTCTCCGCGCTCACCGGGCAGCGCTTCGGCGTCCTCGGCTTCATGCCGCCCCTGGAGGAGCCCATCCGGGCCAACATCCGCCACTACCGCCTGGAGTCCTCGCTCAGCTCCTACGAGGTCGTCCCCGGCGGCTGGGACTCCGTACACCGCTCCCTCGAAGGGGACTTCGACGAGTTCGTCGAGGTCTACTCGGCCGCCGCCGAGCGGGCCGCCCGCGCCGGCGCCGAGGTCATCATCCCCGCCGAGGGCATCCCCAACGAGATCCTCTGGCACCTCGGCATCCACGAACTCCACGGTCTCCCGGTCATCGACCCCGCCGGCCTCGCCGTCAAGCTCGCCGAAACCCTCGTCCAGCTGGGCGAGCTGAAGCTCTTCCAGCGCAGCGGCCACGGCTACTGGTTCAGCCGCCCCGAGGAGCCCGTCGCCAAGCACCTGGAGCAGGTCTTCCTCGGCGAGGCCCTCTAGGAGATGCCGTGTCCCCGCACCGAGACCCGCTCGCCGCCACGCCCTCGAAGGAGTCACGCCCATGACGTACGACGCCTACGGCCGCAACACCGCCGCCACCGACCCCGCCGCCCCCTACTACCGCCCCCGCAGGCTGCGCCGCACGCCCGCGCTGCGCCGCTTCGCCGCCGAGACCAGGGTCGGGCCCGCCAACCTCGTGCAGCCGCTGTTCCTCCGCGAGGGCCTCACCGCACCGCGGGAGATCCCCTCCATGCCGGGCGTCCACCAGCACACCCGGGACACCCTCCGCAAAGCCGCCGCCGAGGCGGTCGCGAACGGCGTCGGCGGACTCATCCTCTTCGGCATCCCCGAGCACAAGGACCCCACCGGCACCGGCGCCGTCGACCCCGACGGCATCCTCCAGGTCGCCCTGCGCGACGTCGTCGCCGAGGTCGGCGACTCCACGGTGATCATCGGCGACATCAACCTCGACGAGTACACCGACCACGGCCACACCGGCGTCCTGGACGCGCACGGAGACGTCGACAACGACGCCAGCATCGAGCTGTACGCACAGGCCGCCGTCGTCCAGGCCGACGCCGGCGCCCAGATCGTCGCCCCCAGCGGCATGATGGACGGCCAGGTCCGCCGCATCCGGGAGGCCCTCGACCGGGCCGGCCACCAGTCCGTGGCCATCCTCGGCTACTCCGCCAAGTACGCCTCGCACTTCTACGGACCCTTCCGCGACGCCGTCGAGTCCACCCTGCGCGGGGACCGCAAGGGCTACCAGCAGTTCCCCGGCAACATCCGCGAATCCCTCCTCGAGGTGTCGCTGGACGTGGCCGAGGGCGCCGACCTGGTCATGGTCAAGCCCGCCCTCGCCTACCTCGACATCGTCCGGCTCATCGCCGACCACGTCCAGGTGCCCGTCGCCGCCTACCAGGTCTCCGGCGAGTACTCCATGGTCGAGGCCGCCGCCGCCAAGGGCTGGATCGACCGCGACCAGGTCGTCCGCGAGAGCCTCGCCTCCATCCACCGCGCGGGCGCCACGCAGATCATCACCTACTGGGCCTCCGAGTTCGCCCAGAGTCTGGACCGGTGACCCGGTGACCTCGTCCGCCACCATGCTGGTCCTCGGCATCAGCCACGCCAGCGCCCCGCTCGACCTCCTGGAGAGACTCGCCGGCACCGACCGGCCCGCCGAGGACCTCGTCTCCGACGCGACCTCGGTCGACGGCATCGACGCCGCCGTCGTCGTCTCCACCTGCAACCGCCTGGAGATCTACGCCGAGACCCGCGGCGGCGCATCGGGACCCGGCGACCCCTTCTCCTCCGTCCACGGCGACCTCGGCGAGCTGTTCGCCCAGCACACCGGCGTCGACCGCGAGGAGATCGCCCCGCACCTCTACAGCCACCACGCCGACGGAGCCGTACGCCACCTCTTCGCCGTGGCCTCCGGACTCGAATCGGTCGTCGTCGGCGAGGACCAGATCCTCGGCCAGGTGAAGCTCGGCCTCGAACGGTCCCAGCGGCTCGACCGGACCGGCCGGGTCCTCGCCAAGGCCGTCCAGACCGCCCTGCGCGTCGGCAAACGAGCCCGCAACGAGACCGGACTCAACGAGGCCGGCCGCTCGCTCGCCACCGCCGGACTCGGGTTCTTCGAACGCGAGGTCGGCTCGCTGCACGGCAAGACCGCCCTGGTCATCGGCGCCGGCGCCTTCGCCGGGGTCGTCGTCGCCGCATTGCGCCGCTCGGGCCTCGACCGGGTCCACGTCGCCAACCGCACCCCGGACAAGGCCCAGCGCCTCGCCGACACCACCGGGGGAGCGGGTTACGGCCTGGAGGACGTACCCCGGCTGCTCACCGAGGTCGACGTGGTCGTCGGCGCCACCGCCGCCACCGGCCACCTCGTCACCGCCCGGCAGGTCGAGGAGGCGCTCGCCGCCCGCGACGGCCGCGAACTGTTCCTGCTCGACCTGTCGCTGCCGCACAACATCGCCCCCGGATCGGCCGAACTGCCCGGCGTCACCTTCGTCGACCTGCGCCGGATCGCGGAGGAGGGCCAGGAGGACGAGATCTCGGCGGCCAGCGTCCAGGCCGCGCACGAACTGATCGACGCCGAGGTCGAGCAGTTCCGCACCGGCCTCCGCCTCGCCGGCGCCAAGCCCGTCCTCACCGCGCTCCGCACCGCCGCCACCGAGGCGGCGGAGGCCGAACTCGACCGGCTCGTACGCCGCCTCGAAGGGCTCGACGGCGCCGCACGGCAGGAGATCGGCCGCAGCGTGCGGCGGATCGTCGACAAGGCACTGCACCAACCGACCGTCCTCGTCAGGGAACTGGCCGCCGATCCCGACGGAGCCCGGCACATCGCCGCCTTCACCCGCCTCTTCGCCGCCGCCGAGGGCGACGGCGGGGGTGGCGGTGGCGACGGCGGCGGTGGCGACGGACGCGACCGCACCGACGCCACGAACGACGCGAATGACGTGAACAACGCGAACGACGCGAACGACGCCTACGGCACGAACGCGAAGAGCGACAAGAGCGACAAGAACGACAAGAACGCGACGAACGACAAGAAGATCGAGGCCATCGCATGAGTGACATCTCGGCCCTCTGGGAAGCCGAATCCATCGCCGTCATCGGCGCCAGCGAGCGCCCCGGCGCCCTGGGCCGCAAGCCGCTCGACTACCTCCTCCGGTACGGCTACAAGGGCCGCATCCTGCCGGTGAACCCGCGCTCCCCGGAGATCCTCGGCGTCCCCGCGTACCCCAGCGTCAAGGACGCCCCCGGCCCCGTCGACCTGGCGCTGATCATGGTCTCCGCCGAGCGGGTCCCCGGCGCCGTCGACGACTGCGTCGCCGCCGGCGTCAAGCTCGCCGTCATCGCCTCCTCCGGCTTCGCCGAGACCGGCGAGGACGGTGCCCGCCTCCAGGCCGACGTCGTCGCCAGGGCCCGCGCCGGAGGCCTGCGGATCATCGGCCCCAACTGCATCGGCGCCGTCGGCTACGAGAACCGCGTCCTCGCCACCTTCAGCCCCCTCTTCGGCGCCGACTCCGTGCCCTTCGAGCCCGGCACCCTCGCCTTCGTCAGCCAGAGCGGCGCCCTCGGCTTCGGCGCCGCCAGCCTCGCCCTGGAACGGGGCCTGCGCCCCGGCTGGGTGGTCAGCACCGGCAACGACGCCGACGTCACCGCGCTCGAAGTCCTCCGCGAACTCGCCGCCGTCCCCGACGTCACCGGCCTCCTCGGCTACCTGGAGGACACCCCGGACATCGGGACCCTCCGCGCCCTGGCCGGCTCCGGCAAGCCCGTCGCCCTCCTCAAGTCGGGCCGAACCGAAGCCGGCGGCCGCGCCGCCGCCTCGCACACCGGAGCCCTCGCCACCGACGACCGGGTCCTGGACGCCGCCCTGCGCGGCCTCGGCATCGTCCGCGTCGACGACATCGACGAACTCCTCGACGTGGCCCGGGTCTTCGAGTCGGAGCGGCGGCCCACCGGCAACCGCGTCGCCGTCGTCACCACCTCCGGCGGCTCCGGCATCCTCGCCGCCGACGCCGTCGAGGCCCACGGCCTGGAGCTCAGCGCCCTCGAACCCCGCAGCAAGGAGGCGCTCGCCGAGATCGTCCCCGCCTTCGGGGCCATCGACAACCCCGTCGACATCACGGCCACGGTCCTCAGCGACCCCTCGCTCTACGACCGCTCCCTGGACGTCCTGATAGCCGACGACACCGTCGACATCATCGTCGCCGCCTTCTGCGTGATGGCCGGACCCGACGTCGAGAAGGCCGTCAACGCCCTCTCCCGGGCCGCCCAGAAGGGCGGCAAGCCCATCCTCGTCGCCCGCACCGGCGCCGACTTCCTCGCCCCCGACGCCCCCCGCGACCTGCGCGAGGCCGGACTCCCCGAGTACCCGACGCCGGCCCGCGCCCTGCGCGCCGCCGCCGCCCTCTGGGAGGTCAGCCGCCCCCGGACGCTGCCGGACGCCCCGCGCCCCGGGACCGTTCCCGGCCCGGGCGCGGAGGCGACCGAGCCCGAGCTCAAGCGGCTCCTCGCCGAGGCCGGCATCGCCGTGCCGAAGGGCCGGATCGCCGAGTCCGCCGAGGACGCGGCCCGTGCCGTGACCGAGGCGGGCGGTACGGCGGTGCTCAAGGCCGTGGTCCCCGGCCTCCTCCACAAGACCGAGGCCGGCGGGGTCGAGATCGGCGTCACCGCCGACACCGCACCCGAGGCGTACGCGCGGCTCGCCGCGCTCGGCGGTCAGGTGCTCGTCGAGGAACTCGTCGGCGACGGAGTGGAGTTGATCGTCGGCGTCCACACCACCGACCTGGGCCCCGTACTGACCGCCGGACTCGGCGGGATCTTCACCGAGGTCCTCGACGACGTCGGCCACCGCCTCCTGCCGCTGGCCCCCGGAGAGGGCGCCGAGCTCCTCGCCGGGCTGCGCGGCGCGAAGATCCTCGCCGGGGCGCGGGGCCGGGCCGCCGCCGACGTGGAGGCCGCCGCCGCACTCCTGCACAGGGTCGGCGAGCTCGTCCAGGACTGGCCCGCCGGCTTCGCCCTCGACCTCAACCCGGTGCGCGTCCTGCCGGACGGCGCCGTCGTCCTGGACGCGGCGCTCACCTTCGACGCCCCCGAGGAGGCCGGCCGATGAGCGGCGCGGAGACCCGCAGCAAGGCGCTCTTCGAGCGCGCCCGCAAGGTCACCCCCGGTGGCGTCAACTCCCCGGTCCGCGCCTTCGGCGCCGTCGGCGGCACCCCGCGCTTCATCGCCTCGGCCCAGGGCCCGTACCTCACCGACAGCGACGGCAACGAGTACGTCGACCTCATCTGCTCCTGGGGCCCGATGATCCTCGGCCACCGGCACCCCGCCGTCGTCGAGGCCGTCACCCGGTCCCTGGAGAACGGCACCTCCTTCGGGGCGCCGTCCACCGGAGAGGTCGAACTCGCCGAGGAGATCGTCGACCGGGTCGACCCCGTCGAGCAGGTGCGGCTCGTCAGCTCCGGCACCGAGGCCACGATGTCGGCGATCCGCCTCGCCCGCGGCTTCACGGGCCGCGGCAAGATCGTGAAGTTCGCCGGCTGCTACCACGGCCACGTCGACGCCCTCCTCGCCTCGGCCGGCTCCGGCCTCGCCACCTTCGCGCTGCCCGACACCCCCGGCGTCACCGGCGCCCAGGCGAGCGACACCATCGTCCTGCCCTACAACGACCTGGCGGCCGTCGAGAAGGTGTTCGCCGAGATCGGCGACGAGATCGCCGCCGTGATCACGGAGGCCGCCCCGGGCAACATGGGCGCCGTCCCGCCCCTGCCCGGCTTCAACGCCGGCCTCAAGAAGATCACCGCCCGCCACGGCGCGCTGTTCCTCTCCGACGAGGTCATGACCGGCTTCCGGGCCAGCCGCTCCGGCTGGTATGGCCGGGACGGCGTCGCCCCCGACCTGCTCACCTTCGGCAAGGTCATGGGCGGCGGCTTCCCGGCCGCGGCCTTCGGCGGCCGCGCGGACGTCATGGCCCACCTCGCTCCTGCCGGACCCGTCTACCAGGCGGGCACCCTCTCGGGGAACCCGGTCGCCACCGCCGCCGGCCTCGCCACCCTCCGGCACACCACCCCCGAGGTGTACGCGCGGCTCGACCACGTCTCGGACACCCTCGGCCGGGAGGTGTCCGCCGCCCTCGCCAAGGAGGGCGTGGCGCACCGGGTCCAGTACTCCGGCACCATGTTCTCGGTCTTCTTCACCGAGGACGAGGTCGTCGACTTCGAAGGCGTCCGCGCCACCGAGTCGTACCGCTACGCGCCCTTCTTCCACGAACTGCTCCGGCGCGGCGTCTATCTGCCGCCCTCGCCCTTCGAGGCCTGGTTCGTCTCGGCCGCGCACGACGACCGCGCCGTGAGCCGCGTCGTGGAGGCACTCCCGGCCGCCGCGGCCGCCGCCGCGGCCGGGAAACCCTGACGCCGGGGACGCGGGAAGGGGAATGCCCCCGTGGTCTTGGACCACGGGGGCATTCCCCTTCCCCTCGCCTACGCGGCCAGGTGCACGAGCACCTCGACATTCCCGCGGACCGCCTTGGAGTACGGGCACCGCCCGTGCGCGGCGTCGGCGAGGCGCCGCGCCTCGACGGCGTCGAGACCCGGCAGTTCGACGGTGAGGACCACCGAGAGGCGGAATCCGTCCGCCTCCTTGTGCAGGGCCACCTCGGCGGTGACGGTGTCGTCCGCGATGGCGATCCGCGACTCGCGGGCGGAGACCCGGAGCGCGCTGTGGAAGCAGGCCGCGTAGCCGGCGGCGAAGAGCTGCTCGGGGTTGGTGGCGGTGCCGGAACCGCCCACGGCCTTCGGGCTCGACAGCGGAAGGTCGAGGAGCCCGTCGGAGGAGCGCACGGCGCCGTTGCGCCCGTCTCCGGTGGAGGCGACCTCGGCGGTGTAGACGACGGCCATGTGTCCTGCCTTTCCGAATCGGAGAAGGGGGAGATTCCCCCAGCCTTCCCGCCAGTCTCGAACGCCGCCGAATTCCGGGCGCTACGGAATTCCGCAGTCCTCTCCGAAGGCCGCCGAATTACCGTGGACGTCATCGAAAACCGGTAAATCAAAGGGAGTTGGCCATGGCGGGACCGCTGACCGGACTACGGGTACTGGAATTCGCGGGCTCGGCGCCCACCGCGTTCGTCGGCACCGTCCTGGCCGACCTCGGCGCCGACGTCGTACGCGTCGACCGGACTCCCGCCACCGCACCGGAGCCCGGCGGCGACCGCGCACCCGAGAACCCCCTGTCCCGGGGCCGCCGTTCGGTCGCCCTCGACCTCAAGAGCCCGGAAGGCGTGGAGCACGCGCTCTCCCTCGCCGAGCACGCCGACCTCCTCGTCGAGGGATTCCGCCCCGGCGTCGCCGACCGCCTCGGCATCGGCCCGGAAGCGGCCCTCGCCCGCAACCCCCGCCTCGTGTACGGCCGGATCAGCGGCTGGGGCCAGCAGGGCGAGTGGGCCGGGCGCGCCGCCCACGACCTCGCGGTCCTCGCCCTGACCGGCGCCCTCGACACCGACCCGGCCACGGGAGCCCCCGTGCCGCCGCCGACCGCGTACCTCTCCAGCTTCGCCGGCGGCGCCAACGCCCACGTCCACGCGCTGCTCGCCGCGCTCCACGCCCGCGAGCGCTCCGGACGCGGCCAGGTCGTCGACACCGCCCTCGCGGACGGCGCCGCCCTGATCTCCACCCTCGTCCACCAGTGGCGGGAGGTCCCCGGCAACCACACCGTCACCGACGCCCCGCACTACTCCCTCTACCGCACCGCCGACGACCGGTACCTGGCCGTGGCCGCCATCGAACCCCGGCTCTACGCCCACCTCCTCGACCAACTGGGCCTCACCGGTACCGAGGACCTCCCCGACCGTGCCGACCCGGCCGCCTGGCCCGCGCTGCGCACCCTCATCGCCGCCCGCTTCGCGGCCCGCGACCGCGAGCACTGGGTGAAGCTCTTCGACGCCGTCGACGCCGGCGTCGCCCCCGTCCTCACCGCCGCCGAGGCCGCCGAACACCACCAGCTCGCCGCCCGCGGCGCCTTCGTCGCGATCGGCGACACCCTCCAACCCGCCCCCGCCTCCCGCTTCGGCACCACCCCCACCGCCACCCCCGCCCGCGCCCCGCTCCCCGGCGAACACACCGACGAGGTCCTCGCCGAGTGGCGGGACTTTCCGAAAATCCCCTAGGCCTCCGCGGCCAAGTGTCCTAGGCCTCCAGATAGCGCAGTACGGCCAGGATCCGGCGGCTGTAGCCGTCGGTCCTGGGCAACTCCAGTTTGTCGAAGACGGAGTTGAGGTACTTCTCCACCGCGCTCTGCGAAAGGTGCAGCTGCCGCCCGATGGCCGCGTTCGTGTACCCCTGGGCCAGCACCTCGAGGACCTCCCGTTCGCGCGGGGTGAGGCGGGCCAGCGGATCGGCGCGGGCGCTGCGGACGACCAGCTGCCGCACGACCTCCGGGTCGATCGCCGCGCCGCCCCCGTGGATCCGGTCGAGCGCGTCGAGGAACTCCTCGACCTGGGCCACCCGGTCCTTGAGGAGATAGCCGACGCGCTCCGCGCCGGAGGCGAGGAGCCGGGCCGCGTAACTCCGCTCGACGTGCTGCGAGAGGACCAGCACCCCCGTCTGCGGCAGCCGCTCGCGGATCTCCACGGCCGCCCTCAGCCCCTCGTCGGTGTGGGTCGGCGGCATCCGGATGTCGGCGACGACGACGTCCGGCCGCAGCGCCTCGACCTCGGCGACCAGCGTCTCCGCGTCGCCGAGCGCGGCGAGGACCTCGTGGCCCTCCTCGGCGAGCAGCCGGACCAGGCCCTCCCGCAGCAGGGTCGAGTCCTCGGCGAGGATCAGGCGCACGGCAGCTCCGCGACAAGAGTGGTGGGACCCCCGAGAGGGCTGTCGACGCGCAGAACGCCGTCGAGCGCGGCGACCCGGATGCGCAGCCCGGTCAGCCCGCTGCCCGCCGGGTCCGCGCCGCCCGTGCCGTCGTCCTCGACGCGCACGGTGAGCAGGGGGCCGGAGCGGGACACCCGCACGGCGACGGCCGAGGCCGAGGCGTGCTTGGCGGCGTTCGTGACCGCTTCGGACACCACGAAGTAGGCGGCCGTCTCCACCGGCCGGGGCAGCGGCGCGTCCCCCACCTCGTACCGGAGGCGCAGCGGGACGGAACAGCGCTGCGCCACCCCGCCCAGCGCCTCTTCGAGCCCCAGGGAGTCGAGCGCCGACGGGTACGCCCGCCAGGCCACCTCCCGCAGCTCGGTCAGCACGTCCCGGGCCTCCTGGTGCGCCTGCCGCAGCAGCTCGTCCGCCCGCCCGGGGTCCCGCTCGCCGTCCCTGCTCCGGCGTGCCCGCCCGAGCAGCACCGCCAGGGCCACCAGCCGCTGCTGGACGCCGTCGTGGAGGTCGCGCTCGATCCGCCGGCGCTCGGCGTCCACGGCCTGGAGCACCGCGGCCCGGCTGACGGCCAGCTCCTCGACCCGGCGCCGCAGCAGCTCCCGCTCGGAGGGCCCGAGGTACTCCCGGGCGAGCCGGGCGTCGAGGCCCGCCAGCGCGTACAGCCCCTGCACGTCGAGGAAGAGCAGGACCCCGCCGAGCAGCACCTGCGTGAGCAGCTCCTCCCAGCCGAGCGTCCCCCGGACGACGCCCCGGGCCAGCAGCCCGGCCAGCACGACGCCGAAGCCCAGGAGCCCGAGCACGACCCCGCACACGAGCCCCGTCCAGCTGCGGAGCGCCAGATGGCGCAGCAGCCGCGGGCCGGGGATCTCGTACGACCCGGGGAAGCGGTCCCCGAAGAAGGCGGACCGCCGCGTCCGCTCCAGCGACGTCAGCCGCCGGGCCCCGGCCACCAGGATCTCCAGGGCGTGCGGCCGGGTGCGCGGCCACAGCAGAAAGGGCCCGAGGGCCGTTCCCACGACCAGGAAGTACCCGGCGCCCAGCAGGGCGCTGAGGCACCCGAGTACGACACCGGCGGCCCGCAGCCCCGTCAAGTGGGCCCTGCCACCGGCCCGTTCGTCATCCCCCACGGTTACCGACCCTAACGCCGGCACGGCACCGCGCGGCGCCCGGTCCGGCGTGCTCGTCCCGACGTGCGGCGGTGCCGGGTGCGTCCCGGCCCCCGTGCTTGTCACGACGTGCGGTGGTGCCGGGTGCGTCCCGGCCCCCCGTGCCCGTCACGACGAGCGGCCGTGCCGGGTGCGTCCCCGCCCCGCGTGCCGTCACGAGGTGCGGCGGTGCTGGGCGCGCCCCCGCCCCCGGAGACGTACCGCGAGGAAGGCGGCCAGCCCCACGACGACCAGCGCGAGGACGGCCTTCGACAGCACGCCCACGTACCCCTCGACCACGTCCCAGCCGTCCCCCAGCCAGTACCCGGCCAGCACGAGCACGCTGTTCCACACGAGGCTGCCGAGCGTCGTCAGCATCAGGAAGACGGGCATCGGCATCCGCTCGACACCGGCCGGCACGGAGATCAGGCTCCGGAAGATCGGCACCATCCGGCCCAGGAACACCGCCTTGGTGCCGTGCCGCGCGAACCACCGCTCGGTGCGTTCCAGATCCGACACCTTCACCAGCGGCAGCCGCGCCCACAGCGCGTGCATCCGCTGCCGGCCGAACAGCGCCCCGATCCAGTACAGCGCGACCGCGCCGACCACGGATCCGAGTGTCGTCCAGAACAGCGCCGACGCCAGGCTCAGCACGCCCTGACCGGCCGCGAAGCCCGTGAGCGGCAGGATCACCTCGCTCGGCAGCGGCGGGAACAGGTTCTCGAGCGCGATGGCGAGCCCGGCCCCCGGCCCGCCCATCGTGTCGACGAGCCCCGCGGCCCACCCGGCGAACCCGTCGGCGGGCTCCCCGGCCAGGGCCAGGGTCGTACGGGGGACGAGCGCGGTGATCGGCACGGTGGCCTCCAGGTGGTGGACGGGGTCCCGGGGCCCCTCGCCCCGGCACCCCTTCACGCTAGGAATCACGGCTCCCCGCCGGTACGGGGCTTCCCACCCGGCCACCCTGCGGAAAACCGCAGGCGGGGCCCCGACGACGCCCCCTAGGGTCGGCCGGAGCGTTCGACGAACACCGAGGGGGAGCCATGAACGACCGGACAGCGGGAAGCCGACGCCGCCGGGCCACGAAGGGCCGCGCCGCGTGAACGGCGACGAGCCCGTCTTCAGGAAGAGCCGCTGGGGCACCAGCCGCTACGTCTACAACGCGGACAACCCCGTCGGCCTCGCCCTCATCGTCCTCACGGTCGTCCTCGTCTTCGTCATGCTCCTGCTCATGGGGAACCGCGCCGGCCCCTTCGCCCCGGACCCCGCCCCCACCCCGCCGGCCACCACGGCCCCGGGGAGCGCTCGCGCGGGCGGGGGCTCTCCGCGGACCGCCTACCCTTGGAGGCATGACGAGCAGCAGCGACCGGAGCACCGCAGTGAGCGTTGACGGATCCAAGACCTACGAAGTTCGCACCTACGGGTGCCAGATGAACGTCCACGACTCCGAGCGGCTCTCCGGTCTGCTGGAAGAGGCGGGTTACGTCCGGGCCCCCAAGGGTGCCGACGGCGACGCCGACGTCGTCGTCTTCAACACCTGCGCGGTCCGCGAGAACGCCGACAACAAGCTGTACGGCAACCTCGGCCGGCTCGCCCCGATGAAGACCACCCGGCCCGGCATGCAGATCGCCGTCGGCGGCTGCCTGGCCCAGAAGGACCGCGACACCATCGTCAAGAAGGCCCCCTGGGTCGACGTGGTCTTCGGCACGCACAACATCGGCAAGCTGCCGGTCCTCCTGGAGCGCGCCCGCGTCCAGGAGGAGGCGCAGATCGAGATCGCCGAATCCCTGGAGGCCTTCCCCTCCACTCTGCCGACCCGCCGCGAGTCCGCCTACGCCGCCTGGGTCTCGATCTCCGTCGGCTGCAACAACACCTGCACGTTCTGCATCGTCCCCGCCCTGCGCGGCAAGGAGGAGGACCGCCGTCCCGGCGACATCCTCGCCGAGATCGAGGCGCTCGTCGCCGAAGGCGTCTCCGAGATCACCCTGCTCGGCCAGAACGTCAACGCGTACGGCTCCGACCTCGGCGACCGCGAGGCCTTCTCCAAGCTCCTGCGCGCCTGCGGGCAGATCGAGGGCCTGGAGCGCGTCCGCTTCACCTCGCCGCACCCCCGCGACTTCACCGACGACGTGATCGCCGCCATGGCCGAGACCCCGAACGTCATGCCGCAGCTGCACATGCCCATGCAGTCCGGCTCGGACACCATCCTCCGGGCGATGCGCCGCTCCTACCGGCAGGAGCGTTTCCTCGGGATCCTCGAGAAGGTCCGCGCGGCCATCCCGCACGCGGCCATCTCCACCGACATCATCGTCGGCTTCCCGGGCGAGACCGAAGAGGACTTCCAGCAGACCATGCACGCGGTCCGCGAGGCCCGCTTCGCGAACGCCTTCACCTTCCAGTACTCCAAGCGCCCCGGCACCCCGGCCGCCGACATGGACGACCAGATCCCCAAGGAGGTCGTCCAGGAGCGCTACCTCCGCCTCGTCGCCCTCCAGGAGGAGATCTCCTGGGACGAGAACAAGAAGCAGGTCGGCCGCACCCTCGAGGTCATGGTCGCCGAGGGCGAGGGCCGCAAGGACGGCGCCACCCACCGCCTCTCCGGCCGCGCCCCCGACAACCGCCTCGTCCACTTCACCAAGCCCGACGAGGACGTCCGCCCCGGCGACGTCGTCACCGTCGAGATCACCTACGCCGCCCCCCACCACCTGCTCGCCGAGGGCCCCGTCGGCTCCGTCCGCCGCACCCGCGCCGGCGACGCCTGGGAGCGCCGCACCTCCGCCCCCAAGCCCACCGGTGTCCTCCTGGGCCTCCCCGGGATCGGCGCCCCCGCCCCCCTGCCCGCGGCCGACGCCCCCGCCTGCGGCGCCCACTGACACCACCCCCGCCCCGAGCGCGCGCCCACCCCGGTGGGTGCGCGCCCCGGCAGGTCGCGAGGCGACCCCTGTCCGGAGAGTCCGTCCGGCTCGACTTTCCCGACGGGCCCCCGCCGGTTCCGAGCCGCACCCCGACCGCGGCACCCCCGCGCAGTAGGCTGCCGATCATGCTTGTCGCCGCAGCCGTCTGCCCCTGCCCCCCGCTCCTCGTGCCCGAGGTCGCGACGGGCGCCGCCCAAGAGCTGGACGCCGCGAGGGCGGCGTGCGCCGACGCGGTGGGGCTGCTCGCCGCGGCCCGCCCCGACCGGCTCTACGTCGTCGGCGCGGTGCCCGAGGGCGGCCACGGCGTGTACCCGGCGGGCTCGGCGGGATCGTTCGCGGGGTTCGGCGTCGACGTCTCCGTACGGCTCGGCGAACGCCCGACCGGCGGCGGAGCAGCGGCTGCCGATGGCCACCGGCCCCTGCCCGCCTCCCTCACCGTCGGCGCCTGGCTGCTCGACCGCGCCCGATGGGCCGCCGCGCCGATCGAGGGCCTGGCGGTCGAGGAGACGGCGACGCCCGACGTCTGCGCGGGACTCGGCCGCGGGCTGGCGGACTCGGCCGGGAGGGTCGCGCTGCTGGTGATGGGCGACGGCAGCGCGTGCCGGACGGTGAAGGCGCCGGGCTACCTGGACGAGCGGGCCGAGGGGTTCGACGCGGCGGCCGGCCGGGCTCTGGGCACGGCCGACGTGGCCGCCCTCCTCGCGATGGACACGGAGCTCGCGTACGAGCTGAAGGCAGCGGGCCGGGCCCCCTGGCAGGTCCTCGCGGGCGCGGCGGAGGGCGCGGGGCTCGACGGGCGCCTGCTCTTCGAGGCCGCGCCGTACGGGGTGGGGTACTTCGTCGCGGCCTGGTCCTGACACGGGTCGCGGGCCCTGGGCACGGAAACGGCGGACGGCCGCGGAGCGAGATGCTCCGCGGCCGTC
>NZ_JBFPNH010000038.1:0-84844 GCF_040815545.1 Streptomyces sp. LMG1-1-1.1 | reverse complement strand
GCATCGCCGCGGCCATGGCGGTCGCCGCGGCCGCCGGCCTCGTCTGGGCGATGGCCGGGGACCCGCAGCCGGTGGCCGCGCCCAAGCCCGTACCGCCGGTCGTCACGCCGATCGTGCCGTCGGAGCCCGCGCCGCCGCCGAAGGCCGCGCCCAGGCCCGTACCGCCGCCCCCGCCCGTACGGTCCGAGCCGCCGGCGCCCGCGCCGACGACCGCGAAGCCCTCCCCCGAGCCGACGCCGCCGCCGAAGCCCGCACCGAAGCCCGAGCCGAAGCCGACGCCCAGTCCGAAGGCGACCCCGCCGCCACCGCCCGCGAAGCCCGCGCCGAAGCCCGCGCCGTCGCCGCCGCCCGCGGCGCCGGCCGTCTACCGGGTCGACGAGCTGCAGTACGGGATCTTCGGCGACGGCACCAAGCCCGAGGTGTCCCTCTCGGACAGCAGCTGGATGTGGCAGCGGAGCAACCTCTTCATCGGGGGCACCCCGTACGCGCACGGGGTCAGCGTCCACGCGCCGTCCTCGCTGCTCGTCACCCTCAACCGGCAGTGCACGAGCTACGACGCGATCGTCGGCATCGACGACCTGAGCGCCCTGCTCGGCGCCGGGGGCGTCCGCTTCTCCGTGTACGGCGACGACGAGCGGCTCTGGCGCTCCGACGTCGTCCGGGCGGGCGACCCGCCGCTTCCGGTGCACGTCGACATCAGCGGCCGCAGCACGATCCGGCTCGTCGTCGAGGAGCACACGCCGTTCGGGCGGGCCGCCGTCGCCGACTGGGCGGATTCCCGGATCAGCTGCTCCTGACCCCGCCGGGCCCGGACGCCCCCGCGCCCGCCGGGTCCACGCCCGTGCGGGTCCCGACGAGGGACAGGACCGCGTCGACGTCGAGTCCCTCGCCGGCCGCGCGGGCGGCGGCGAGGCCGGACGCGCCGAGCGCGGCGAGGCCCTTCGCGGCCACCGTCTCGGCGTCCCTGGCCTGGGGCACCGAGCGGGGTATGTCCAGGCGCCAGACGTCGACGGCGGCCAGGACGGTCGCGGCGAGGGCCGGTTCGCCCACCTCGGCCAGGATGACCGCGAGCCCCTCGCCGAGCGCCGCGTGGACGAGGTTCGCGCACTGGCCGTCGCGGGCGGCACGCAGCGCGGACACGGCGTGGGCCACGGCCTCGGTGCTCCTGCCCTCGCGCGCCTCCACCAGGGCGGTGAGGCCCGTGACCGCGGCCGAGAAGTGCGGCGGCGGGGTCCCCGCGGTGACCAGCCGGCCCGCTTCCTCCAGGAGGACGCGGGCCGTCGCGACGTCGCCCTCGTGGAGCGCGATGGCGGCGCGCAGGAAACCGACGAACGTCCGGGTGTCGTGCACGTGGTACCGCTCGGCCTCTGCCTCGGCCTCCGCCAGGCCCTTCTTCGCGGCCTCCATGTCACCGCGGTGGTAGAAGAGTTCGGCGAGACGGGCCAGCAGGAAGGGGCTCTCGGCGTGGGCGCCGACCTCGCGGGCGAGCCGGAGGGCCTCCTCGTACGCCGCCCCGGCCTCCTCGTGGCGGCCGCGCATCATGTGGGCCTCGGCCGCCGCGCTCGCGATCTGCGCCCCCATCCAGCGGTCGCCGACCCGGCGGGCCAGGACGCGGAGCTCGGCCAGGTCCTCGTCGACGCCGGGCATGTCGCCGGGCATGTCGACGACCATGTGCGTACGGAACATCAGGGTGACGCCGACCTCCCAGTCGCCGCCGTGGCGACGGCAGTTGTCGACGGCCCTGTCGAGGAGGGCGCGGACCGTCGCCGGATCCTCGGTGAGGTACGCGGTGAACGGCCAGAGCAGGCCGGGGAACCGGGCGGCCTCGGGACCGGGATCCGTGCCGAACGCGGAACGCACCCGCCGCACCAGGTCGGAGACCTCGGGGTCGTCGCGGAACTCGGACGCGACGTGGTTCTCCACGGCGAGGAAGAAGTACAGCATCCGCAGGTGCATGCGCGGCCAGAAACGGGGATCGGCCGGGTCGTCCGGGTCCTCGCCGAGCGCGACCGCGCGCTCGACCCAGGACAGGCCCTCGGGACGGTAGTTGCGCAGCCACCAGAACCAGCCCATGGCGAAGACGAGGCGGAGGGCGGCAGCCTCGTCCGGGGCGGTGACGAGGACCCGGTGGAAGGCGGCGCGGATGTTGTCGAGGTCGCGCTCGATCCGCTCGATCCAGGGCAGCTGCTCCCCGGAGCGCAGCCGGGGCTCCGCGGTCTCGGCGAGCGCCGTGAAGTGGGCGGTGTGGACGGCCTCGGCCTCGGCGAGGAGGCCGGGGGTCTCGGCGGCGCGCTCGGCGGCGTACTCGTGGATGGTCTCCAGGAGGCGGTAGCGCATCTCGCCGCCGTCGACGGGGGTGGCGACCACCAGGGACTTGTCGACCAGGGCGCCCAGCGCGTCGGCGGCGCGCGGGGACAGCGCCTCGGCGGCGGCCAGGTCCCAGCCGCCGGCGAAGACCGACACCTGGCGGAGCAGGGTGCGCTCGTCCGGGTCGAGCAGGTCCCAGGACCAGTCGACGACGGCGCGCAGGGTCTGCTGGCGGGGCAGGACGGTACGGGAGCCGGAGGTGAGGAGGCGGAACCGGTCGTCGAGGCGGTCGGCGATCTGGCGCGGGGTGAGCAGCCGGAGGCGGGCGGCGGCCAGTTCGATGGCGAGCGGCAGGCCGTCGAGGCGGCGGCAGATCTCGTCCACCGCGCCGCCGTCCGCGACGGGGTCGAAGGACGGGCGCACGGCGCGGGCCCGTTCGGCGAACAGCCGGTGGGCCGGGTCGGGCGGAAGCGGCTCGACGGGGCGGACCGACTCGCCGGGGACACCGAGGGGTTCGCGGCTGGTGGCGAGGATCCGGAGCTGCGGGCAGTGCGTGAGCAGGGTCTCCGCGAGGGCGGCGGCCGCGTCGACGACGTGCTCGCAGTTGTCGAGGACGAGGAGCAGGGGGCGGCGGGCCAGGTGCTCGACGAGGTGGGCGGCCGGGTCGTCCTGGAGCGGGGCGCCGTCGCGGGTGATCAGGTTGACCTCCCGGAGCCGGAGCGCGGAGAGGACCGCGCCGGGCAGTGCCTCCGGGTCGTCCAGCGGGGCCAGCTCGGCGATCCACGCCTCCGGTCCGACGGCCCGCAGCGCGGCCTCCTCGGCGAGCCGCGTCTTGCCCGAACCGCCGGGGCCGGTGAGCGTGACCAGCCGGGAGCGGCCCAGGTCCGCGTCGAGGGCGGCGAGCTCGGGCTCCCGGCCGACGAACGAGGTGAGCCGGGGGCGGATGTTGCCGGCCGGGGCCGCGGAGGGCGGGGCCGTGCGGGAAGGGGCGGTCGCCGAGGTCGGGTCCGCGGGGGCCGCGGAGGGTCCCGTACGAGGCGGGGTCGGGGGCGGGGTCGGGGTCGTGCCGGCGAGGAGTTCGTGGTGCAGGGCCGCGAGCTCGGGGCCCGGGTCGGCGCCGAGGGCGTCCGCGAGGGTGCGGCGGGCGGACTCGTACGCGGCGAGGGCGTCGGCGTGGCGGCCCTCGGCGCGCAGGGCGCGGATCAGATGGGCGCGGAAGGCCTCGTCGTACGGATACGTGGTCGTCAGCTCGGACAGTTCCGGGACGAGCCCGTCGGTGGCGCCCCGGCGCAGGTCCGCCTCGACGCGCTGGCGCAGGGCCGCGAGCCGCTGGGCCTCGGGCCGGACGCCCGCCGGGTCGGGGAGGTCGGCGAGGGCGGGCCCCCGGAACAGCCCGAGGGCCTCCCTGAGAAGGCCGGCGGCGGCCTCGGGGTCGCCCGCGTCGAGGCGCGCGCCCGCGTCCCTGACCCGGCCCTCGAAGACGTACAGGTCGACGTCGCCGGGGGCCGCGACGAGCCGGTAGCCGGGGCCGGGGGTCGAGGCCACGGCCTCTCTGCCGAGCACCCGGCGGAGCCGGCCCACCAGGGCCTGGAGCGCGGCGGGGGTGTCGAGCGGCGGGTCGTCCCCGTACACGTCGTCGGCGAGCTCGCCGACGGACGCGGCCCGACCACCGCGCAGCGCCAGCGCCGCGAGGAGCGCGCGCAGGCGGGCGCCCCCCAGGGGGAGGGAGGTGCCGTCGGGCCGGAGTGCCTCGGTGGTGCCGAGGATGAGATACCGCACCGGCTCATTGTGGCCGGTGGCACGGCCGTGCGCCTCGGGGTTTGGCGGGGCGGGGGCTCGGGGGCGGGCCGGGGGCGGGGGGCTCGGGGGCGGGTCACGCCTGGGCATTGGCCTCGGAGTCCCGGTGCACCCCCGGGCGGCCGGGGCTCGGGGGTGCACCGGGACGGAGTCCCAGGGTCGGGTCGCGGCGGGGCGGGGTCCCGGGGGCACGGCCAGGCGGGGGCCCGCGGGCGCGCCCGGCCTTTCCTCAGGCCGGGAGGGAGCGGGAGGCCGGGATCAGGGGGCCCTGGACGGCGCGGTGGGAGCGGGGCTCGGTGGTGTTGGTCCAGCAGGAGCCGCGACGGGAGAGGAGGCGGCGGAGCCAGAGTTCGGTGGAGACGAGGTCGGCGAGGCCGTCGAGGGGGACGGGGGCGCCGTCGGCGGCGGAGCGGAGGGCCTCGCGGACGACGCGGGCGTCGACGAGGCCGGCGTCGGCGAGCAGGGGGGCGTCGAAGAGGGCGAGGAGCTGGGGCAGTGCGACGCGCAGGCCCGCGCGGGCGGCGGCGGCGGGGACGCCGGGGTGCGGGGCGCCCCAGCCCGGGGGCAGGTCGTGGATCCCGGCGCCGGAGAGGACCGTGCGCAGGACGCCGGCGCGGGCGTCCGGCTGGACCCGGAGCGATTCGGGGAGGGCGCGGCAGGCGCGGACGACCTGGTTGTCGAGGAAGGGGGCGTGCAGTCGCTGGCCCCGGATCTCCGCGGCCTGCTCCAGGACGCGGTGGTCGGCCGCGGCCCGGACGAGGGCGGCACGCGCGCGTGCCTCGCCCGGGCGCTGCACGGCGGCGGGGAGCGTCGCCGCGCGGTTCAGGCGAACCGATACTTCCGCCAGTGCCTCCCCCGTCAGCCAGCGGGCCGCGGGCCCCGGCCGCGACCAGGTGAGCGCGGACAGCGAGGCCTCCAGGGGGCCGAAGCCGTCCGGGGCCGTGCGGTTGGCCTCCAGGACGCGCCGGGCGGCCGTCTCCAGGCCCGTCCGGTACGGGGTGCGGGCCAGTTTCCGTGCCGCCCGGTAGACGGTCAGCGGCACCAGGAAGGACCCGGCGGACGGGCCCGAGGCCTTGGCGAGCGCCGTCACGGGACGCACCAGGGAGCGGCGCCTGCGGTCCATGAGGAGGTCGGCGAGGCGTGCCGGGTGCGCGTCGAGGACCTGCTTGGCGCCCATCCCCGTGAAGTGGTCGGCGCTGCCGCCCGCGAGCCGCCGCCGGTGCCGTTCGGCCGTGACGAGCGCGGGCCCCGGCTCGTCGGTGAGCGGCCCGTCCAGGGCGGCGTACGGCAGCGCCTCCTCGCCCGCCGCGACGACGACGTGGTGCAGGCGCGGGTCGGCGGCGAGCTCCCTGGCCCGCTTCAGCTCGTCCTCGCGGCCGGCACCCGCGCGCGTGGCCAGGTCGTTGAAGGTGACGGCGAGCAGCCGCTCCCCCGCGCCCGTGCCGTGCCCGACGATCGTGCCGGGCACGCCGGGGAGACCGGCGGCGAGGAGCGCGAGGGTGCCGGAGGCGCTGCCGCCGGACAGGTCGGCGCCGATGCCGGGGGCGGGGCCGGCGCCCCGGGCAGCGCGCCGGTCGGCGGGTCCCATGCCGGGGACCGGCCCCGGGTCGGGCAGCGGGACCTCGGGGGCGTGCCGGGGGGCGGTGAGCCGGGCGCGTACGGCCTCGACGAGGGCGTCCCGTACCCCTTCGACGGCCTGCCGGGGGTCGCCTTCGGGCGCCGCGACCGCGAGCGAGGCGACCTGCTCGTACCCGGCGATCTCCCGTGAGCCCTCCCGCAGGATCAGCGCGTGGCCGGGCGGGACCCGCCGGACGCCCTCGTACGGGGTGGAGTCGCGCAGCGCCTCCGGGGTCTCGGGGCAGGCGAGGAGGGCGGCCAGGTGGCCGATGTCGAGCTGGGCCTCGACGAGGTCGGCGAGCGGCAGGGCGGCGGTGGCGAACGCGGTGCCGCCGGCCCACGGGGTGTGGAAGACGGGCCGGGCGCCGACGAGGTCGCCGGTGACGGTGACGCGGCGGCCGGCCCGGACGACGGCCGTGTAGCTGCCGGGCCATGCCGTGAGGTGCCGCAGTGCGCCCCCGCGCGCGGTGAGCAGGCCGATCCGGAGTTCCTCGTCGCTCGCGGCGCAGCAGCCGAGGACGGCGAGGCGGGTGTGGTCGTCGACGGCCACCACGCGCACCTCGTCGGGCCGCCAGTCGCCGACCGCCCACAGCGGATCGGCGCCGCTCCACAGGAGTTGGGCGCCCACCGGCTGCACCGCGCGCCCCTCGGCCGCCCGGTCGGAGCCGTAGCCGGAGGAGGAGGGGAAGTCGGCGTCGTATCCGCCGTTCACCGCTCCCGAGCGCGCTCCGGCGGTCGTTGCGACGTTCGCGGCGACACTGCTCCAGCCCACCAGCCATCGCATCGGCGCCTCCACATCCGTTTCGGTGGGAGACATGCTGCCACGACAACGGCGCACGGGGCGGAGTCCGGGTGCACGCGTACGAAAGCCGAATGCGCCCCTGGCATGGGCCAGTTGGACACCGACGGCACACAGGCGTCATTCGGCCAAATATCGACCGTGCCCGGTGGGTTTGGAACGCTACCGGGCTGTTTTTCGTCACGCGGGCGTCCGGCAGTCCGGGAGGCGCTCCCGCCTCCCGGCGCCGTCCGCCGCCCGCGGGGAATGGGGCGGCGGTGTCCCCCAGCCCACTGGTCCGGGACACCGTTCCCGGCCGAGTGGGCCGACCCACGCGCTACTCATGGAAGCGGCCGCCCTCCGGCCGGACGAGAGCGCACGGCCGGGCGCACGGCCACACGGCGGGAGCACGAGCCGGGCCCGCGGCCCCCGCCGGCGACCGGTCACACAACAATCTCGCCATACGGAACACCGCCCCTTAACGGTAGGGATGCGGCGAACTACGCTGTGTTTACGAATGCCGCACGCCTATGCCCGGCGTCGTGGCGGCCGTCTGGGTTGTCGAGGGGTGGCGTGATGTCCAGGGAGCAACGCGGGCCGAACGAAAAGCTCGGCACGGTTCTCGCCCTCGCGGGAATCAGCAACGCCGGGCTCGCCCGGCGCGTCAACGACCTCGGGGCGCAGCGGGGACTGACGCTTCGTTACGACAAGACCTCGGTCGCCCGGTGGGTGTCCAAGGGAATGGTGCCGCAGGGCGCCGCCCCGCACCTGATCGCCGCCGCGATCGGGCAGAAGCTCGGCAGGCCCGTGCCGCTGCACGAGATCGGGCTCGCGGACGCCGACCCGGCGCCCGAGGTCGGGCTCGCCTTCCCGCGCGACGTGGGCGAGGCGGTCCGCTCCGCCACCGACCTGTACCGGCTGGACCTCGCGGGGCGCCGGGCCGGCGGCGGCATCTGGCAGTCGCTCGCCGGGTCGTTCGCGGTCAGCGCGTACGCGACCCCGACCTCCCGCTGGCTGATAACCCCCGCCGACCCGTCGGTCGAGCGGGAGGCTCCGCGTCCGGTCGCGGGCCCCGCCGCGGCGGCGGCACCGGAGCACGCGCGCGTGGGCCACAGCGACGTCGCGAAGCTCCGCGAGGCGGCCGAGGACGCGCGTCGCTGGGACTCCAAGTACGGCGGCGGGGACTGGCGCTCCTCCATGGTCCCCGAGTGCTTACGCGTGGACGCGGCACCGCTGCTGCTCGGCTCGTACTCGGACGAGGTCGGCCGGGCCCTGTTCGGCGCGACCGCCGAGCTGACCCGCCTGGCGGGCTGGATGGCCTTCGACACCGGGCAGCAGGAGGCCGCCCAGCGCTACTACATCCAGGCGCTGCGGCTCGCCCGCGCCGCCGCGGACGTGCCCCTCGGCGGATACGTCCTCGCCTCCATGTCCCTCCAGGCCACCTACCGGGGCTTCGCCGACGAGGGCGTCGACCTCGCCCAGGCCGCCCTCGAACGCAACCGCGGCCTCGCCACCGCCCGCACCATGTCCTTCTTCCGGCTCGTCGAGGCACGCGCGCACGCCAAGGCCGGTGACGGGGTCGCCGCCGCGGGCGCGCTCAAGTCCGCCGAGGGGTGGCTGGAGCGGTCCCGGGCGGGCGACGCCGACCCGACCTGGCTCGGCTTCTACTCGTACGACCGGTTCTGCGCCGACGCGGCCGAGTGCTACCGGGACCTGAAGGCGCCCCGCGAGGTGCGCCGCTTCACCGAGCAGGCGCTGTCCCGTCCCACCGAGGAGTTCGTCCGCTCGCACGGGCTGCGGCTCGTCGTCTCGGCCGTCGCCGAGCTGGAGTCGGGCAACCTCGACGCGGCCTGCGCGGCGGGCACGCTCGCGGTGGAGGTGGCGGGGCGGATCTCGTCGGCGCGGACCACGGAGTACGTTCGGGACCTGCTGCACCGGCTCGAACCGTACGGGGACGAGCCGCGCGTCGTGGAGCTGCGGGAGCGGGCCAGGCCCCTCCTCGTCTCACCGGCGTGACGAGCGTCCCACGAGGTGGGCGTTTAGCGGCGTTGTCAGTGGGCCAGTGCACTATCGGGGGTGGGAGGTGGCGCTGGTGTTTGACTGTGACGTACTGGTGATCGGCGGAGGAATCGTCGGTCTGTCGACGGCGTACGCGCTGACGCGTGCCGCCCCCGGCACCCGGGTCACGGTTCTGGAGAAGGAGCACGGCCTCGCGCGCCACCAGACCGGGCGTAACAGCGGGGTGATCCACAGCGGGATCTACTACCGGCCCGGCTCGCTCAAGGCCCGCTTCGCGGTCTCGGGCGCGGCCGAAATGGTCAAGTTCTGTGCAGAGTGGGGCATTCCGCACGAGGTGACGGGGAAGCTCATCGTCGCCACCACGCGTGAGGAGCTGCCCCGGCTGCACGCGCTCGTGCAGCGCGGCCGGGAGAACGGCATCCCCGTGCGCGAGCTCGGCCCCACCCAGATCAGCGAGTACGAGCCCCGGGTCAGGGGCCTCGCCGCGATCCACGTCGGCACGACCGGCATCTGCGACTACGGCGCGGTGTCGGCCCGCCTCGCCGAGGCCTCCGGAGCCCGGATCGTCCGTGGCGCCGAGGTCGTCGCGATCGACCGGCGCCCCTGGGGCGTCGCCGTCCGCACGGCGGACGGCCGGATCGTCCGGGCCCGCGTCCTCGTCAACTGCGCCGGGCTCCACTGCGACCGGATCGCGCGCCTCGCGGGCGACGACCCCGGCATGCGGATCGTCCCCTTCCGTGGGGAGTACTACGAACTCACGGACCCCTCCCTCGTGCGGGGCCTGGTCTACCCCGTCCCCGACCCCGCGTTCCCCTTCCTCGGCGTCCACCTCACCCGGGGCATCGACGGCGGCGTCCACATCGGGCCCAACGCGGTGCCGGCGCTCGCCCGCGAGGGCTACGGCTGGTCCGTCGTCCGGCCCCGCGAACTGGCCGGCACCCTCGCCTGGCCCGGCTCCTGGTCCATCGCCCGCGCCCACTGGCGGTACGGCGCGGGCGAACTGCACCGCTCGGTCTCCAAGCGGGCCTTCACCGAGGCGGTCCGGCGGCTGCTGCCGATCGTCGAGGAGTCCGACCTCCGGCGGGCGGCTCCCGGCGTGCGGGCGCAGGCGGTCCTGCGGGACGGGACCCTCGTCGACGACTTCCTCTTCCGGGAGGCGGCGCGGACGGTCCACGTCCTGAACGCGCCTTCGCCCGCGGCGACGGCGTCGTTGCCGATCGGCCGGGAGGTCGCGACACGGGTGCTGGCGCAGCTGTAGCTCCGCGAGCCGGGCGGGACCTGCCGGACACTCGTAGGGGCGCGGGCGCCTTGGCCCGGCTGGGGGGCGCGGGCGCCTTGGCCGGCTGGGGGCGCCGTCCGTTGTGCCCACCCGTTCCGCCCCTGGCGGACGATTGCCCACCACGGGGGTGGCGGGGGGTGGGCCGTAGAATCGGGGGCATTGTGTCTGAGCTTCCTGAGAACGCCTCGCAGCCCGTCGCCGACCCCGTCCAGCCCGTCGCGCGGCGGGGCAGCCGGATGTTCGCCCCCGGTGAGGGGCCGATGCCCGATCCGGCCGGGGCGCATCACGAGCGGCGGATCCGGAGTTTCCAACCGCGCCGGAGCAGGGTCACGTACGGCCAGGCGGAGGCGATGCTGAAGAGGTGGCCGGACTGGGGCCTCGACATCGACGGCAAGAGCGTCCTCGACCTGGGCGAGATGTTCGACGGGCTCCCGGTCGTCCTGGAGATCGGCTTCGGGATGGGCGAGGCGACGGCGCAGATGGCGGCGGCCGACCCCGGCACGGGCATCCTGGCCGTGGACGTGCACACGCCCGGCCAGGGCAATCTGCTCGGACTCGCGGACCGCAACGGCCTGACGAACGTGCGGGTCGCCAACGGCGACGCGATCATCCTGCTCCGCGAGATGCTCGCGACGGACTCCCTCGACGGCTGCCGGGTCTACTTCCCGGACCCGTGGCCCAAGGCCAGGCACCACAAGCGGCGGCTGATCCAGCCCGAGTTCCTCAGCCTCCTCGCGACCCGGCTCAAGCCCGGCGGCGTACTCCACTGCGCCACCGACTGGGAGTCGTACGCCGAGCAGATGCTGGAGGTCCTCTCCGCGCACCCCGACTTCGAGAACACCCGGCCGGACGGCGGCTTCGCGCCCCGTCCCGATTTCCGGCCCGTCACGCGCTTCGAGGGCCAGGGCCTCGACAAGGGCCACGTCGTGCACGACCTGCTCTTCCGGCGGGTCCCGCGCGCGTAGGGCGGTCCCGCGCCCGCAAAGCCGTCCCGTGCACGCAAGGCCGGCCCCCGCCCTCACGGCCTGAAGCCGGTCCCGGGTTCGTAACCCCGTCGCCCGGTGTCGGTGGGGGTGGTTAGGGTCGCTCACGTGTCGAATCCCGCTCCCGCCGACCGGCTCCCCGAGGACACCGCGCCCGTCCCCCACCGGGACACGGACGAGCCGGCGTTCCCGGCCGCCGCCGACCGGTCCCAGTGGCGCTACCGACCACGCCGCGATTTCTGGCGCAGCCGGCTGGTCCGGGCCGTCGCCGTCGTCGTGCTGCTCGCGCTGTGCGCGCTGGTGATCCTGGCGCTGGTCCGCGAACAGACCGGCACCCAGGGCTTCCTCGTCGGCCTGGGCCTCGCCGTGCTTCCCGTACCGCTGCTGATGGCCGCGTTCCGCTGGCTCGACCGGGTGGAGCCGGGGCCCTGGAAGAACCTGCTCTTCGCCTTCGCCTGGGGAGCGTTCGCCGCCGCGCTGGTCGCGATCCTGGCGAACTCGTTCGCGGTCCGCTGGATCGCGACGGCCACGGCCGATCCGGACTCGGCCGACAACCTCGGGGCCACCGTCATCGCGCCCGTGGTGGAGGAGAGCGCGAAGGCCGCCGCGATCCTGCTGCTCTTCCTGTTCCGCCGGCGGCACTTCGGCGGCCTGGTCGACGGGGTCGTCTTCGCCGGCTTCACCGCGACCGGCTTCGCCTTCACCGAGAACATCCTCTACCTGGGGAACGCCTTCGGCGAGGACCAGGAGGTCGGCGCCACCGGCATCGGCATGGTCACCGCGGGGACGTTCTTCGTCCGGGTCGTCATGTCGCCGTTCGCCCACCCGCTGTTCACCGTGGTCACCGGCATCGGTTTCGGCTTCGCGGCCCTCGCCCCGCGCGGGAAGCGCCTCCGCCAGGTGCTGCTGCCGCTCGCCGGGCTGCTGCTCGCCATGGGCCTGCACGCCGCCTGGAACGGCTCGGCCACCTTCGGTGGCCCGCTGGCCTTCTACGCGGTGTACCTGGCGCTCATGGTCCCCGCCTTCGGCCTGCTGACCTGGCTCGCGGTGTGGAGCCGGCAGCGCGAGCTGCGCACGATATCCGGCGAGCTCCCGGCGTACGCGGCGGCCGGCTGGCTCTCCCCCGCCGAGCCGCTCGCGCTCTCCTCGATGCGCGCCCGCCAGGTGGCCCGCTCCTTCGCCGGCCGGACGTACGGCCCGGCGGCCGCGCGGGCCGTCGGCGAGTACGAGTCCTTCGCGACGACCCTCGCGTTCCTCCGGAACCGGGCCAAGCGCGGCACGGCCGGACCCGACTTCCCGGCCCGCGAGCAGGAGCTGCTGCACCACCTGTGGCAGCGCCGCGACGTCGCCTCGCCCTCCCTGACGTACGCGGCGCGTGCGACGGGCCGGGTGTGGGCGCCGCCGCAGTACCTGGACTACGGCGGCTACAACCCGTACCGGAGCTAGCCGGAGAAGTCGGAGACCCGGCCGGTGACGACCGGGCCGGGCCGGCGATGACCGGGCCGGGGCCGGAGGCGACCGGCGGACGCCCGGGCCTGCCCGGCGAAGGCCGCCCCGAGCACGCCCCGAGCCCGGCCCGAGAGCGCCCCGAGCACGCCCCGAGACCGCCCCAAGCACGCCCCCGGTCAGCCCGCGGACGCCTCCGTGAGCAGGGTGAGTTCGGCCTCGGTGAGGGTCAGGTCGGCCGACGCGACCAGGGCGGGGAGCTGTTCGACCGTACGGGCCGAGGCGATCGGCGCGACGACGGTGGGGCGGGAGGCGAGCCAGGCGAGGGCGACGGTGGCGAGCTCGGCGCCGTGGGCCTCGGCGACGGCGTCGAGGGCGGAGAGGACGGCCCGGCCGCGCTCGGTGTCGAGGTGCCCGCCGGCGCCGGCGGCGCGGACGCTGTCGACGGTGGCGCCGGGGCGGTACTTGCCGGTGAGGAAGCCGGACGCGAGGCCGTAGTACGGGACGGCGGCGAGCCCGCCCTGCTCGGCGGTGGCCAGGAGCGGGCCCTCGTAGGTCGCGCGGGAGACCAGGTTGTAGTGCGGCTGGAGGGCCACGTACCGGGTGAGGCCCTCGGCCTCGGCGAAGTCGAGGGAGGCGCGCAGCCGCTCCGGCGAGATGTTGGAGGCGGCGACGGCGCGCACCTTGCCGTCCTTCACCAGCTGGTCGAGGGCGGTGACGATCTCCTCGACGGGGACGGTCTCGTCGTCGAAGTGCGTGTAGTAGAGGTCGATGCGGTCGGTGCCGAGGCGGCGCAGCGACTCCTCCGCGGCGCCCTTGATGGTGGAGGCGGAGAGCCCCTTGAAGTGGGGGTGGGCGCCGACCTTGGTGGCGACGACGACGTCGTCGCGGTTGCCGCGGGAGGCGAGCCAGCGGCCGATGACGGTCTCGGACTCGCCGCCCTCGTTGCCCTCGGCCCACGCGGAGTACACGTCGGCGGAGTCGACGAAGTTGCCGCCGGCGGCGGCGTAGGCGTCGAGGACGGCGAAGGACTGGGCCTCGTCGGCGGTCCAGCCGAAGACGTTGCCGCCCAGGGCGAGCGGGAAGACGTGCAGGTCGGAGCTGCCCAGCGGGCGGAGAGAGGTCATGTGTCGATCAACCCCGCCGGCCGCCGGGCCTATTCCGTGCGAGCGCCCCGGGACGGTCTCAGACCGTCAGGCCCTTGGAGCGGAGCCACTGCGCCGGGTCGATGCCGTCGCCGCCGGCGGTGTGGACCTCCATGTGGAGGTGGGCGCCGGTGACGTTGCCGGTGGCGCCGACGCGGCCGATGGTCTCGCCGGTGCCCACGGTCTGACCGGCGGAGACCGTCATGGACGAGAGGTGGCAGTACCAGACCTCGGTGCCGTCGGCGAGCTCCAGGACGATCCGGTAGCCGTAGGAACCGGACCAGCCCGCGGACTTCACGGTGGCGCCGTGGACGGCCTTGAGCGGGGTGCCCGTGGGCGCGGCGAAGTCGAGGCCGGTGTGGTAGCCGGAGGACCACATCGAGCCGGACTGCATGTAGGAGGCGGTGAGGGTGTACGAGGAGACGGGCAGCGAGTAGCTCGCGGCGAGCTTGGCGAGGCGCTCGGCCTCCGCCTTCGCGGCGGCTTCCGCCTCGGCCTTGGCCTTCGCCTCCGCCTCGGCCTTCGCCTTGGCCTCGGCGGCCGCCTTCTCGGCCTCCGCCTCCTTGGCCACGGCCTCGGCGGCGGCCTTCTCGGCGGCCAGCTTCTCCGCGGCGGCCTTGTCGGCGGCGTCGGCGGAGGCCTGCTGCTGCTCGGCCTGCTGGAGGATGCGGGCGCGCAGGGCCTCGCCCGCGTCGGCGCCGGACGCGGTCCGGTCGGTCGCGTCGGTCTGCGCGTCGGCCGCCGTGGTGTAGGTGGCGGCGGTGAGCGGGTTCGGGTTGGCGCGGGCCGCGCTGACGGGCTCGCTGTCCTCGCCGGGGAGGAGGGCGCCGACGCCGGGAAGGTCGTGGGCGTCCGGGAGGTCGATGTCCGGGAGGTCGGGGAGCGAGATCGCGACCGGCGGCTTCTCCTGCGCGGTGGCGAGGCCGCCCGCGCCGACGGCGGCGATCACGCCGACGCCGAGGACGGTGGAGGAGCGGGCGAAGTTGGAGCGCTGCTTGACGACCCGGTGGCGGCCGCCGGAGCGGCTCTGCGCGCGGAGGGAGTCCTCGGTGGGATTCCACTCGGTGTCCGGGGCGGCGGGACCCGCACCGCCACCGAAGGCATCGAAGGGGGCTTCGGGTGCGGGGGTGTTGGACGCCACGGAGGGGCGCTCCTTTCCTTCCTTCTCGCCTACCGGGTTAGCTGACGGGTTCGGAGCAGGAAGGTCTCCTACGGGCACGGTCGCACAGGTGCGATGGGCCCGATTCACCCCAAGTGGTGGTTCCCCGGTTCCTTTTCAGGATTCGGCGCGTGCGCACGGTGCCGCCTCTTGCGACGGCTGAAACGACCGCGCTGCGTTATCGAACGTTAATAGACAGGGGGTCCCGATTCCAAGCCGTTCCTCTTGATCATTCATTGAAATGGGGGGGAATGGTCCGAGTTGAGCCCCCTTCAGAAACACGGCCGCAAACCCCGGCGATCTGACGTTAAGTCAATTGTTATCGCAGGGAGATCCTTCGACTACGCCTGGTCACCATGGTCGCCCGGCGGCACCACCGGCATGGTCCGGCGCCGCTCCGGCTGCCCCGCCGCCGGCCGGCTCACCGCGAGCAGCGCCATGTCGTCCGTCGAACCGCCGCCCGTGTGGAGGCGTACGTCGTCCACGAGCGCGTCGAGCAGCTCCTCCGGCCCCGGGAAGATCCGGCCGGCGAGCCGCTCGGCCGGATCGTAGAAGACGCCCTCCGCGTTCCGCGCCTCCGAGAGGCCGTCGGTGTAGAGGAGCAGGGTCGCGCCCGGCGGATACGGCCGCGCCTCGGCCCGGTCCGGCCAGGCCGCCAGGTCCCCCATGCCGAGCGGCAGCGCCGCCTCGCCCGGCTCCATGAGGTCGAGCCGCCCGTCCGCGTAGAGCATCAGCGGAGGCGGGTGCCCGCGGTTCACGACCCGTACGAACCCGCCGAACGTGCCGCTGCCGTCGGTGCGCGGGATCTCGGCGAGGACCGCGGTGGTGAACCCCTCGAAGGCGTCGAGCCCGTGCCGGCGGGTGCCCTCGCGGGCCAGCGCCCGTTCGAGGCGCTGCGCCACGCCCTCCAGGGTCCGTTCCTGTTCGGCCGCCTCCCGGAAGGCCCCGATGACGACGGCGACGGCCTCGACCGCGTCCATCCCCTTGCCCCGGACGTCCCCGACCACCAGCCGCACCCCGTGCGGGGTGTCCTGGACGGCGAACAGGTCGCCGCCGATGAACGCGTCCGCCTGCGCCGCCTCGTACCGCGCCGCGCACTGGAGCCCGCCGATCCGCTCCGCGGGCGTCGGCAGCACCGCCTTCTGCGCGGTCTCCGCGATGACCCGCGCCGAGGCGAGCCGCTCGCCGCTGCGGCGCACGACCCGGTTGATGAGGAGGGCGAGCGCGGAGACGGTGACGACGGTCAGCGTCTCGGTGAGGGCCGGGACGTCGCCGGCGGTGCCGTTGTAGACGTGCAGCCCGTAGGAGGCGAGGACGGCGGCGATCCCGGTGACCAGGGTGGTGACCATGGAGAAGAAGGGCGCGGCGATCAGCGGGGCGGCGGAGAACAGGGGCGCCGCCGTGTACGCGGGCGGTGTCTGCACGTCGAAGACGACACCGCCCATGATCACCAGCGGGGGCAGCGCACGGATGAAGCGCCGGGCGCCGCCGTACGCGGGGCGGCCCTCGCCGCGCCGACGCCCGCCGCCCGCCACTCCTTGGGGGTGCCCCACCTGTGCTCTCCTGCCCGGTCCGCCCGGCCGCGGTCCGCACCGCGCCCTCCCAGGTTGGCCGCCGCGACCCCGGAGGGCGACTCCCACGGGGCCGAGTGGCGTAGCCCCCCGGCGCCGTGGCCCCGTCACGCCGGCAGCCCCGTCGGCCCCCTCGGGCCACCGGAGCGGCGGCCCGGTCAGCCCCCGGTCGCCCCCTCGGCGAGCCGTCCGCCGCGGGCCAGCAGGGCCATCGCCGCCGCGCACACCAGGCCCACCGCGCACAGGCCGAGCCACGGCGCCGCCGACCAGCCGGTGACGTCGAGGAGCGCGCCCGTGCCCAGGTTCCCGAGGGTGATGCCGACCCCGCACACGGTGTTGTAGAGCCCGTAGTGGGTGGCGACCCACCGCCCCCGGGACAGAGCGACGACGGTGTCCATCTCGTAGGGGTAGAGCACCGCGTTCGCGACGGCGAGGACGGCCGCGCACAGCAGCAGCCCGACCGCGCCCCGGCCCAGCGCCGCCGGGGCGAGGAACGCCCCGCCCATCAGGGCGAGCCCGAGGACGAGGCACCGCTCCCGGCTCAGCCGGCGCCGGCACCAGGCCGTGATCCGCAGCTGCCCGGCGAGCGCGACCAGCGCCGAGACGACGAACAGCGCCGTCGTGAGCCCCGTGCCGTCCGCCGCGAGCGGCAGCGCCAGGTAGACCTGGAAGGACAGGACGTACGAGCCGGTCATGGCCAGCGAGAAGAACCAGAAGGTCCGGTGCGAGAGGACCGTACGGAACTGCCCCCGCTCCCCCTCCTCCCGGGGCGCGCGGGACGCCCGTACGGGAAGGTGCCGGAGTTGTACGAGGGTCAGGCCGGCGAACAGCACCGCCGCCACCACGCACGTCAGCCGGAACGACACCCCCGTCAGGGCCACCCCGACGAGCGGCCCGAGCAGGATGCCCGCCTGGTAGTACACGTTGAAGAGCGCGAAGGCCTCCACCCGCCGCTCCTCGCCCGCCTCCGCCGCGAGACAGGCCCGTACGGCGGGGTTGAACAGCGCCCCCGCCAGCCCGGTCGCGAGGGAGGCGGCGATCAGCATCGGCAGCGACTGGGCGAAGGCGAGCGCCCCGAAGCCGACCGTCCGCAGCGCGCAGCCGGCCACGATGAGCGGCTTGAAGCCGAGCCGGTCGGCGAGCGCCCCGCCGACCAGGAACATGCCCTGCTGGGAGAGGTTCCGGGCGCCCAGGACGAGCCCGACCGCCCAGGCCGCCATCCCGAGCCCGTCCGCGAGGTGCGCGGCCAGGTACGGCATCAGCATGTAGAAGCCGAGGTTGATGGTGAGCTGGTTGAGGAAGAGGAGCCGTACGGCCGGGTCGAAGGTGCGGCTCTGCCGCCAGACACCCCCCTTGGCCCGGGCGGGCGCGGCCGTGTTCGCGGTGGTCAACGGACGCGCTCCAGCACCTTGCGGGTCCAGCCGTCCACCCGCACCCCGGCCTCGTACGCGGCGGGGTCCTCGCGCACCGGGCCGTCGAGGAGGCCGTGCGCGGCGCAGTACTCGTCGTTGAAGACGGTGTCGAAGTACCGCTGCGGCCCGTCGGGGAAGACCGCCGCGATCCGGGTCCCGCGCGGCCGGGTCCTGGCCAGCCAGCCGGCGACCAGCGCGACCGCGCCGACACTCCAGCCGCCCGTCGCGAACTGGCGCGAGGCCAGGCGGCGGGCCGCCCGTACGGCCTCCGCCGGGCCCACCCAGTGGACCTCGTCGAAGGCGCCGTGGTCCACGTTCCCCGGGTGGATCGAGGAACCCAGGCCGCGCATCAGCCGGTTCCCGGCCGGCAGGCCGAAGACGGTGGAGTCGACGGAGTCCACGCCGACCAGCTCGAGGGCGGGGCTGCCGCCGGCGCGCAGGGCCCGGGAGATCCCGGCCGAGTGGCCGCCGGTGCCGACCGCGCACACGAGGACGTCGATCCGGTCGAGCTGCCCGGACAGTTCGGCGGCCAGCCCGGCGTACGCGTCGGGGTTGTCGGGGTTCCCGTACTGGTCGGGCCACCAGGCCCCGTCCAGGCTCACGAGGAGCTCGGCGACCCGGTCCATCCGGGCCTGCTGCCAGCCGCCGTGCGCGCTCGGCTCGCGCACGACGTGCACCCGGGCGCCGTGGGCGACGAGCATCCGCTCGACGATCGGTTCGAGGCCGGGATCGGTGACCACGTGCACCGGATGCCCGTGGAGCACGCCGGCGAGCGCCAGGCCGAGGCCGAGCGTCCCCGAGGTCGACTCGACGATCGGGGCGCCGGGCCGCAGCTCGCCCCGGCGGCGGGCCTGCTCGACCATGTAGAGGGCGGCCCGGTCCTTGATGCCGCCGAAGTTGAAGCCTTCGAGCTTGGCCCAGTAGCCGTCGTCCGTCCAGAGGACGGGGGTGTTGCCGACGGTCTGCCCCTGGACGGGCAGGGTCGTCAGTGGTGCGCTCATGGGGGTACGTCCTTGAGGTGGGTACGCGAAAGGGAACCTGGTCACGCGAGGGCGGGACCCGGCTCAGTTCCGGTCCACTCCGAGGGCGATCAGCAGACGGCCCGGCTCGGGCCCCGGCCCCGCCCGGCCCCGGACGCAGCGCGCGCGGGGATCGGTGCGGAGGTCCGCTTCGTACGACAGGGGTACGGCTCCGTCGGCCTCCGGCGCCGCGAGCTGCGAGGCCGCGGCCTGCGCGGGGAGATGGGCGTCGAAGGACCACGCGTCCCCGGGCCGCTCGCACCCGTGCGGCAGTTCGGGCGCGGAGACGGTCGCCGTGCCGGAGGTCGGCAGCAGGTGGCCCTGGGAGCCGTGGCAGACGCTCCCGAGGAGGGCGAGGAGCGCGAGGAGCACGAGCACGGCGGGCGCCCGCCGGCTCACCTCACGCAGATCGCTCACACGCCGGTCACTCATGGTGTGCGCGACACTACGGTGGGGCACCGCACGCCCGCAAAGAGGCGGGCACGGTTTTGGCCACCGTTTACTTCCGCTTACTTCCGCTTACTTCCGCCGGAACCGCGTGATCTAGAGGTTCCGCTCCGCGTAGACCCTCATCGCGTCCCGGACGAGGAGCGCGGTGCCCTCGCCGTGCTTGTCGTAGTTGGCGGTGAAGCGGGGGTCGTCGACGTACATCCGGCCGAGGCCGATCACGTACTCCCTGCTCGGTGTCGTGGTGGCGGACAGCCAGGTGATCTGGCGCCGTGCGATGGCCTGCACCTCGTCGCTGTCGGCGGCCAGGCCGTCCCGGGCCGCCTGCCCGAAGTCGCGGGCGATGCCGGCCTGTTCGTCCATGAACGCCTTCTTCTGCGCGGCGTCGAGCGAGCGCCACCAGCGGTCGCCCCGCGCGTACGCGTCGCGGCCCCAGCGCTCGGTGACCTCCTGCTCGTGCACCGTGTGGTCGAAGCCGTCGAACACTTCGTCGACCATGAGTTCTCCTCCGTTCTCGGTCTTGTGGAGAGTGGTCCGCACGGACGCGATCTGACGTCCGATGCGCTCGCGCTCCTGCTCCAGCAGGGCGAGATGGGTCCGCAGGGCGGCGGACGTGTCCCGCTCGCCCGCGAGGACCTCGGCGATGGCCGGCAGCGACAGCCCCAGCTCCCGCAGCAGCAGGATGCGCTGGAGTCGCACCAGCGCCCGCTGGTCGTAGTACCGGTAACCGTTCGCGCCGATCCGGCTCGGCTCCAGCAGTCCGCGCTCCCCGTAATGGCGGAGGGTGCGGCTGGTGGTGCCGGCCTTCTTGGCGACCTCTTGGATCGACCACTCCATACGGAAACGCTAGATCTTGACGCTGCGGCAAGGTCAAGCGGAGAAATCCGCGACACGAACGCCCGAGAGGGGCACTCGACGGAGACGCAGGGGAAAACGACGAAGACCCGGATCCAGAAGGATCCGGGTCTTCGCTGCTACTGAGTAGCGGGGACAGGATTTGAACCTGCGACCTCTGGGTTATGAGCCCAGCGAGCTACCGAGCTGCTCCACCCCGCGTCGGTAAACACGACTGTACGGCATGACCGGGGCGATCACGAAATCGCTTTGCGTCAGCACCCGCAGTCGTCGGAATCGACCGGCGCCGTCAGGGGGTCCGCGGCCTTCTCCGCGGGCCCCTCCCAGGTCTCGTACGCGAAGCCCTCGCGCACCCAGTACTCGAAGCCGCCGAGCATCTCCTTCACCTGGAAGCCCAGCTCGGCGAGGGCCAGCGCGGCGCGGGTGGCGCCGTTGCAGCCGGGGCCCCAGCAGTACGTGACGACCGGCACGGACCGGTCGAGCAGCTGCTCGGCCTGCTCGGGGATGAGCGCGGTCGGCAGGTGGATCGCACCCGGGACGTGCCCCTGGTCCCAGGACGCCGTCGAGCGCGAGTCGATCACCACGAAGCCCGGGTCGGTGCCGTCGGCCGCCGAGGTCGCGAGCACGGAGGCCACGTCGGAGACGTCGGCGTGGAAGGCGAGGCTCGCGGAGAAGTACGCGGCAGCGGCGGCGGGGGAGGCCGGCGGGGTGCGGAGAACGGGGTTGACCTGCGTCGTTGTCGTCGTCATGGTGATGAATCTACGGACGATGATCATCGAGCTGAAGTGGGGATTCACGGCGCTCGCGGGCTTCGGCCGGGGAATCCCTGGCGTTCGCCACGAGGCGGCGGGGATCTCACGTGCCGGAACGACACATGCCACCCGGACCCCCTCGGCTCGTGTCACATAGGCAGGGTTTCATCCGTCATGAAGGCATGACGGGACGCGAAGGGGGAGATCGACGAGTGGACGCCGAGAAGGAACGTGCCGACGGGGAGTTCCGGGCCGGGACGGCCGACAAGGAACTCCTGGCCCGGCGCTTCGAGGCCGACCGGAACCACCTGCGGGCGGTGGCCTACCGGATGCTGGGATCGCTGAGCGAGGCCGAGGACGCCGTCCAGGAGGCGTGGTTCAAGTTGAGCCGCGCCGACGTCAGCGCGGTGGAGAACCTCAGCGGCTGGCTGACCACCGTCGTCGGCCGCGTCTGTCTGGACATGCTGCGCTCGCGCGGCTCGCGCCGCGAGGACCCGCTGGAGTACTACCTCCCCGACCCGGTGGTCCGGGTCGCCGACACCACCGACCCGGAGCACGCCGCCGAACTCACCGAGTCCGTCGGCCTCGCCCTCCTCGTCGTCCTGGAGACCCTGTCGCCGGCCGAACGCCTCGCGTTCGTCCTGCACGACATGTTCGCCGTCTCCTTCGACGAGATCGCGCAGATCGTGGACCGCACCCCGGCCGCCACCCGCCAGCTCGCCAGCCGCGCCCGCCGCCGGGTCCAGGACGCCACCCCCGCCCCCGGCCCGGACGCCCGGCGCCAGCGCGAGATCGCCGACGCCTTCCTCGCCGCCGCGAACGGCGGCGACTTCGAGGGCCTCCTCGCCGTCCTCGACCCGGACGTCGTCCTCCGCGCCGACGGCGGCCGCATCCTCGCGGGCGCCTCCAAGCTGGTGCGCGGCGCCGAGGCCGTCATCTCGCAGGCCCTCATGTACGCCAAGTTCCGTCAGGCGTCGCTGCCGGTCGTCGTCAACGGCTCGCCGGCCTTCCTCTCGGTCGTCGACGGACGCCCGGCCGCGCTCATGTCGTTCACGATCGCCGGCGACCGCATCGTCGGCCTCCAGGTCCTCGCGGACCCCGAGCGCCTGTCCTCCCTCGGCCTCACCGACGAGGAACTGGCCGGCGCCGCCTACTGAGACCGGCCGGCCCGTGGGTGGGCACGCCCGTACGAAGCCGTAGGGGGTGCCCACCCGCGTACGAGGCCGTAGGGGGTGCCCACCCGCGTACGAGGCCGTAGGGGGTGCCCACCCGCCGGTGGAGCCGGCCCCGCCGCCCGAAGGGTCACCGGGCGGGCGGGCCCTCCCGACGGGCGCTCACTTCGCCTTAACGGCCGCCGTCAAGGAGGCTTCGATCGTCACGGCGACGGCGGCGCTCACGACGCCGAGGACCGCGCCCGCGACGACGTCGCCCGGGTAGTGGACCCCGGTGTGCACCCGGGAGTAGCCCACCGCCCCGGCGAGGATCCCGAGGGGCGCCGCGGCGACCGGCAGCACCACCCCGACGGCGGTGGCGAAGGCGACGGCCGACGCGGTGTGCCCGGACGGGAACGACGCCGAGTCGGGCATGGGGACGTGACGGCTCACCTCCACCCGGGCCGCCTCGCGGTCCGGCCGCGCCCGGCGGACCAGCCGCTTGCCCAGCAGATTGGCGGAGGCCGAGGCCAGCCCGATCGCCCCGACACCGGCGAGCGCCGCCCGGCGCGGACGGCCCGGCACGAGGGCGAGCGCCGCCGCCACCATGAACGAGATCTTCGAGTGGTCGGCCGTCCTGGAGAGCACGCGCAGCCGCATGTCGAGCGCCGGCGTGGGCGTCGCGGCCACGGCGGCGTACACGGCGCCGTCGACCGCGCGGAGGTCTCCGAGGACGTCCCTGAACGGACCGTTCTTCGTCGTCGTGGTCATGTGCTGTTCCTTCGGGTGGTTCCGGGTGAACTGTGGAACGCGAGCTCGTTGATCCGCCGCCAGTCGAGGCGCGGCGGGGGCGGGACGGAGCCCGGCCGGTCGCGCGGCACCAGGACCCGCAGGGCGCGGGGCCGGAGGGTGCAGACGACCGGGGTGGGCAGGATGAGCGCCTCGCCGTCGACGGCGACGGCGATGGTGCCGCCGCCGCTGCCCGGGCCGGCGCCGTTGCCGGACGCGGACCGGGTGGCGGCGCCCGTGACCTCGACCCTACGGGCCGTCAGGACGTTCAGGCCGGTCGCCTGCGTCCCCCACACCGCGAGCCCGGCGGCTTCCGCGGCGGTGGTCACGCGGACGCCGATCACGCCGAGTTCGCCCCCGTCGAGCCGCGGTCTGGTGGCGGCGGCGGCGCCGAACGGGTCGGGGGCGGCGTACGGGTTGTTGCTGACGAGGATCGCCTGCTGGGCGATGAGGCGGCTGTCGTCGGCGACCGCGTCGAGGCCGGGGCCCTGACCGCCCTGGAGCAGGTCGGGCAGGGCGTCGAGGGCGGTGCCGGCCTTCGCGTCGCGGTACTCGGGGCGCTGGACGACGTCCGCGTATACCCCGAAGGAGACCGTGTTGACGAAGGCACGGCCGGAGACCGAGCCCAGGTCGACCCGGAGCTCCTCGCCGTGGACGAGGGCGTCGAGGCAGGTCGACGGGTCCTCGCGGTCGAGCCCCAGGTCGAGGGCGAAGTGGTTGCGGGTGCCGGCCGAGACGACGAGGAACGGCAGGTCGTGCTCGGCGGCCACCGCCGCGACCAGCGCCTGGGTGCCGTCGCCGCCGGCCACCCCGAGCAGGTCGGCACCGTCGGCGACGGCATCGCGGGCGAGCGCGGCGACGTCCGTCTCGACGGACGGGTCGATCAGGATCACCCGGGCGCCCAGCTTCTCCGCCCGCTCCACGAGCCCGAAGCGGCCGACCTTCCCGCCGCCGGACTTCGGGTTCATGATCAGGACGGGCCGGCGGGGGCGCGGCCGCCGCTCACCCCGCACCCGGACCGTCGGCGTGCCCACCCCGGCCCCGTGCTCGGGACGGCGCAGGGCCATCCGCGCGCAGAACAGCGCCACCGCCCACAGGCCGGAGGCGAGGAGCACGGTCAGCCACAGGCCGAAGGTGAAGTACAGGACCAGGACCGCGATGGGCGCGCCTACGGCGAGCACCGCGCCGAGCAGCCGCAGCGGCCCGCGGTGGGCGAGGAACCACCAGATGCCCACGACGGCCCCGACGATCCCCGCGAGACCGATCACGAGGACCAGCAGGCCGCCGGCGCCCAGTCCCGTGAGCAGCAGGACGACGCCGGCCACCGCGGCGATCAGCGCGCACCGGGCCATCAGCCGGGCCCGGGCCATCGGGTCCCCGTGGCCCCTCGGATCCCCTGACCCGTTCTCCGTCGCCGTCACCGGCCCACCTCCACGCTCCGTGCCCGGCGCTCCACCGTCCAGACTCGCCCACGCTGCCTCACCTCGCGCCCCGGGAAGAGCCGTTCGCAGGAAAAAGATCTTCGAAGGGCGATGATTTCCGGACGGCGGTGCCGTCTCTACTGCCGTACCCCCGGCACAGCGGCCGACGAACCACAGGAGCAGGTCCCATGCGCATCGTCATCACCGAGTTCATGAGCCTCGACGGCATCGTCCAGGGCCCCGGCGGCCCCAAGGAGGACACCGACGGCGGATTCGCCCACGGCGGCTGGACCGGCCCCTTCTTCGATCCGGAGGTCGTCGGCGGCACCTTCGCCGAGGCCGCCGAACAGGCGGAGGCCCTGCTCTTCGGCCGCCGCACCTGGCAGACGATGGCGGGCGCCTGGCCGGCGCGGGCCGGAGACCCCTTCGCCGACCGGATGAACTCCATCCCGAAGTACGTCGTCTCCGGCACCCTCGCCGAGGCCGACCTCCGCTGGAACAACACCACCCTCATCCCCGGCGACAAGGCCCTCGCCCGCCTCCGCGAACTCCGCGGGGCCCCCGGCGGCGACCTCCTCGTCATGGGCAGCGCCGCCCTCGTCCGCGCCCTCCTCGCCGAAGACCTCGTGGACGAACTCCGGCTCATCGTCATGCCGGTGCTCGTCGGCGGCGGCAAGTCGATCTTCCCCACGGACGGCACCCTCCGCACCCTCGAACTCGTCTCCACCGTCACCAGCCCCCTCGGCGTCAACGTCTGCACCTACCGCCGCCCCGAGTAACCCCATCCCTCCCCCGCGAAACACGAAGCGCCCCACCCGGCCGAAACCGCGCGGGGCGCTTCGGCGGGCGAAGGATCTTCCCCCCTGCGTAGGCCGTGCGGGACTCGAACCCACAACCGATGGATTAAAAGTCCTGGCTGGGGCTGAGTGGGTGATGCCGCATGGTGCTGGACACGGCGGGACCGGTCGGCAATTGTCACGATCGCGGCGACGGGTGGTCAGTTCTCGCCGAGGGTTGACCGAAGCCAGTCCAACGGGTCATGCGCCAGAAGCTCCTCCGCCAGCCGCTGACCGGTCTCGGTGGTCAGCCGCCCTCGGCTGTTGTCGATCCACCGTTGGGCGCCCTGGTAGCCCTGAGCCTTGTACTCAAGGCCCTGCAGCATGCATTCCAGCTTGTCAGCGTCCCGAGCGCAGATGGCTTCGAGCGATTCCTTGCTCTCGTACTCCGCAACGACCTCGCGCACTGCCGACGCAAGGACCTCGGGCATTCCGGCCGTTTGGTCTGCGGTCACTTGCCGTGGATCAGCGCTGCCCGCGTACTTCTTCCCCAGGTAGTTGACGTCTCCAGTACGTGCCTCCTGGGTGTCGTGCCACACCGCGAGCAGTGCGGCTCGTCCAGGGTCGGCCCCTTCAAGCTTGGCGATCAACGACGCGATGAGTGAGGTGCGCCAGGAATGCTCGGCAATGCTTTCAGGGTCGCGGACGCCGGCCATCCACCACCCGGTGCGTCGGGAGTTCTTCAGGGTTCCCGCCTCGTACAGGAAGTGAGCCACTGCGGACAGGTCTTCTGCCACCGTCCGTCTCCTCTCACGCCTCGGCGAGGCGGATCGCGTACCGGATACCTTCGAGCTCGCGGCGCGCGCGCCCCGACAGCTCCCGGCCATCCAACACCACGGGGAGCTGCTGGCGCAGGGTGCGGCTGGCTTCGGTAGACGACCGCAGCAGCGCGGGTCGGACTGCCAGGAGTGCCCAGAGGCTGTGGACGTTCAGGTCGAAGAAGCCGTGTTCCGGGGTGAGGCCGCGCACCAGGTGGTCGAGCAGCTTGGGTCCGGCGCAGGCGCCTATCGGGGTGGAGGTGATGAAGTCGTCCGAGAGCTGGAGGTGCGGCGTCTCGCCGATCCAGTAGGCCCAGTAGGCCAGGTTCGCGGCCTCGCCAGCATCGTCTCCATCGAGGGTCTGGTCGATGAAGTGGCCCATCCTGTCGCGGTCACCCTGACGTGCGGCAACGGCGGCAACAGACCGAGCGTTGAGCCAGCCGGAGAGCCAGTCTGAAGGCCGGACATCGGCCTGGTGAGCGGCCAGCCAATCCGTAGTGTCTGGCGCATCGTCGTAGCCAGCGAGGTAGAGGGCTTGTCGGCGGAGCAGGAACAGCCCAGGATCCCGGGCCCGTTCCACTGTCCTACGCATCCGAGAGAAGAACCGCGGCCGGTCACCAGTGGCGAGCTCAGGTCCTGCGGGCACAGGCCCCCGCCGGGCGTGGCGCGGCGCGGGCAAATCGCGTAAGGGGGTTGGGGCGACACCACTCAGCGGCCAGGTGAGCACCTCCACCAGGTCGCGTTGCATCACCCACGCACCGAGAGGGTTCGCGTCGTCGGGCACGCCGTCGTCGAGGGCTCCAGCGAGCAGCACGTCAGCTTCCAAGGCGCGTTCGAGGGCGAGCAGCAGAGCAGGGGAGGCACCCAGCTTCATAAGCCGGTGGCGATGGACGAGCATCTGCCCGACAGGAACCGCGGTGAGTGAGCGCCGCCCGGACTCCCATCCCGCGATCGTGTCGACTGAGACGCGGAACTCCTCGGCGATCGTCTCCTGGCCGTGGCCCAACTGCTCGCGGATGATCCGGAAAACGTAGCCGGAGATGACGCCGCTCCGTGCCCGGGGCGACCTTCCCTGACTCCCGGTCAGGGTTCGTTGCCGCTGATTGGCCATGGCGTCTCCTCTGCCTACCGAGAGCGTCTGCCTACCCGTACCCACGGTCACTTCAGGCGGATCCCCAGCGCTCCTACCTTCAGGAGTGCAGCAGTTCGGGCAACTCAGCGTAGTAGGAAGGACGCCACTGTGGCCGCTGTCCAGTCAGCCAGTCACTCGAATGTCGACGATGAAGTCCGCCACGACAGGCTGACTGAACTCACCCTCCAGGTTCCACTCGGCGCGCTCCTCGCCCAGGTCGTCACGCCCGTCGAGGAGTACGCCGAGGACGAGGCCGAGCGGGACGCCACCGCCGCCCTCGCGATCCGGAGCCCCTACGAGCCCACCGCCATCGCGGCAATGACCAACCGGCTGCTGACCCGCATCGAGGGCCTGGCCGTCGGTGTCGAGCGGATCCCTGTATGCCGGCGCGGCGCGAGCGGAGTCGGCGCCCTCGCAACGTGGGAAAGGCTCAAGGCACAAGCGCCCGCGGCCGACCCGCTCGGCAGCTGGTCGTACATGCGGACCCTCGCCCACGCCACGCACGGCATGGTCCACAGCCTGCGCGAGCACCGCTCGGCCGAACAGCCGAAGGCTTTCGTCGGCCGGCCCGGCATGCCGCCCGTCGCCCCTCGCACTCGGTGAGGGAGTGGCAGCGGCAGGCGCTCTACTGCCTGATCGTCCTCGGCATGCTCGCCGCCCTCGCCATCGGCATCACAGGCTCCCGCCCCACATGAGGCGGGCCACGCACCATCGGCAATCCACCCATCAGGAGGAACCATGGCCTGCACGAACGGCAACCCGCCGCCCTGCTCTTCCAGCCCCGAGCCCGGCAATCCGCCTGCCGTCCGATCGCTCCTCAGCGACGCCGAGTTCACCGGCGTGATGCGCACGGTCCTCGACGACAACCCCGACTGGGACACCGACAAGGCCAGCCGCGCCGTCGTCGAGGCCCTGAAGTTCGTGTCCGCTGCGGCCCTCTTTCCTCAGGTGCCGATCTCGCCCACGAGCGAGGTGGATGAGGGCTGGCACGCCCTGATCCTCCACACCCACCTGTACGCGACCCTGTGCAGCAGCCTCGGCCGCACCGTCCACCACTACCCCGAGCGCCCCGAAGCGGCCCGCCGCGACCCGGCCGTTCTCACCCGCACCATGGCCCTCATCGAGCAGGCCGGGTACACGCCCGACCCCGGGCTCTGGGTGGGGCGGCGGGAGGCGCTGGTCGGTGTGGCCAGGCACACCCCGATGCCCGGGGGGTGCGGCCCGATCAACCCGGGCAACTGCGCGAGCGGCGGGGGCGACGCCGACTAGGCTCGTCCCCTGCCTACGTGAGGAGAGCCATGGAAGCGCACGAGGTCTCGGCACTGCACGACGCGATGCGTCGGTACGGACTCCCCGGGGTCCTCACGCCGGTGGATCCCCTTAACCTGGCCGGCCGCTGGCACGTGCTCGACGATGCCCGCGGTGGCCGGGACATCACCGACGCCACCATCGAGGCTGCGGCTGTCGCTGCGCTCCGTCGACCGACCCGCGGTTTCGTCACCGTGGGCTAGTCACCGAGGACCGCCCCGGCCGGATGCCGCCGTGTGTACAGGTCAGGGCTTCTCTTTGCGGTCCTCTCGGGCCAGCAGCGGGCCAGCTACTGATCTCGAGAGGTCCGGATACAAGGCTGGGGCCAGGTCAGGTAACCCCTGACCTGGCCCCAAGCGGTAGGCCGTGTGGGACTCGAACCCACAACCAATGGATTAAAAGCCCTGGCTGGGGCCTGCTGAGTGATGCCGGAGAGTGCCGCTCCGTCCGGTGTGCCCTGGTCTGACGGGGTGAACGGTGCCGCGCGATCCGGCCGGAACCGGGCCGTGCCGGAACATCCGCTCACGCATCGCTCACGCACGGACGGCACTGCGGCCCACCGTCGATGTCGGTCCCGCGAGGCATCCCACCGCGTGTGGCGCGTGTCCTGGATGGGGTGTGGGGAAGAGAGGCGAAGCTAAAGCGGAGCAGCCGGGTCGCCCGCCGCTACCTTGCTGCTGTCGAGGGCATGGTCAGGTCCTCCCGGGTGCCGGAGGTTTCCATGACTAGCGCCCGCGCGGGCCTCTTGGCGGTGGTCGTCACAACGGCCTCAGCGCATTCACTCCGCCGAGGCCGCCCTTCCGGACCGTCACACGTGAGCGTGCTCGATCCACGTTCAATTCTACGACTACGGGCCGGACGGGGCAGAGGGAGAGCGGGCCATCGGGCAGTCCGGCTCAGCCGCGTTCCTCCTCTTCGGCCTCCATGCGGCGGATTCCCTGGTGGGTGAGGGACACCATCGCGGGTGTGTTGCCCGGTTCCCAGTCGATGCTGATCAGGCCCTCGCCGGCGAGGTAGGTGCAGGCGGCGGCCAGGTCCTCTTCCGGGATGCGCAGGTCGTTCCGCAGCTTCCGCCCCGGGACTCCGAGGAGACGGTTGCCTTCGGTGGCTTCGTAGAGGGCGGTCAGGACCCGTTCGCGGTAGACCTGTCGCTCGCGGAGTGTCGCCATGACCAGGTCCTTTCACGCGTGAGAGGCCGGCGGGTGGGTTGTCCCGGGTGTCGGGTACCCCACCCGCCGCCTTCGGTCGGAGGAATGGTCAGGGGTGCTCACGGCCAGGTTCCCGTGCGCCTGCGGTGGGCGGCTTGCTCCGTCGGAGTGCGGTGACTGTGGCCCGGCGGCCGGCGGATGGCCGGGAAGGGGGCGCCGAAGTGGTGGGCGGCGATGCGTGCGTCGTGCTGGGCGTTGAGCCGGTGGATCAGGCGGGTGCCGAGCGCGATCAGCAGGGCGATCGCGGCGATCGTGATCAGGGTTTCCATGGGGTCACCTCCGCGGGTTCCCCGGTACGGGGATCATCCGCGCGCCGACGACCGGGTGCCGGAGCGGCGGCAGGGCGGATCCGCCGTCGGTCTCCCAGGTGTCCTCGCTGCTTCGGGCGTCGCGCATACGGCGGCCGGTGGCGGCCTCGTCGGACATCAGGGCACCGGCGGCCAGGACGCTGCCGGGGAGGGCGGCGGCGGTCATCAGCCGGGCGGCTGCGGAGGGTTCGGTCTCGGGCGGGATCACCAACAGGTCGCAGCGGCCGACGGTGTAGGAGAGCAGGATCATCTTGTCGGGATCCTGTTCGGTGAACCAGCCGACGTGCACGGTGTGCCCGGTGACGGCGACCTTGTGCGGGACGACGGGCCAGCGGGTGGGGTTCACCGCGACGCGCGTGATGCGTCCGTAGGGCTCCTCCAGCGCGTCGACCAGGGACGGAAGCTCGGCGGTGAGGTCACGCGAACGAGGCCACCAGGCACCGTCCAAGAGGCCGGCGAGGGTGGTCTTCGGCGTCAGCGACAGGCGCGCCGAAAGCAGGGGTGCCAGGGAGGTGGTCATGATCGCGGACCCGTCTCCGGGCCGTCCTGCAGGGCGGCCCAGTGTCTTGATCGCCGGAAACGACGTCCGCGTGGGAGCGGGTGCTCGACTTACTCCCGGTACCTTCAGCGTACTCCGCGCTGTGCTCGGACGAGTGGGTTCTGACCAGGCGATTTCCGACCGGGAATAGTGCCCGTCCCATGCTCGCGGGCGTGACCACAGGCCCGCGGAGTACCGTGAGACCACGGCGGTATCTCGCCGGCCATGAGGTGTCGGCGGCCCCGCGCAGCTAGGCGGACCATCATGGCCCAATCCGACAGCCCCTCTCCTCCGAAGCTCCTTCCGGACGAGATCCACCGAGCGGTGAAGCCCGGCACGGCCCTGCTCCGGCTACGGACGACGCACTCCCGCGAAGGCGTTCTCGACGGCGCGTGGTGGCCCCGTTCCCGGGACGTCGCGACCGAGCTGCCCGCCCTGATCCAGGCGGTCACCGCGCACCTGGGCCCCGTCACGCGGGTCGGCCTGGACACGGACGCCTGGGAGAAGGTCCCGACCCGTTTGGTCGTCGACGACCGGGTCGTGCGCCTCGACTCCTTTCCCGTCGGTGACGGCACCGTCCTCATCACCCGTGGCGACAACGACCACTTCGCCCTGATGGTGGTCCCGCCGCACGCCACGGAGGATGCGGCCCGCGCGGCGATGGCCCGTGCGATCGCCGCAGATAACGTCACCCAGGCCGCCGAAATCCTTCTCGCCACGCTCCCCGAACGGGGGACCGATCGCAAGGAGTCGGCATGATCCAGATGGCGGACATCCGTGAGTGGCGAACACGCGACGTCGTGGACACGCGGGGCCACAGGATCGGAGATCTGGAGGCGATCTACGTCGACACCAGTACCGATCAGCCGTTCATGGCCACGGTCCGGGTCGGCCTGCCCACCCGCCACCGTCTGGTGTTCGTCCCCCCTGGACGGTGCGACGGCGGGGCCGGGCTATGTGAAGGTCGCCCATGACAAGGCTCTGGTGAAGCGGTGCCCTTCGATCGGCACCGACGACGTACTTCCCGCCGAGGACGAGGAAGCGGTCTTCCGGCACTACGACCTCCCCTACGAGCCCGGAGCGAACGGTGAACGGCAGCTGGCCCGCCGCTGAGCCCCCCGACCGACCGAGGAGGTGGCCCTCGTGTCGCTCTTCCTCGCCCTGATCATCGTGGCGATCGTGCTGGGCATCATCGGCGCCGTCGCCGACGGACTGCTCTTCCTTCTGTTCATCGGCATCGTGCTGCTCGTTGCAGACCTCATCTACATCGCCATGCGCATGCGCCGCTCCGCCCATCGCCGCCCGGTCCGGTGACCCCGACGCACCGGGCGGACGGGCCTGACCTGCGACGAAGCCGCAGGTCGCTGACCTGGGGCTGAAGCACCCTCGAGCCGCCTTGGCGACGCCCTGAAGCCCATGACACCGGCGGTTCCGCCCCTGGGCCGTACGGCACGGTCAGGCGAATGCCTCCTGGCGGAAGGCGTTGCGGACGTCCGTCAGTGGTTGGCGGCCGCGGGTGCAGTAGAGCTTGTTGGTGAGTAGCACCGCCCCTCGGTCCTGGGTGGGGGAAATCCACATGCCGGTGCCGGTGAAGCCGTAGTGGACCCAGCTGTCCTGTTCATCGGTGGTGCCGGGGGCCAGGTGCCAGAACAGGCCGCGTTCGGGGTGGAGGCCGCCGGTCTGCACGGTTTACCAGCGATCTACCGGTCCATCATGAATACGACCGCAGCCAGGACAGCACCTCCGAGGGTCACTGCGCACAGTCGCAGCTTCCACGTGACGGGGTGGGTTACCACCCTCTGCGCCACGGCCCAATGCCGGTACAGCAAGTAACCCGCTACGTCGAGGAGGACAGCAGCCCCGCCCGCCAGCCAGATACACAGCACGAGGGCATGACCGAGATCCGCGAACCGTGAGAAGAACTCCTCGCTGAGAACTGTCTGAGTCCACCGTGCCACCGCTGGGCAGAACGCCCAAGCGGCCATGATCGCCGCCCAAGCCTGTGAGGTTATCGACGGCCCAGGGGGCATCAGAACAGAGGTGCCACCGAGCACGTTCTGCGTCCCGCCGATCACGGTGGGCCCGACGAAGACGTTGTGGTGAACCTCCGAAGGGTCAGAGTCCTGGCTCATGGTCCACCGCTTACATGTTGACGATCTGGGTGCCGCCCAACTGGGTCGGTCCATGGAACTGATTGCCGTGGATGTTCATTCCGATGTGTGGCTGCGCAACTCCCAAAGCGTCTCGCAGCTGCCGGAGAAGGTGCTCGTCGGATGCCGCGATTCGCCGGACCTGCTCGTTCACGGCGTGACGCAGTGCCGCCGTGCCCACCTCGCGAAGACCATCAAGGTCTTCGATCCGCACACCCTCATTGCTTCGCGAACGGCTCAAGATCGCGCTCAGTCGCGGACGAGCAGATGTATAGGCATCAGTGACGAGCAGCGCGGTAAGTGCCGTAGCGACGCTCTCAGCCAAGAAGCCAATATCCGACACGCATCCCCCTACCTCTTTGTGCATGTCCAGACTACGGAGAGCGACGCGCGTTGTCAGGAAGACCGCCTAAGTGCCGCTTCGTTCCGCCTACCCGTGGACGACAACGTGCGCTTGCTCCCTGAGAGCTGCGGGCAGCCCGTGCCAGCGGCGGGCTCCGCGCTCAGCCGCACCGCCGCGCGGTAGCGTCACCCAGGAGACCAACCGCGGAAGGGGGCAAACGCCGGATGTCGCACAACACGGTCACTGCCGACGGGCACGAACAGCGTGGCCTGATCCTCGACTTCGCCGGGGTGCTCACGGCCAGCCCGATCGATGTGCACCGCGCCTGGTGCGTGTCCGAGGGGCTGGCTCCGGGTGCGTGGCGCAGCACGCTCAACCATCACCCCGAGGGGCGGCGTCTGTACGCGGCTCTGGAGATCGGTGAGATCGGGCAGGCCGAGTGGAACGAGGGCACGGCGGCCCTGCTGGGTGCGCATGTGGATCCGGTGAACCTGATGGGGCGGGCCTGGGCCGGGGTGCCGGCGGCGCGCCGGATGGTCGGGCTCGCGCGGGCGGCGCGTGACGCTGGTCATCGGCTCGCGTTGCTGTCCAACAGCTTCGGGCTCGACCCGTTCAACCCGTACGAACACGTCGGCATCTGGGACCTGTTCGACGTGCACGTCGTCTCCGAGCTCGTCGGTATGGCCAAGCCCGATCCGGCGATCTACGAACTCGCCCTGGACCGGATCGGGTTGCCTGCCGAGCAGTGCGTCTTCGTCGACGATCACGCGGTGAACCTTCCGCCGGCCGCCGATCTGGGCATCGCCACCATCCACGTCACGGACGAGGACGCGGCCGTGGCCGAGCTGGAGGCCCTTCTTGGCGTGACAGCGGTACTCGCCGGCTGAGGCCAACTGCAGTCTGCGCAAAGGGCGTCGACGCTGCCCTTCCTGCCAGTACTGTCCGTGTGGGGCCCATCATGCGGAGGTTCTGGATCATGCAGTGGTCGGAGTACACCACCTCTGAGCGCCTGAAGGCGCTGCGCGGCGGCATGACGCAGGAGCAGCTGGCGGAGGCGTCCGGCGTGTCCGTCGGCGTGGTCCGCAAGCTCGAACGCGGCGGGACGGCGTCCCTTCCGTCCCTGCTGTCGATCGCCGACGCGCTCGGTACGGACATCGCCGTGCTCTTAGGTCAGCAGGCGCCCCGCCGGTCCATGGACCGTGACGAGCGGGCCGCGCTGCGCATGGTCTCCGCAGCCACCCACGACGCGGCCATCGGCATCCCCGCCGAGGTCGAGCCGGGCACCGTCGAGGAGCTGCGGGCCGTCGTCCGTCGGGCCGATGCTGCCTACTGGGGCGGCAGGTACACCGAGCTCGGCACCCTCCTGGGACAGCTCCTCCCCGAGGCGCGGGCCAGGTTCGACGCGGCCGGCACCGACGAGCGCGAGGCTGCGGCCGGCGCCCTGATCGACACCTTCCAGACGGCGGGCATGGCCGCCAACGTGCTCGGTTCCCGCGATCTCGCGTACGCGGCACTGACGTACGGCCGCCAGATCGCCGTCCAGTGCGGTGACGTTCTCCGTGACGCGCATCTCGCCGCCACGACCGCGTGGGTCAATCTCCGGGACGGCCGTACGAAGCAGGGGTTCCTCCTCGCCGCAGCCCAGGCGGACCGGATCGAGCCCAAGATGAGCGAGCACTACCCGGACCGCCTCAGCGTGTACGGGCAGCTCGTCACGAACGCCGCCGTCGCCGCGTCCCGGGGCGGAGCGAATGCCGACAGCGCTCGCGAATACCTCTCCCAGGCTCATGCCGTCGCCGCCCGCATAGGGGACGAGCACGCCCGCGGTTCCCACGCGCAGCCGTACGGGCCGATGTACGCCGCAACGCAGGCCATGAGCATCGCCGTGGCTCTCGGGGACACCGCCGGGGCGCTACGGCTCATGGACACCGTCCGCCTGGACGAGACGGTACCCCTGGCCACCCGCGCCCGCTACGGCCTCGACGTCGCCCTCACCCAGGTCGAATGCCGCCGCTGGGACGCTGCCGCCGATACCCTCCAGGCCGTCTGCACGATGGCTCCCGGGTGGGTGCGCCACCAGATGCTCCCCGGGGTCATCATCAGCCGGCTCGCGGGCGTGTCCGTCACCCGGCTGCGAGGGCTCGCCGACTCCGCAGGCGTTCCCCTCGGAGTGCGCTGACCGGGCACCAGCACTGCAACGACCCGTAGCAGCCCCAGGGGCGCCATCAGGCCGACTGCTACGGGTCGTTGCACACCGCCGAGGGCCTTCTCTCCCACTGCCACGCAACGTGGCACGGAGAGCGGTGGCGGACCGCCGTCGGCGTCATGGGCCGTGCCTGGGCTCGTGCCCGGCGGCGCAGCAGCCTTGGGGGCATGCCGATCAACCCGCCCGGCGGCCTCGGGCACGTGCCCGTCGCCGTCTACGCCTGCGCCACCACTCCCGCCGTCATCCGCGAGGGCGAGGAGCACGGTCGCTACTACGCCGACGCCCGGCACTGGGACGTCGCCGGAGCCTGGTTCGACTTCGACCCCGCCCTGCCGCTCGCGGAGCGCCCTGGCTGGCAGGCCGTCCTGTCCGCCCTCTCGGCCGGAATGATCCGGGGCGTCGTCGTCTGCGCCCTCGCGCACGTCGCCTCCGACGCGGGCCAGTTCGCCGGCCTCGGTGTCCGCATCCGCGAGCAGGGCGGCTTCCTCGTGGATGCCGCGAGTGCCGCCCCGATCCGCCGTACGCCGGGTCAGCGCCGGCGGCGCCGTGACATCGCCGACGCGGCCTCCGGCTGGGACCCGCAGAGCGAGACACGTGAGGCGGACACCCTGTGACCGCGGAACGGGCGTGGGTCGGCGATCTCGTCAGGGACGCGAGAGGACGGCGGGCGATCGTCACCGATGTCCGCGCCGGCGGCACCGTCTGGGTGCTGCGCCCGCCCACCGGCGGCGGTCCCTGCTGGGAGACCGCCGACCCCGACACCCTCGAAATCCTCGACCGCCGCAGCTTCGGGCCCGGTCGGTGAGCCCTCGTGCGCCCGTCGTCCCCCAGCAGCGGTAGACCCGCCCATCACGCCCATGCGCCACGACCGGAAGGCGAAGCGCTCATGTACGCGTTCGGCCTATGCATCGACCAGCAGTACCTCGTCCCCGGCCTCGCTGCCCTCAGCGGCCTGGCCGACGGCCTCGCCCCGGCCACCCGCCGCAACGCCGCCGTCCGGGTGCTCACCCTCGACCTCACCCCGGGGCAGGCCCTGCTCCTCTCCGACTTCGCCAAGCGGGTCGGCTTCGGCTCGTTCGACCTACGCCACAGCTCTCCACTGCGGACCTCCCGCATGGCTGACGCGTCGTACATCACCGTCACCACCTACCTGCGCTTCGAGTTCACGCCGGAGTTCGTCCGCAGGCCGTACCTGATCTACGTGGACGCCGACGTCCTCGTACGGGGAGACCTCACCGACCCGTTGGGCTCCCTCGGGCCGTACGAGACCGGCGCCGTACGCGACGAGTTCAACCCGGCCGTCGGCGAGTGCCCGGCGCTGCCCGGAGCCGCCGAACGCTGGCCTCATCTGCGCGGACGTCCCTATTTCAACGCGGGTGTGCTCTGGGCCCACACCGCCCACATGCCCCGCATCCGCCGAGGCGTCGAGCAGGCCCTGATCCACGCCCGGCGGCACATCCTGCACAACGACCAGGACGCCCTGAACCTGTGGCTCCTGCGATCCGGCCACGTGCGACCGGTGGCCGCCGGCCTCAACCGATTCGAGGTCGGTCGCTTCCTGGAACGCGGGAACTGGGTCCGTCGGGTCGTCACCCGGCCGCCGAAGTCCGACCCATCAGCCGCTCTCGTGCACTTCGTGGGCCCCAAGAAGCCGTGGCAGGCCGACTGCCCCGTCACGGAGGACGTCGTCGAGTACCGCCAACACCTGGCGCGGACGCTGCGGCACGTTCGCCGCCTGGGCGCCGTCGGGGCCGAACCGGTGGGTGCGCGGTGACGGCGCGCGTCCCCGCCGTCGTCGTACGTGCGGCCATCGCCTTGGCCGGAGCACCGGCGCACACCACGCAGCGTCTGTCCTCCCGCTCGCGTACGGCCGTGTACCGGGCGAGTCTGGCCGACGGACGCAACGTCGTGATCAAGCTGTACACGGCCACCGCCCGCCGCAACGCGATCACCGAGAGCGCGGCCATCCGTGCCGTGGCCGACCACGTCGCCGTCCCGACCGTGATCGGCTACGGCCACGTCCCCGGCCACGAGGCGACCGCCCTCGTCACCGCCGACCTAGGCACGCTCACCCTCGGCGGCGCCATGCGCTCCGGCCGAATCTCCGACGAGCGAGCCCTGCGGGACCTGGCAGGTCTGCTCGGCCGCCTGCACCGCGCGCCCGTCCAGTCGTGGGCGCCACGGAGGCCCTTCTTCGAACAGGTCACGTCACTCGGACGTCGCTGTCCGCCCAGCGTGCTGGACCTCATCCCGCCGGCCCTCGCGGCCATCACCGACGCCGTCGACACGACGACGCCCGTGTGGTGCCACGGCGACCTGCACGGCGACAACGTCGTGCTCGCCGGCCACCGAGCCGTCCGCCACCTCGTCGACTTCACCGACGCCACCGCAGGACCCCGCGAGTCCGACGTCGCCCAGACCCTGGTCATGACCGACGCGGTCCGGTCGCCCCTCCGCGCCCGCACGGTCACCGACGCCTACCCCCTCGCGCTCGACCAGCACCTGCTCGCCGCCTGGACGGTCTTCCACACCACCCGCTGCTGGGCGCACTCCAGCCCGGGCGACGACCGCGCCCTGTGGGCCGGTCGCCTGGACGAGCTCAGCCGACGGACCCCGCACCTCTTCCGTACCCGCCGCCCGGAAAGGACGCACCGATGACCACCCCTGCCCTCTCGGTGGTGATCCCGGCCTTCAACGAGGCCGCCTACCTGCCCCGCTACCTGCCCTCCGTCCTCGCCTCCCTCGCCCGCTGGGAAGAGGTCACCGGCCACACCGGGGAGGTGATCGTCGTCGACAACGCCAGCACCGACGCCACCGCCGACATGGCCTCCTCCTTCGGCGTCCGCGTCGTCACCGAGTCCGTCCGCAACATCGGGCGGGTACGGAACACCGGAGCGAGCGCAGCCCGCAGCGGACGCCTCTTCTTCACCGACGCGGACGTGGCCCTGCCCCTGGAGGCGGTCACCGCCGCCGCTGCCGCCATGGACGCGGGGGCCATCGGCGGCGCCATCCCGCCGCTCTACACCCCGGAACGCCTCGGCGCCCGTCTCCTGTGCGCGTACTGGGACCACTACCGCACCCGGCGCGGCGGAGCCCAGGGCGTCAACCAGTTCTGCACCGCCGACGCCTTCCACCACGTCGGCGGCTACCGGGACGACCTGTTCATGAGCGAGGACGTCGAGTTCTTCGCCCGCCTCACCGCCCACGGGCAGGCCACCGGCCGCCCGGTCACGATCCTCGACGAGCTGCGCGTACGCCCCTCCACCCGCCGCTACGACCAGTGGTCGAGCCTCCGGATGCTCTGGTGGCAGAACCCCGTGACCGCCCGCCTCCGCCTCCAGTCGCCCCGCAAATGGCGCCACTGGTACGACACCACCGTGCGATGACGAAGGAGCCACCTGTGCACGCGTTCCTGCCCGTGCCGGACGGACACGGCATCTACACCTTCCCCGATGATCTCCACCGCGCCCACCAGGCGCACAACGAGCGGCTCGCCATCCGCTACCAGGCCCACGACCACCAGGTCCTGGAGGTGCCGGCACCCCACACCCGTACCCCGTACTACATCGAGGCCCGCACGCCCGTCGGTCGTCCGGTCCTCGTGATCGAACCCCACCACGACGACTTCGTCCTCTCCGCCTCCGGCACCTTCCTCGCCCACCCCCGCCCGCTTTCCGTGGTCACCGTCTTCACCCGCTCCCGAAGCGTTCACCCCGCCCTGGAGCCCACCTACACCGACGTCGGCACCGTGTCCGAGCTACGCGACCGCGAGGGCGCCGCCGCGCTCGCGCCGTTCGCCGCCCGCCGGCATCTCCTCGGTCACAAGGACGCGGAGATGCCATATCGCCCGTACGGCCCCGAGCGGCTCGACCGAATCACCGAGGAACTGGGTCGGATCGTCGCGGCCCACCCCGACGCCGAACTCCTCGCGCCCGCCGCCGTCACCCGCCACCCCGACCACCTCCTCGTCCACCAGGCCGCCGTCCGCCTCGGCTGCACCTGGTTCTGGGAGGACCTCGCGTTCTGGTCCACGTACGCGCTCGCCGGCTGTGACCAGCACCTCTTCCGTACGCGCACGGGGGCGACGATGCGGCCCGAGCTGGTCGACATCACCGACGCCGTCCTGGACAAGGTCACCGTCCTGCGGATGCACGGCTCGCAGATGCACCCGGCCCGGAAGATGTACCGCCCGATCCGGCACGCCTTCACCACCGCGGCCGACCTGGTCGACGGGGCTGGTCTCTACGCCGAGCGCTTCTACCGGACGGAGGCGCCGACATGCTGATCATCGCTCTGGAGGGGCCCTCCTACGCGGGCAAGTCGACGGCGATACGCCACCTCCGCCACACCGCCCTCGGCACGCGCGCGTTCGTCTCCGACTGCTACGTGAAGCACATCGCCCACCGCGACGACATCCCTCCGGCCCGCACCGACTCGGCAGCCGCCCAGCTCGCGGCCTTCGAGAGGTTCATGGCGATCGAGGCCGCCCGGGTCGCCGAAGCCGCCGCGAGTGGCAGGCAGCTCGTCATCCTCGACCGCTCCGTGGACACCCTCCTCGCCCACGCGTACGCCCTGGACGCCCTCTTCGACTACGGCGTCCACCACCGTCTCCGCGAACGGCTCGCGGCCCTCCCGCACCTGCGCCCCGACCACACCCTCTACCTCGACGTACCGGCAGATGCGCTCCACCTCCGCCGGAAGACCGCCGGCCACACCGCCGCCGAGTCCGAGTACTTCCTCCACGAGCCCGGCTTCCTCCACCACGCCCGCGACTACTTCGTCCACGCGCCCCGCAGACCCGTGACGCGAGAACTCGCCGTGCTGGCCGCCGACGCTGGCCCCGACGACGTCGCCAAGGCTGTGGAAGCCCTCGTCACCTACTGGGCCAGGTGACCGCCGATGCCCACCGCGCTCTTCGCCTGGCGCCGCACCCCGCCTCCGTTCCTCATCGGCGGCGCCGAGGTCACCCAGCAGCTACTCGCCGAAGAACTCGCCGCCGCAGGCTGGCAGGTCACCTACCTCGGCTCACACGAGGCTCCCTGGGACGGAACCACCCAACTCCCCGAGATGCGCGCCCACCTCGCCAAGCACCACGTGCCCTACGACGAGGCGGACGGCACCCTGCGCTACCGGTGGAACGGGGTCGCGTGCTCGGCGTTGTCGCAGAACAACGTGGAGCACGTGTTCGGCGGCCTTCTGCGAAGCCTCCGTCCCGACGTCGTGTTCACCTCGCAGGAGGGCTCGGCGGAGCTTGCCGCGCAGGCACGGCCGGCCTCGCTCGTTGCCGGCCTCCTGCACTCCGTCTCCGCCACCGGCCTGGGCGTCCTCGCGGGCCGCCCCCACCACGCCCTGGCGGTGTCGGAATTCGTCCGGGCGCGCGCACCCCACACGCCCGGAACCCGGCTCACCGTGATGTACCCGCCGTTCGCGCCGCCCCGGGAGAGCGCGAGCCCGGCCCGTACCGAGTCCGTCCTCATGATCAACCCCATCCCCGCCAAGGGATCCGAGCTGCTGCACGACCTCGTCCGGCACATGCCGGAACAGCACTTCACCCTGGTCGAGGGGTGGTGGGACACCGCAGCCGATTTCGCCGCCTACCCGAACGTGACGTACGTGCCCCGCGTGTACGACATGGAGCCGCTGTACCGCAGCCACCACCTCCTGCTGGTCCCGTCTACCGTGGAAGACGCCTTCCCGCGCGTGATCATCGAGGCCGCGCTCCACGGCGCTCCGACCGTCGGCACCGACCGGGGCGGCATCCCCGAAGCCGTCGGCGACGCAGGAATCATCCTGCCCAGCGCCGCCGGCCCCGAGGCGTGGGCACGAGCGATACGGGACGCCGACCACAGGTCCTTGGGGGCGAGGGCCCAACACCGGGCCCTCCAGTACACGCGGCCGTGCCTCCCCGAACTCCGGGCACTGGGGATCTAGGCAGCCCCGGCGAACGCTCGCTCCACCACGTCGAGCCGCTCCGTCCACCAGTGGAGGAGCGCCTCGTCGGCGAGGAACAGGTCGTCGCAGGAGTGATCGCCCCGGTCGTAGTGGAACTCCAACTGCCAGAAGTCCGTCATGCGCTTCCACCACAGGCGGCGCGCGGCGTCGAGAAGGGCGTCCGGCTCCAAGGGCACCACCGCCCGGTAGCCGCTGACGAAGGCGGACACCCGCTCCAGGTCGAAGACTCCCTCCACACCGAACTGCACCTGCGCCGTACGGACGACCTCCTCCGCGTACGGGCGGACGCCCAGCCGGTCCCAGTCCAGGATGGCGGTCAGCTCGCCGTCGGCCCAAAGGAGGTTCCGGTACTGGAAGTCGCCGTGCGTCCAGCCGTGCGGACCCGCGGGGAGGTCGCCCTCGGGGCGCAGGTGGGCGTGCTTGTCCAGCAGGACCTTCCGCTGTTCGAGGGCAAGGCCGGCGGCCACGTCGAAGCTGTCGCCCGCACGCCGCGCCGTCACCGCTTCGGCGAGCCGGTCCGCCTTGTGGACAGCTCGGCCGGCGTCGGTCACTTCTGCGGTGACTGACGCCGGCACGGCAGGCAGTCCCTCGTTGGTGACCACGCGGCCGAGCGCCGCGTGGAGCCCCGCAAGATGAGCGCCGAGTTCGGACACCTGCGCCAGGGAGAGGTCGGTTCCGCGGATGTGCTCGCCGGGCGTCCACGGGAACAGGCAGTAGGCGCTGCCGCCGATCTGGGCGATCACGTCACCCTGGGTGGTGGCGAGCGGCGCGGGAGCAGGGACGCCGTACGAAGCCAGTAGGGGAAGAGCTGCGAGGTTACGGCGCAGTCGTTCGAGCGGCACGTCCGTGACCCGCTTGAGGGCGAATCGCCCCACCCGGGTGTCCAGCCGCCAGTTCACGTTCATGAGGCCCTCGGCCAGGTGGTGTCGATCTACCACTTCTCCCAGGTCGAACGCCCTGATCAGCTCGGCAAGATCATCGGCGGGGATGCGCGTCCTGTCCGCCATGCTCGCGTCGGTCACGCAGGCGACGATACGGGAGCTGGACGCCCAGGCGCAGAAGGATCACTGGGCTGCCTCCCCAGACGAACGCGGAGCGTGAGGGCCTTGTGGAGGATTCCCGCCGTGGCCCGATAACCAGGCTCTACCCCGGTCGTTTGCCGGGTCATGAAGAAGACCATCGCTACCGCTGCCCTGGCCCTGACGAGCCTCGCGCTCGCGACTCCGGCTCACGCCGACAACGACAGCAACTTCGGACCGGGCATCAACGCCGCCAACAACTGGAACTTCAGTGCCGCCGCCGTCTGCTTCCAGGAGCTCGCGGTCGTGCCCGTCGGCGGGGCCTGGACGGGCGACACCGTCAACCACTGTGTCAACGGCAACGTCATCGACCCGAGCAACGGCTGATCTCACAGCGTGTCCCGTTGCTGTTCCGCGCCGGAACAGGACTGCTGTTCCGGCGCGGAACCCCTCCCTGGGGAGGGCTTCCTCCCGGTTCACCGAGTGAACATGCCGAGGCGGCCCGGTGCAGGCTCCGCGTCACCGGCTCCTTGGCCGGGAGGTGGTCGGCGGGGCGGGCGGTGTCGTGGCGGCGCCGGGCTGGATCGGCGCTGCTGCCTTGTGAGGTGAGGACTTCCCCGCCTCTGGGGCTCGCAGGCGGTTCAGACGCCAGGTGAGGACTTCACTGAGGTTGGTGGCGGTGTCGAGCTCGCGGTGGCGGGCCGCTTCAGCGAGGAGCCGTGCTGCGGAGCGGCCGGGCTTCGCGGCGTCGTTGAGGGTGGCGGCCAGGGCGGGCCAGCCGGGTTCGGTGAGGATCTGTTCGGCCAGGTCGGGCAGCGTGCGGCGTACCAATGCGGCCTGCTGGTGCAGCTGCCACGGGGGAAGGGTCTTGCCCTGGTGCTGGAGCGCGGTCAAGGGATCAGTGGCTGCGGTCTGGTAGGCCGCGCGGAGGTGTACGGCGGCCTGCTGTGCGGCCTCGGCCTGTTGGTGGTGGGCGCGGGTGCGGTGCCAGTGCTGGCCGGCGATGACCGCGAGCAGCAGGGCGTCGAGGGTGATGGCGAGGAGCGCGCCATCCTTGGGGGCGGGTTCGCGCAGGATCGCCTTCACTGCCCGGCGGGTGGCCTGGGCCTGCTGGTGGTCGGCGCGGATACGGGAGCGGCTGGCTCGTTCGTACGCGGCTGCCGCCTGCCCGAGCTGGGGGCGGATACCTGTCGGCGCGACCATCGGCAGGGCGTCTAGCGCTTCTGCAAGGACCGTGATGTGGGCCTGTCCTTCTTCGTCCCTGCCGCTGGCGAGGTGGTCGGGCATCCTGTCGACCGCCTGCGCGAGGCGGCCCCAGGCAGTGGTCTCGGGCGGGAGCGCGAAGCTGACGGCGGCTGGTGCCAGGCGTTCGGCGATCTTGGGGTAGGAGAGGTCGGGGGCGAGGGTGGAGCCGGAGAACCACACCGGTTCGCCCTGGGCGTTGGTGTCGCCGGCGAGGGCGACCCTGTAGCCGCGCACGTCGCCGGACGGGAAGTACTGGACGTCGACGTGGGCGCCGGCCCCCTCGACGATCAGGAAGAACTCCTGGGTGGTCGTGGCCGCCGAGACTGCGGTGCGAACGATGGTGCGCAGGTGCTCACGGGAGGTCCGGACGTTCCCCGTACGGCGTGCCTTCTCCTGTTCGGCGCGGGTGGGGTGCTTGGCGGCGGTGCGGTCGCCGCGCGGGACCTGGCGGAGCCTGTACTCCTTTTCGATGGCGACGAGTTCCTTGTCGGCGCGCAGGAAGTCGTTCCAGTTGCGGGGCGGGCGGAGGTCGCCTCGGACCTTGGTGGCGACGATGTGGATGTGGTCGTCGGCGTGGCGGACGGCGACCCAGCGGCAGGCGTCGGGGTCGCCGGCCGGCGCGATGCCGGTGGCGTTCAGGACGCGGCGGGCGATGGCGGCCCACGCGTCGTCGGTCAGGTGGCGGTCTTCGGGGGCGGCGCGGATCGAGCAGTGCCAGACGTGGCCCTTCGGCGCCTTGTGGCCGGCCTGTTTGACCCGTAGGTCGAGGGCGGTGGCGAGCTGGGCGAGTGTGGCGTCGGGGTCTCGGCCGGGGTCGGGTGCGAAGCCGTCCCAGGAGGCGACGAGGTGGGGGTCGGTGTGCTCGTTGGCCCGGCCGGGGCCGAACAGGTAGTTCAGGACGCCCCTGGTCTTGTGTCCGGGCTTGCCGATCTTCGCGATCAATTAGGCCGCCCGCTGCTTCGTGGCCGCCACGTCGGCTGCGGTGTCGACGGCCTTGACCGTCTGCTGGACCAGGGCCACGAGCCGTCCGGCCTCGGCGAGGACGGCGGCGTCCACAGGGTGTGCGTCGCCGCCGGAGTTGAGGCGGTGGGCGATCTGGTTCGCGTTCGTGCCGATCCGGGCGACCTGCTCGCGCAGGGCCGCGTACTCGTCGATCAGGTCGTCGGCAGCGGTGCGCTGGTCGGCCAGGGCGAGGTCGCCGTTCAGGTGGGCCATGACGATGGCGCCGACGAGGTGCGCGCCAGCCAGACCGAGGCGACGGGCTTCGTCGAGAATCGCCTGCTTTTCGGCGACGCTGTAACGGACATCGACACGCTCCTTGCGCTGCACGTCCTGGCGGGCACGACGGCGAGCGACACGGTGCAGCGCGGCCTCGTCCGCCGCACGCACACCTCCTGCCCCCGGTGCGCCCTCGCGCCGGGGACCCGCCGCCTCCGCCACCCCTGGGGCGGAGGCGTCCGCGTTGGACCGGCCGCTGGACGGTCCAACGCCATACCTTGCTCCGCCCGGGGCTGCGTGGGTGGCCGGCTGCTGGGTGGTGTGCGGGGAGTCGGGGATGGTCTGTGCGTGCATGGGCTGGCTCTCTGATCCGGCGGGGAGGTTGGAAGCAGCACTCGCCCCGGGAGGGTTCCGAGGCGAGTGGCCTGTGGTCGGGGTCGCGGCTACGCGGCGGTCTTGGTGAGCTGCTGGTCAAGCTCGGTCTGGAGCTCGCCCTTGGCCTTTTCGAGGCGTTCGCGTCGGCCGGGCCTGAGGCCCTCGGCGCGGATGGCCTTCTCCATGTGGCGGCGGGAGACGCGGCCGTCGCGCCCCAGAGGAGCGGTGCGTCCGATGGCGATCACCTGTTCGTAGGTGGCGAGCGGGCGCTGGCCGCCCTCAGCGGCGGGCGACAGATCAGGATCAGCCACTTGCTCGTCGGCGCCCTCGGCCACGTCATCGGCGGGGACCGGGTCTTTTGTGGCTGCCGGTGTGCCGGACTCCGGAGGCGTGGCCGCCGGAACGTGGCGGCCCTCTACGTGAGGCTCTGCGTCAGCGGGGGCGGGGCGTCGCTGGACGAGGAGGTAGAGGTGGACGGCGCCGGCGAGGGCGAGCGGGGCGATGGCGGAGATGACGCCGACGGTGATGTCATCCAGCACGAGCCCGCCTCGGTGGGTCTGCTGGTTGAGGCGGACGGCGTGCAGGACGTTGGCCCAGATGCTGGTGGCGGTGGCGATGCTGACCAGGCCCCAGACGTATGCCCGGGACCCCCAGTGCGCGGTACGCACGATGAGGAGGGCTCCGATGCCGATGGCGATGAAGCCGTCGATCACCAGGGGGAAGGCGTAGGTGAGGCCCGGGTGGATGTGGCTGGCGGCGGCCATCTGGCGCAGGGCGTCGTACGAGAGCGCGAAGGCGGCCACGGCAAGGAGGGCGACGCCAGTGGGGATCAGGACGGGGAGGGCGACGACCCGGCGGATCAGGCCAGGGAGGGATATGGGAGGGGCGGAAGGCGGTGCAGTGGTGCTGGGAGAGGTCAAGGGAGGGTGCTCCGGAAGCTCGGGGAGGGGGGTTGGCCGCACAGCCGGTGGCGTGTGGCGGGTGACGGGTGGGAACCGTCCCGACTCGTCGCATGCCTGGTCAGCGCAGGTACGGGTCGGGGTGGCGATGTCGGGTCGACTCGTTGCGTGCCGGTGACCCGTCCCTGCCCTGACCTGCGAGGCGACGGGTGGGGACGGGTCGTGCCGGGTCAGGCGTCGGGTGCCGGTTCCGGCAGGAGCAGCGACTCGGCGACCAGTGAGGCAGCCGGTGCGGGCTCGGGGCAGTAGCGGGCCCAGGCGTCGGTGAACTGCAGGCGGGTGAAGCCCTTGGCCTGGCAGCCGTCGGGGAAGCGGCGGTTGGCCGAGCCGATGCCGTAGTCCTTCAGCAGGAGCTGCAGGCCGCGCGGGGTGAGGCCCTTGTCGGTGTAGTCAGGCCACGGGGACTCCGCGTCCTCGTTCAGGATCCCGAGCAGACGGCTGGTGCGGATGACCGGCGGGTTGCCCTCGGCGGCGAAGGCGCGGCGGATGTCGGCGAGGAGCCGGAGGTTCAGGGCGCTGTTGTCCTGGTCCTGCTCGGCCTCGTGCTTCGTCATCGCCAGACACGCGGTACGGGCGGCCTCGGGCCAGGCACCGCCGGCGAGGTCGGCGATGGCGACCAGCGGCTCCCAGGTGTCGGCGGCGCGGTCCTCGACCGGCATCGTCGGAGTGAGGTCCGTCGCGGTGGCATGCAACGGTGCCAGCCACTCCACGAGCCGGTCTCGTACGGCGTGCAGGGTGGTGGTGTCCCGTACGGTCCGGAACTCGGCGACGCTCTCACCTGGCCTGCGCCGTCGCATCCGGATCACAACCGAACGGTCCATGATCGTGTCGGGCAGGTCCCCGATCCCGGCGAGGGCGGCCATCGCGAAGGTCGGGAACTTCGACACCTCGTGGTTCGGGCCTGAGACCCGCAAGGTCGGGCGGTTCCGCTGGTGGCCGGCGTTGAGCAGGCCGCGCATCTCCTCGTTCTTCTCCGCGACCTTGGCCGACCCGAAGAGGGTGTCGGCCTCGTCGACCAGCAGGGTCGGCGGGTTCTCGGTGATCGACCGGAAGACCGCGGCGGCGGAGGCGTTGACCGTGATCAGCGGGTCGTGGACGGTCTCGGTGACCACGTCCAGGAGCCGCGACTTCCCGCACCGCTTCGCAGGGGCGACGACCGCGAGGCGCGGGGCATGCTGCCACGCCGTCTGCAGGTGCGTGGCCGCCACCCACAGCGTGACGGCGTCCAGCGCCTCCGGCGAGGGGAGGATCACGAACTTCTTTATCTGCCGACGCAGTTCGTCCAGGAGGGCCGATCCGACGGTCGGCTCGGGGGCCTCCTCCACTGCGGGCTCGTCTACCGGAGCGTCCTCGATGCCGTCGGCCACAGAGGGCCGGCCGGTGTACTCGCCGGGCTTTCCCGGCACGGCAGTCGGTGGCCATTCGGGCTCGCCGGAGGCGGAATAGGGCTGGGTTTCGGGATGTTGCACGGGGCAGCTCCTCGTCTGGCGGTGGCGGGCTCGCACGCCCGTGCCGCCGGGTTGGTTCTTCCAGGGCCGTTCGGGGTTGCTCGGGCCTCCGGCGTCGCACCGCCGGGGGCCCTTCTCCTTCTCGGGCAGCAGGCCGCCGCGAGGGACCACGAACCGTACGTCCACCCCTGGCGCCAGTCCAGCGATTCTGTGTCAGCTCAGCGCAGAACCGTCTGGTACCTTCTTCCGCCCTCAAGCGGCCAACCCCAACAGGTCGAGCAGGTCGGCCGTCACCACGCGGTACGCGTTTCCCAGCCGCAGGACCCTGCACGGGTACTCGCCCCGCTTCGCCAGCTCGTACCCCTTGCTCCGTCCGAGACCCAGCGCACGGTTACCCGTGTCCAGGTCAACGGCCACCGGCAGGGCCAACAGCTCCTCCCGACTCATGCCCTTCGGACCGGTTTCCACGATGTCGTCGCACACTCGGCGCCCCTCTCGTCACAGCCCTCGGCGAACACGGCTCTCGCGTCCGGCTCCAGGCCAGCAAGAACCATGATGGGGAAGTTAATGTGTCTGCATGACACAACGCGGTGTGGACGATGAATCGGACGACTTCCCCGAGTGGGTGGACCGGGTGAAGGCCAACGTGGCCGGAGAGGTCCGGCGGAGAAGGAAGGAGATGGGGTGGAGCGCACAGGACCTGGCGGACCGCTGCGAGGAGCTGGGGCACCCCATCCCGCGGAACGTGATCGCCAACATGGAGTCCGGCCGCCGCACCGTCCTCCCGCTCGTGGACGTCATCGTCCTGGCCGCCGCCCTGGAGACGTACCCGGCCCACCTGTTCTTCCCCGTCGGCTACGTCGAGGAGACCCAGGAACTCCCCTTCCAGAGGCTCGTGCCCACCTGGGACGCCCTCCGTCGCTTCACCGGCGAGACGGAAATCCCGGGACACGACGCCGGCCTCGTCCCTGACTTCGAACTCCACGCCAGCCTCGTCCGCACCGCACTCGCAGCCCTCGAAGAGGAGGAGAACGCCCGCTTCGCGGCCAAGCAGGCCACCAGCCGCGCCCAGCGGGAGGAGGCCGAACGCAAGCAGACCGCCTACGCCGACCAGGCCATCTCGGCCAAGTACAGGCTCCGCCACCTTCGCCGCGAGCTCCGCGAAGAGGGCGCCGTCCCACCCGACCTGCCCCACGCACTGAGTGACGTCGACCCGCCAGAAGAGAACCCCGTCCAGGAGGACCGCCTTTGAAGGGCTCCACCCACCGCCGCTGTTACTGCCGCGACCCCCACACCGGGAAGCCGCTCGGCAAAAACTGCCCCAAGCTCGCTGGCCGGAAGCACGGCTCGTACTCCATCCGTCAGGAGCTCCCGCCCCGCGAGGACGGCACCCGCCGCTCCTTCAGCCGCGCCGGCTACGAGACCCTCAAGGAAGCCCAGGCCGACCTCGACCACGTCCGCTCACTCCTCGCGCTGGCCGACGCGGACGACCCCGACAGCCTCCAGCGGCTGGTCGCACTCCTGGAGGAGATCGCTGCCGACAAGGCCCCACTACCCGAGATCGAGGAGACCCGACGCCGCCTGCGCGCCGGACTCGGGCTGCGGGGCAGCCTCACCGTCGGCGAGTGGCTGGACTCGTGGTTCGCCTCGAAGAAGCGCCGCAAGACCACCCTCAACGGCTACGCCTCGCACATCCGGGTCCACCTGAAGCCCCGCATCGGGCACATACGCCTGGCCCGGCTCAACGTCGGTCACCTGGTGGAGATGTTCGACGGTATAGCCGACGACAACGAGGTGATCGCCGCCGAGAACCAGGCCCGCCGCGAGCAGGTCGCCCGCTGCAAGCCGAGCAAGCCCGGTCGTCCCGTCGCCGCCGAACGGGCGCGGATCGCCGCCGAGCGGGCGAAGCTCGCGGAGATGAAGCCGTTCCGGAAGATCACCGGCCCGGCGACCCGGCAGGCCGTACGCCGCACCCTCCGCGCGGCCCTGAACTCCGCCATCGCCCAGCAGCTCATCACCTTCAACCCGGCCGCCCACGTCGAGTTGGAGTCCGGCAAGCGCCCCAAGCCCCTGCTCTGGACCGACGAACGCGTCCGCCGCTGGCGGGAGACGGGCGAGATCCCCGGTCCCGTCATGGTGTGGACCCCGCAGCAGTTCGGCGCCTTCCTCGACGCCGCCGAAGAGGACCGGCTCTACGCCGTCTTCCACCTCATGGGCACCCGCGGCCTCCGGCGCGGCGAGGCCGTCGGCCAGGACTGGCACGAGACCGACCTCGACGCCGGCCTCATCACCCCGGCCAAGGAGATCGTCGTCGACGGCTGGGACCCGTACGAGTCCGAACCGAAGACCGACGGCAGCGCGGGCACGATCGCGCTCGACAGCGTGAACATCGAGGTCCTGCGTGCCCAGAAGGCCCGTCAGGCGAAGGAACGGAAGAAGGCCGGCGCCGCCTGGCAGGACACGGGCAAGGTCTTCACCAAGGAGGACGGCTCCTGGCTCCACCCGGAGACGGTCTCGGAGACCTTCCGCCGCATCCTCGCCACCACCGACCTCCCGCCCATCACCCTGCGGGACCTCCGCCACGTCTCGGCCACGCTCACCCACGGCGCCGGCGGCGACATCCACACGATCAAGGAGACCCTCCGCCACTCCACGATCACGTTGACCTCAGACACGTACACGAGCCTCCTCCCGGAGGTCGACCGCGCGGTGGCCGAGGCGGCGGCAGCCCTCATTCCCCGACGGCGCCAAGAGCCGCCCGTGGCAGGGTGAAGTCGGACTTCTGCGGCGCCCCGTCACCTCACCACCAAGAACGGTAGGGTGATTGGCTGTTTCGCCTCCCCCCTGACGGTCCCGAGCGGCATGCTCAGGGCCATGGGAAGAAACAGCCAGCGCCGCCGGAGCGCACGCACCGCTCGGGCAGCGCACAACTTAAGGCCCGACCTCTCCGAGATCTCCCGGGCCCGGACCCAGAAGCGCCTGCGAGCGGACATCGCCACCTGGATGGAGAACCCCTCGAAGGGACCCGGAGGGTCCTTCCTCGAAGGTGAACATCCCTCTGACCCCACCATGGTCTGGGCGATCCTCATGGCCTGGCTCGTGGGAGCACGGGAACAGATCACCGAGGACCAGGCCCGGGACACCGTCCAGTGGGTGTCAGACAGCCTGGGAATCCGGCATGACGACCTGCTCCAGGTCGCAGGGCTCATCGGTCACCCGGACGGATCCGACCTGACCCTGAGCCAGGCGGTGGAGCACTACGGAGGCCCGATGCCCTTCGTCCTCTCCATGGTGCTGCTCTCCGGCGGTCTGGTCGCCACGGTCGGAGACGGGGACCCGAACTGGCTCAAGCAGTTCGACCTGACGTCCTGAACACATCCGGCCTCTTCCTCGGAGCACCGGCCCGTCCGCTCACGCACCGCTCACGCAAGCACCCCCGAACGACAGAGTGCCCCGACCAGTCGAAACCGGTCGGGGCGCTCCGCAGCAGGTCAGAGGGCTACCCCTCCCCCGCTCTCGGTAGGCCGTGTGGGACTCGAACCCACAACCAATGGATTAAAAGTCCACTGCTCTGCCAATTGAGCTAACGGCCCGTGGACAAGCACACCCGTGCAGCATAGCCCGAGAGATCCCCGGAACCGATCGGGTATCCGACACGGGCCGTGCCGTGCGTGGCGCGGGGGGCGTGGGGCGGGTCCCCGGCGGTGGGGGCCGGGGACTCGGGGGTGGGCGGGGACGGGTCGGGGTGGGTGGGGATCAGAAGAGGGACTTGTAGGTGTTCCAGCCGCCGGTGCCGATGAGGAGGCGGGGGCCGTAGGCGCCGGTGCAGGTGCCGTCGTAGGAGTAGAGGCGGCCCGAGGAGTCGCGGGCGGTGAGGTCGGCGCAGCCGTCGCCGGAGAGGTCGCCCGCGCCGACCACGGAGGTGTAGACACCCCAGCCGGTACCGGCCTTGACGCGGGGGCTGTAGCCGCCGGTTGCGGTGGCGTAGTAGCGCCAGAGCACACCGGAGGCGTCGATGCCGAGCAGGTCGCCGCGGCCGTCGCGGTTGAGGTCGCCGGCGCCGACGACCTTCTTGTACAGCTTCCAGTTGGTGCCGAACCGGACCCGGGGCTTCATCCGGTGGTCGGCCGTGCCGGCGTACAGGTACATGTCGCCGGTGGAGGCCTGGCGGGCGATCAGATCGGTGAAGCCGTCGCCGTTCACGTCACCCGGGGACGTCAGGATGTCGTACTGGCCCCAGCCGGAGCCGAGCAGCGTGTACGGGGACGAGGCCGCGACGACCTTCCCGCAGCCCGGCCGGTAGGCGCGCAGCTGGTCGCCGACGCGGGCGAGGACGTCCGCGCAGCCGTCGGCGTTCACGTCGCCGAACGGCACGAGGACGGAGGTGGTGGGGAACTTCGTGCCCGTGCCCGTCATCCGGGCGGACAGGCCGCCGTACCCGTCGCCGCGGTACATGGACACCAGGCCCGCCGTGTCCATCGCGAGCAGGTCGCCCTGGCCGTCGTTCCCGGCCATGTCACGCCAGGCCGGTTGCCCGCCGGAGACCGTGACCGTGCCGTTCAGGGACAGGTCGGCGCCCTGCCCGTCCGCCGTGTTCGCCTGCAGGTGCCAGGTGTACCGGCCGTTCGTGACGGGCTTCCCCGCCGCCGTCCTGCCGTCCCACGAGACGTCGACACGGCTCGGGGTCTCGCCGCCGCCGTAGGCGCGGACGGGGTTCCCGGACAGGTCACGCAGCGTCAGCTGCCAGTACGACGAGGGCTTGGACAGCGCCCAGGACGCCTTCCAGCCGTCCTGCGACCGCATGGTCGTCGGCGCCTTCGCCGAGGCGGCGGTGAGGTCGGAGGTGGGGACACCGGGCCAGACGACGTGGACGAGGTTCTCGGCGTCCTTGTACGCGACGGCGCCGCCGAAGCGGTCCACGGTCCAGAACTCGCGGCGGGCGCCGCGCACGGGAGTCGCGTCGACGAGCCTGCGCACCGCGGGCTTGCCGCTGGTGACCTTGGTCAGGTCGGTGAGCCGGAGGTACGCGTCGGCGTCCCGGTCGACGACGTAGCCGTCGCCCAGGAGGGCGTTGCCGGCCGCTCCCGTGGACAGCTGGAGCTTCGTGTTCGTCTTGAGGTCGACCACACCCTGCTGGGCCGACCCGCAACCCCAGTACAGCCAGCGGCCCGCGGACGCCTGGAGCTCCGTCGGGACGCACGCCGCGCCGGTCGTGACCTTGCCGAGGTCCTTGCCGGTGGCCAGGTCGGTGCGCGTCACCTCACCCGCCGCGGTCGAACCCGCGTACAGGGTGTCGCCCCAGAGGACCGCCGGCGCGGACGGCGTCTCGCGGACGACGCTCTGCGCGTCGAGGTCCACGACGAGCGTCCGGCTGCCGCCCTGGAAGACCGCGCGCCGGCCGAAGACGTCGGTGATCCGGCCGTTCGCCTCGCCGGTGTACACCCGGCTCACCTGACCGGCGGAGGTACGGGCGGTGACCTCCAGCGGCCGGGAGGCGTCACGGGCCAGATAGACCGTACGGCCGTCCCCGCTGTCGAACAGCGGCGTGCCGCTCTCCAGTTGCTTCGTCTCCGCGCCCGCCCACACCGGCTGCGGGTGACCGGTGTGCACCGGTCCGACCGGCAGCGACGTCCGCCCGTAGAAGCCGCTGCCCTGAGCGGTGCCCGTCTCCAGGGTGGAGAGCCGGCCCGCGCCGAGGGCGAGCGAACGCACCTCGGCCGGCAGCGGCTCCAGACGGCGCAGCTTCTCCAGGACCGGTGCGCCGCCGTCCTTCACCGGGACGGCCTTGAACAGGGCCCAGTCGGAGGACGACGTACCGCCGACGACGGCCACGCCCCCGCCCGCGATCTGGGTGAGCTCGGCCTCGGCCTTCTCCAGAAGGGTCTGGCTCCGCCCGTCGGGGTGCAGCGCCACGAGCCGCCGCTTCAGGGACGCGTCGGTGCCGGAGGCCTCGCCGAGGGCGAGGACCCAGTCGCCGACGAGGCCGATCCGGGCGGTGCTCAGGCCTTCGGGCAGGACGACCGTCTGCTCGGCGCCGGTCAGCGCCGCGCGCTGCCGCACGTGGACGGTGCGGTTCTTGTCGATCCAGGCGATCCGGTCGGCGCTCACCGCCACCGGCGCGACGAGCACGCTCCCTTCCGGGGTGGGGGCCGGGATCGCGGTCATCTGCCCGGTGCGCAGGTCGACGACGCCGAGGTCGGAGAAGTCGTAGGAGTACGGGTCGGTGGACCGGCCGAAGCGGATCACGGCCACGGTGTCGTCGCCGGCCGCGAGCCGCGCGTGGTGCAGTCCGGCGCCCTCGGGCCAGCCGGTGACGGGCGTGCGGGCCCCGTCCGGGGCGGCGGCGCTCACCAGGTAGTAGCCGACGGTCGTGGAGGAGTCCTCGGCGGAGGCGTACTGCTGGAAGAGCAGCGTGTCGCCGAGCAGCCCCCGGTAGCTCGCGTCGCGCGGCACGGCGAACGACCGCTCGGTGCCGTCCGTCAGGTCACGGAGGTAGTGGGTGCCGGGGCCGTGCTGGACGTAGGCCCAGCGGCCGCCGGTGCCGGACTCGGCGAACGGCAGGAACCCCTTGTCGTACCCCAGCGGAACGCTCTTCGCGGGGTCGGTGAAGTCCGTCCACTCCAGCTGTCCGCCGGCGGCCTCCGTCTCGTGCGCGTACCCCGTGGGGCCGACCGCGGTGACGGTCTCCTGCCGGGGAACGGCACGCCAGTTCGGCGCGACGTCGAGCTGGTCGATGCCCACGATCGGTGACGCCTGCGCCGCCCCGACGGGCGGCAGCACGGCGGCGCCCGACGCGAGCAGCGCGGTGGCGAGGACGGCGAGACGCGCGCGGGAGTGCCGCGCGCGTGCGAAACGAGACAAAGAGAGGTCCCTCCCCAGGGCAACCTGATGTGCGGACATCGGGGGGAGAAGCCTTCGCCGGGCCCCCTGGCCGGCACTTCCCACCCACGTCGACCGGCTGAGCGTATCCCGTCGCACGCGGGTACGACTCAGGGCCCGCCCCGGCACCGAAGTGCGGGGCGGGCCCTGAGGTTCGTTCAGCGGTTCACGGCAGGTCAGCCGTTGCGCTTCCAGCGGGGCTTGTCGTCGCGGCGGCCGAAGGAGCCGCCGGCCGGGCCGGTGCCACGGTGGTCGTCACGGCGGCCGAAGGGACGGTCGCCGCCACCGGCGCGGAAGCCGCCGGCGGGACGGTCGTCGCGACGGTCGCGGTTGAACGGACGGTCGCTGCCGCGGTGGCCGCCGGTCGGACGGTCGTTGTCACGGCGCTCGAAGGGGCGGCCGCCGCGGTCGTCGCGGTTGAAGCCACCAGAGGGACGGTCGTCGCGACGGAAGCCGCCACGGTCGCCGCCGGACGGACGGTCGTCGCGGTTGAAGCCACCGGACGGACGGTCGTCACGGCGGAAGCCGCCGGACGGACGGTCGTTGTCGCGGCGGAAGCCGCCACGGTCGCCACCGCGGTCGTCACGGTTGAAGCCACCGGACGGACGGTCGTCACGGCGGAAGCCGCCGGACGGACGGTCGTTGTCGCGGCGGAAGCCGCCACGGTCGCCACCGCGGTCGTCACGGTTGAAGCCGCCCGACGGACGGTCGTCGCGACGGAAGCCGCCGGACGGACGGTCGTTGTCCCGACGGAAACCACCGGAGGGACGGTCGTCGCGGCGGAAGCCGCCACGGTCGCCACCGCGGTCGTCACGGTTGAAGCCACCGGACGGACGGTCGTCGCGACGGAAGCCGCCACGGTCGCCACCACGGTCACGGCGCTCGTAGTTGCCCCGCTCGTCGCGGGCCGGGCGCTCCTCGCGGCGCTGCTCCTCGACGCGCGCGGCACGCTCGGCCTCGACGGCCGCGGCGGCGACCTCGGCCTCGGCGGCCTCGGTCACCTCGGCCACGGCGGCCTCGGGGTCCTCGCCGCGCTCACGGGCGGCGCGGGCCACCAGGCGGTCGGCCTCCTCGCGGAGCTCGACGGCACGGCGCTGGAGGCGCTCCAGCTGCTTGGTCAGGTCGACGACCTCGCGCTCGGCCTGCTTGGCCGAGTTGTTCGCGGAGTCGGCCTGGACCTCGGTCAGCGAACGGGCGCCGGTGATCTCGGCGACCTCCGGGTCGAACGCGCCGGCGCCGCCGACGAGGTGGCGCGTGGCGTCGACGCCCGCGTCCTCCATCAGGCGGAAGATCTGGCGGCGCTGGTGCGGCAGGGCCAGGGAGACCACGACGCCGGAGCGGCCGGCACGGGCGGTACGGCCCGAGCGGTGCAGGTAGTCCTTGTGGTCGCCGGCCGGGTCCACGTTCAGGACCAGGTCGATGCCGTCGACGTGGATGCCTCGGGCGGCGACGTCGGTCGCGACGAGCGCGTTGACGTAGCCCTTCTTGAAGTCCTCGAGGACGCGGGTACGGGCGCCCTGCGTCATGCCGCCGTGCAGCGCGTCGGCCTTCACACCGGCGTCGCACAGCTGCTCGGCGATGCGGTCGGCGCCCAGCTGGGTGCGGACGAAGATGATCGTGCGGCCCTTGCGGGCGGCGATCGCGGCGGTGACCGGGGCCTTGTCCTTCGGCTTCACGACGAGGACGTGGTGGGTCATGGTCGTGACGTTGCCCTGCGCGCTGTCGACCTCGTGCGTGACGGGGTCGGTCAGGTAGCGCTTGACCAGGGTGCCGATCTCGTTCTCCATGGTGGCGGAGAAGAGCATGCGCTGGCCGCCGCCGGGAATCTGGTCGAGCAGCTCGGTGACCTCGGGCAGGAAGCCCAGGTCGGCCATCTGGTCGGCCTCGTCGAGGACGGCGATCTTGACGTTCTCGAGCGAGCAGGCGCCGCGGTTGATGATGTCGCGCAGACGGCCCGGGGTGGCGACGAGGACGTCGACGCCGCGCTCCAGGGCGTAGATCTGGTTGCTCATGGAGGTACCGCCGCAGACGACCTTCATCTTGAGGCCGAGCACGTCGCCGTACGGCTGGAGGGCGTCCGCGACCTGCATCGCGAGCTCACGGGTCGGGGTGAGGATGATGCCGCGCGGCTTCTTCTTGTCGGTGTGACCACCGGCGAGGCCGGCGAGCAGCGGCAGACCGAAGGAGAGGGTCTTGCCGGAGCCGGTGCGGCCGCGGCCGAGGATGTCCTTGCCGGCCAGGGCGTCCGGGATGGTCGCGGCCTGGATCGGGAAGGGGGTGGTGACGCCGTTCTGGGCGAGCTTGCGCACGACGCCCTCGGGCAGACCGAGGTCGCCGAAGGTGATGGTGGGCTCGTCGGACTCCGCGGACTCCTCGGACTCCTCGTCGAAGGAGTCGGCGTCGGCGTCGATGACCTCGTCGACGGTGATGTCGGTGTCGAGCTCGGCGATCTCGGTGGCCTCTACGGCCTCGACGATCTCGTCGTTCTCGGGCATGACGGCGTGGTCAGAACTGAAAATGGACATGCGAAATGCGAAACCTTCCGGAGTCTCGGCACGCGCCCGTCAACTCCGTGAATTCGCAAATCGACCGCCTCAATGCGGTCAGCCACGGCTAGGGAGAGTACGCGCCACACGGCGCTCTTCTGTGTCGGCGCCGGGCAATGGGATCAAACGATCTACCACCATACGCACCCTCCCCCACCTATGGCAAATCGGACCGCGTCACACCGGTCCGACCTGCGGTGACGCCGCCGGTTCCGAGGGCGCCCCCGGCCCGTCCGCCGCCCGCATCGCGCCCAGCTGGGTGTCGGCTCCCGAGGAGGGCGGATCGGTGGGGTTGGAGGTCGGTTCCGGGGTCGGCTCGGGCGTCGGGACCGTCGGCTCGGGCGTGGGCTCCGGGCTCGGCGCGGTCGGTTCCGGCGTCGGAGTGGCCCCGCCGCCGCCCGGACCGCCGCTCCCGTTGCCCGTGCCGTTGCCGTTGTCCCCGTCCCCGCCGCCGTTCACCCCGCCCGGACCCTGGTGGCCGCCCGTCGGCTGCGGCTTCGGCGAGCCGTCGGGGCCGCCCGGGCCCTCGACCGGCAGTACCGCGCCCGCGGAGGGCTTCGCCGTGCCCGAGGGCGAGCCGCTCGGCACCGGGGACTCCTTACCCGCTCCGGCCGGCTCGGGGCCGCCCTTGCCCGGCCGGCCGTTCCAGGAGCCGCCGCCCCCGCCCGAGCCGTCGGCGCCGCCGCCGGACTCGGATGCCCCGCCCTGCTTCCCCCCGGACGCGCCGGGCGTCGGCTTCGCCCCCTCGTCACTGACACTCATACAGCCGCTCAGACCGGCGCAGGCCGCGACGGCCAGCGCGGTGGCGACCCATCTCACCGGGGTGGGCAAATGGCGCACGAGGGCACCTCCAGGACACAACAGGCAGGAACGGAACGGGTCACCCTGCCCAACTCCCTTTGCGTCGCAAGGGACACGCCTGGATGCCGCCCGGACGGCTCAGCCGTAGCCCAGCGCGTGCAACCGCTCGTCGTCGATGCCGAAGTGGTGGGCGATCTCGTGCACCACGGTGATCTCGGTCTCGGCGACCACGTCCTCGCGGGACTCGCACATCCGCAGCGTCGGCCCCCGGTAGATCGTGATCCGGTCCGGCAGCACGCCGGCGTACCACTCGCCCCGCTCGGTCAGCGGCGTCCCCTCGTAGAGCCCGAGCAGCTCCGGATCGTCCGGGGCGGGCTCGTCCTCCACGAACACGGCGACGTTGTCCATCAGCCGCGTCAGCTCCGGCGGGATCCGGTCCAGGGCCTCGGCGACAAGCTCCTCGAACTCCTCGCGCGTCATCTCCAGCACGGGCCCATTCTCCCCCGGGGGGAAACCGTTTTGGCGATAGCGGCCGGCATCCCATATGCTTCAGACGTCCCCGACGCGCTGAGAAGCGCGCAGGTGGGCCCTTAGCCCTCATCGTCTAGTGGCCCAGGACGCCGCCCTTTCAAGGCGGTAGCACGGGTTCGAATCCCGTTGGGGGTACGCATTACCGTGTGCGAGACTAGTGCTCGCACATAGCCAGGACCTGTGGAGCAGTTGGTTAGCTCGCCACCCTGTCAAGGTGGAGGTCGCGGGTTCAAGTCCCGTCAGGTTCGCTGAGGCTGGAAACAGTCTCGTGGCTGGGTAGCTCAGTTGGTACGAGCGATCGCCTGAAAAGCGATAGGTCGCCGGTTCGACCCCGGCCCCAGCCACAAGGAGAAGGCCCCGTTCGAAAGAACGGGGCCTTCTGCGTTTCCCGAAAACGGACAGCGGCCGTACGGGGAAGAGGCATCCGGGAAAGCGGCCCCTCCCGGGCCTACGGGGAAGCCGCCCGCGCCCCTCCCGGCCGTACGGGGAGGAGGCCCGCGCCCCTCCCCCGTGACCGTCACGCCTCCTCGTGCTCCGGTGTCCGGCCCGCGCGGCGGCCCCGCACCGCGAAGACGAGCGCCACGACGGCCGGCACCGCGACGAGCAGCGCCCAGTCCGGCACCGCGCGGCCGAGGGAGGCGACGCGCTCCTCCACCGCGAACGACTGGTCGACCGACAGCGGGCCCGGCAGCGCGGTCGTCCCGTCGAAGACCAGGAAGAGCGTGCCGAGGGCGATGAAGAACAGGCCCGAGAGCAGCGAGGTGGAGTGGACCTCCAGGCGGCCGAGCCGGATCGGGCGGCCGCGCAGCCAGCGCCGCCGGCCCAGGTCGTAGCGCTCCCAGAGCAGCGCGAGGACGAACAGCGGGACCGCCATGCCCAGGGCGTACACGGCGAGGAGCAGTCCGCCGTACGCCGGGCTGCCGCTCAGCGCGGCCACCGTCAGGACGCTGCCGAGGATCGGGCCCGCGCAGAAGCCCGCGAGGCCGTAGACCAGGCCGAGGGCGTAGACGGAGAGCGCCGACGTGGGGCGGATCCGGCCGCTCGCCTCGGAGACCCGGCGGGAGGCGAAGCCGAGGCCGAGGAGCTGGAGGACGCCCAGCCCGATGATCAGCCGGCCTCCGGCGGTGACGAGGAGGTCCCGGTGGCCGTAGAAGAACCGGCCCGCGAGGGAGCCGGCCGCGCCGAGCGGGACGAGGGTGGTGGCCAGGCCGGCGTAGAGGATGCCGGTCCTGGCCACCAGCTTCGCGCGCGTGTCGATCGAGTACGCGAAGAAGGCGGGCAGGAGCAGGGCGCTGCACGGGCTGAGGAGGGCGAGCAGGCCGCCGAGGAACGCGGCGAAGTACCCGATGCCGGAGGTCACCGTCCGGCCTTCGCCGTCTTCGCCGCCGCCTCGATGGCCTCTGTGAAGGCCTCCAGGGGCTGGGCGCCGGCGATCGGCCGGCCGTTGACCAGGAAGGACGGGGTGGAGGTGGCGCCGAGCGCGTACCCCTGCTTCTGGTCCTCCAGGACGGCCCTGCGGGCCGCCTCCCCCTCGCTGTCCTTCGCGAACCGGGCCGCGTCGGGGACGCCCGCCTCCTCGGCCAGGGCGGCGAGCCGCTCCTTGCCGAAGCCCTTCTCCTTGGCGCCCTCGGCGTAGGCGGCCTTGTGGAACTCCCAGAACCTGCCCTGCTGCCCGGCCGCCCAGGAGGCGCGGGCGACGGCCGACGACTCCTCGCCGAAGATCGGGAAGTTCCGCCACTCGATGCGCAGGGTGCCGTTCGCGACGTACTTCCGCACCAGGACGGGCTCGGTGTCCCGGGCGAACTTGCCGCAGTAGCCGCACTGGAAGTCGGCGTACTCGATGAGCACGACCGGCGCGTCGGCCCGGCCCAGGGCGAGCTTGTCGGAGGCGTCCCGGCGGGCGTACGCCTCCAGGTCGGGGTAGACGCCGGCGGACGGGTCGGCGGAGACCTCCGCGACGGACGAGGAGCCGGCCGCGCCGGGCGACGCCGGGCGGGTCGCGGTGTACGAGACGACGCCGAGGAGCACGGCGGCGGCCGCCACCCCGGACACGATCAGGACCTGCCGGGGCTTGGACGTGGGCTTTGACGTGGGCTTGGACGTGGGGTTGGACATGCGAGAACGATAGATACGGACCCGCTCGGAAATCGGTTCGCCGCTTCTCGGCCACAGGTGCGATCCTGGATCCCGTATGTCTACTTCCTTCGCCGCCCTCCAGTCCGTCCTGGCCGAGGTCTCGCTGCGGGACTCCCACCGGCTCGGCCGCCGTCTCGAAGGCGCCCGCCGCATCCGCAAGCCCGAGGCCCGCGCGGCCGTCCTGGACGAGATCGCCGCCGAGGCGGCCAAGGCCAAGGAGCGCGTCGACGGGCGCGCCTCCCGCGTGCCCGCGGTCACGTACCCCGAGCAGCTGCCCGTCTCGCAGAAGAGGGACGAGATCCTGGAGGCGATCCGCGACCACCAGGTCGTGATCGTCGCCGGTGAGACGGGTTCCGGAAAGACCACCCAGATCCCGAAGATCTGCCTGGAGCTCGGCCGGGGCGTCCGGGGCATGATCGGCCACACCCAGCCCCGCCGGATCGCGGCCCGCACGGTCGCCGAGCGCGTGGCCGAGGAGCTGCGGACCCCGCTCGGCGAGGCCGTCGGCTGGAAGGTCCGCTTCACCGACCAGGTGAACCCCGACGCGACCTTCGTGAAGCTGATGACGGACGGCATCCTGCTCGCCGAGATCCAGACGGACCGCGAGCTGCGCGCGTACGACACGATCATCATCGACGAGGCCCACGAGCGGTCCCTCAACATCGACTTCCTGCTCGGCTATCTGGCCCAGCTGCTCCCGAAGCGCCCCGACCTCAAGGTCGTGATCACCTCGGCGACGATCGACCCGGAGCGGTTCTCCCGCCACTTCGGCGACGCCCCGATCGTCGAGGTCAGCGGCCGTACGTACCCGGTCGAGGTCCGCTACCGCCCCCTCCTCGAAGAGGACTCCGAGGAGTCGGACCGCGACCAGATCACCGCGATCTGCGACGCCGTCGACGAGCTCCAGGCCGAGGGCCCGGGCGACGTCCTGGTCTTCCTCTCCGGCGAGCGCGAGATCCGCGACACCGCCGACGCGCTCCTCAAACGGCAGCTGCGGAACACCGAGGTCCTCCCGCTCTACGCCCGCCTGTCGCACGCCGAGCAGCACCGCGTCTTCCAGGCCCACTCCGGCCGCCGGATCGTCCTCGCGACGAACGTCGCCGAGACCTCCCTGACCGTCCCCGGCATCAAGTACGTGATCGATCCGGGCACCGCCCGCATCTCCCGCTACTCGCACCGCACCAAGGTCCAACGCCTCCCGATCGAGCCGGTCAGCCAGGCCAGCGCCAACCAGCGCAAGGGCCGCTGCGGCCGTACGTCGGACGGCATCTGCATCCGGCTGTACTCCGAGGACGACTTCCTGACCCGTCCGGAGTTCACCGACGCGGAGATCCTCCGGACGAACCTCGCCTCCGTCATCCTCCAGATGACCGCGGCCGGCCTCGGCGAGATCGAGAAGTTCCCCTTCATCGACCCGCCGGACCACCGCAACATCCGGGACGGCGTGCAGCTCCTCCAGGAGCTGGGCGCGATCGACCCGGACGAGAAGGACCCGAAGAAGCGGCTCACCCAGCAGGGCCGGAAGCTCTCCCAGCTGCCCGTGGACCCCCGGCTCGCCCGGATGGTCCTGGAGGCGGACAAGAACGGCTGCGTCCGCGAGGTCATGGTGATCGCGGCGGCGCTGTCCATCCAGGACCCGCGCGAGCGGCCGTCCGAGAAGCAGGCGCAGGCGGACCAGCAGCACGCCCGCTTCAAGGACGAGACGAGCGACTTCCTCGCCTTCCTCAACCTGTGGCGGTACGTGCGCGAGCAGCAGAAGGAGCGCGGATCCAGCTCCTTCCGCCGGATGTGCAAGCAGGAGTACCTGAACTTCCTGCGCATCCGGGAGTGGCAGGACATCTACGCCCAGCTGCGGACGGTCGCGAAGCAGATGGGCATCCACGTGAACGAGGAGGACGCGCCGGAGCAGTCCGTGCACGTCTCCCTGCTGTCCGGCCTCCTCTCGCACGTCGGCCTGAAGGACGTGAAGGAGTCCAAGGACGGGGCGAAGGACGGCTCCCGCCGCGAGGGCGGCCGGGGCGGCGAGTACCTGGGCGCCCGCAACGCCAAGTTCGCGATCTTCCCCGGCTCCGCGCTCTTCAAGAAGCCCCCGCGCTTCGTCATGTCCGCCGAGCTGGTGGAGACCTCGCGCCTGTGGGCCCGGGTCAACGCCCGGATCGAGCCCGAGTGGATCGAGCCGCTCGCGCAGCACCTGGTGAGGAAGACGTACAGCGAGCCGCACTGGGAGAAGGACCAGGCGGCCGTCATGGCCTTCGAGAAGGTGACGCTGTACGGCGTCCCGATCGTCGCCGACCGCAAGGTGAACTACGGCCGGATCGACCCCGAGGTCTCCCGGGACCTGTTCATCAGGAACGCGCTGGTCGAGGGCGACTGGCGCACCCACCACAAGTTCTTCGCGGACAACCGGAAGCTGCTCACCGAGGTCGAGGAGCTGGAACACCGGGCCCGGCGAAGGGACATCCTCGTCGACGACGAGACGCTCTTCGACTTCTACGACAAGCGCGTCCCCGAACACGTCGTGTCCGGCGCCCACTTCGACTCCTGGTGGAAGCACAAGCGCCACGACGAGCCGGAGTTCCTCGACTTCGAGCGCGAGATGCTCATCAACGAGAAGGCGGGGGCGGTCACCAAGGACGACTACCCGGACTCGTGGCGGCAGGGCGCGCTGAAGTTCCGGGTGACGTACCAGTTCGAGCCCGGCGCGGACGCGGACGGCGTCACCGTCCACGTGCCGCTCCAGGTGCTCAACCAGGTGACGGACGACGGCTTCGAGTGGCAGATCCCGGGCCTGCGCGCGGAGGTCGTCACGGAGCTGATCCGCTCCCTGCCGAAGCCGATCCGCCGCCACTACGTGCCCGCGCCGAACTTCGCCGGCCGCTTCCTGGACGCGGTCGTCCCCGTCCAGGAGCCGCTGACGGGCGCGCTCGCCCGCGAGCTCCAGCGGATGGTCGGCGTCCCGGTCACGGCCGAGGACTTCGACTGGGCGAAGGTCCCCGAGCACCTCAAGGTCACCTTCCGGATCGTCGACGAGCGGCGCCGCAAGCTCGCCGAGGACAAGGACCTGGAGACCCTGCGGCTGCAGCTGCGCCCGAAGGCCCGCAAGGCCCTCTCCCAGGCCGCCGCGGCGGTCACGGGCGGCCCTGACGGCTCCGGGCCCTCCCTGGAGCGCACGGGGCTCACGGACTGGACGATCGGCACCCTCACGAAGGTCTTCGAGGCCCGCCGGGCCGGCCAGCCCGTCAAGGCGTACCCGGCGCTCGTGGACGAGGGCGCGACCGTCGCCGTCCGGCTCTTCGACACGGAGGCCGAGCAGGCCCAGGCGATGTGGCGGGGCACCCGGAAGCTGATCATGCTGAACATTCCGGTGAACCCGGCGAAGTTCGCCTCGGACAAGCTCACCAACCAGCAGAAGCTGGCCCTGTCCGCGAACCCGCACGGCTCGATCCAGGCCCTCTTCGACGACTGCGCCACCGCCGCCGCCGACCGGCTGATAGCGGACCACGGCGGCCCGGCCTGGGACGAGGAGTCCTTCCGGAAGCTGTACGACAAGGTCCGCGCGGACCTCGTGGACACGACGGTGCGGACGGTGGGCCAGGTCCAGCAGATCCTGGCGGCCTGGCAGGCGTGCGAGCGCCGGCTGAAGTCCACGAACAGCCTGGCCCTGATCGACAACCTGACCGACGTACGGGCGCAGCTGGCCTGGCTGATGCCGGCCGGCTTCGTCACCCGTACGGGGCTCAAGCGGCTGCCCGACCTGATGCGCTACCTGGTGGCGGTGGACCGGCGGCTCCAGCAGATGCCGACCGGGGTCCAGCGGGACACCACCCGGATGGAGAAGGTCCGGGAGATGCAGGACGAGTACGCCTGGCTGCTCGAACAGCTCCCGAAGGGCCGTCCGGTGCCGACCGAGGTCACGGACATCCGCTGGATGATCGAGGAGCTGCGGGTGAGCTACTTCGCGCACGCGCTGGGCACGGCGTACCCGATCTCGGACAAGCGGATCGTGAAGGCGATCGACGCGGCGGCGCCCTGACCGACACTCCTGGGGCCCGGCCGACGCCGCCTTCGGCGCCGAGTTCGACCAGACCGCTGACCTGCTGTACAGTCTTCCTCGCAGCCACTTCACAGCGGTTGCGAACGAGGTCCTGTGGAGCAGTTGGTTAGCTCGCCACCCTGTCAAGGTGGAGGTCGCGGGTTCAAGTCCCGTCAGGATCGCTTTCACGAAGGCCCGCATCGCACGATGCGGGCCTTCGTCGTGTTCCCGGGCTCCCGGGCCCGACCTCCCGGGCCTCCCCCGCCTCCTGCGCCGTCCGTGTCAGCCGCGTCGGCCGTGCCGCTCGTGCCGGGTGCCGGCTCCGGAGGGGGCGGGCCTGTGCGCCCGTCTGACGGCCTCGTCCCGCCCGCACGCCCTTCCGGACCACCGGCCTCTTCCCGAGGCCGTCACGAGGCCCTGCGGGCGCGCGGTCGGGGGAGGTCGGCGACGCGGGACGAAAGTCCCACCAACCCATGACCAACGGCGGGTTGGGGGCGATCCCCGGGGGTGGCAGGCTGTTCCTTGGCAAGACTTCACCAGTGTGACGGGTGTCACTGAGGGAGTTTCAGAAACCCCTTCACTTACACCTCTCCTACACCGGCCCGATTTAATATGTGCAATTGCACCACCGGCCGAGGAGTGGCGCCGGACACAAAAAAGATCGCGCCAGACCCGGCGGAGTCCAGCGCGATCGTTGACGGAGGCCTGTTGGGGCAGGAGCCGTCGGCAGTACTAGGGGTGGGCGACCGGATTGGGGGACCCGGACGTGCCCGGTGTTACGGGGTGTTGCAGGGTGCTGAGCGAGCCTCAGGCTTCGCTGCGCTGCTGCGGAATGCCCGCGAGCAGTGCGCGAACCTCGGCCTCGCGGTAACGGCGGTGCCCACCCAGGGTGCGGATGGACGTGAGCTTGCCCGCCTTCGCCCAACGGGTCACCGTCTTCGGGTCGACACGGAACATCGTGGCAACCTCGGCAGGGGTCAGCAGCGGCTCGGCATCAGGGGTGCGAGCGGTCATGAGCGGCCTCCTCGGGAGAACCGAACCATCTCGGTTCTTTCCTCTAAATTCTGCACCTTGACCCGCGTTGCCCGAAATGGCAGAAGCGGGCCGAGTCGGTTATAGGACGAACGGCTTGTCCTCGGCACTACAACTACACCATCCGTCCAGCCACGTCGGCCAAACCGATGGAATTGCCCTCGCAGGTGTTCATCAGCGGCGGAAGTCGATGGACCATGCCATAACGGACAGTCACGCCACTGTGACGATCAGTCACAGGGCGATCAGGAGTCCTCAGACCCCCCATAGAGTGCAATGCTGAGCGTTCCGCCCAAACTTGGGCGGAAGGAACCCTCCCCGGACTCCTTGTCCTATTTTGGCACGAGGGTGGGTGATGGGCGCAAGGGTGCGGTAAGTGCTGTCCGTCACGCTTGAGCCAAAGGCCCGGATCGGGACCAACGTCCCCACCCCATGAGTGCCGAAGGGCCCGGAGCCCCGAACGAAAAGACACCGGAGCCCCGGAATCCGGAAGTGTTGAAGATCATTTACACCGGCCGGACATGTCTTGTCGATACCGACCTGACGAAGATGCCCGACTGATGTCAATTCGCGAAACGCAGGTCCCTGACCGCACGCCACCGCTCCGCGAGCCGCCCGTACGCCTCGCTGGCCGCCTCACCGTCCCCGGCCCGCAGCGCGGCCAGCCCCTCCGCGAGCTGCGCCGCCGACCGGTCCTCCGCCAGCCACTCCGGCGTGACCACGTGCACCAGGCCGCCGAAGTCCAGCTCCACCAGCGCCCGCGGATGGAACTCCTCCAGCCAGCGGCCCACGTCGATCAGACCCTCCGTCATGGGACCGTCGTCGGCGGAGTCCCGCAGGACCCGCAGCGCCCGCGCCAGCCGCCGGCGCGCCTGCGCCATCGTCGTCCGGTAGCGCAGCACCGGAGCCCGGCCCTCCGCCGTGCTTCCCGGCTCCCCCGGCTCCCCCGGCTCGTACGACCGGTCCTCGTCCCCGAAGAGCGCGAACCAGCGCAGCGGCACGTGCCAGACGCCCGTACGGATCCACGGCCGCGCGTCCGGGTTCCGGACCAGCCACCGCTCGAAGTCGCCGGCCACCTGCCCCCGCACCACCGGCGGCAGCATCGCGTCGAGCACCGCCGCCGGATACCCCTCCGCCACCAGCTCCCGGATCGCCAGCCATCCCCGCAGCCGGGTCCGCCACGGGCAGATCACCACCACCCCGTCCAGGTGCGCGACGAAGGCCTCGCCGCTCTCGTGGACCGGCACCGGGACCGGCGGCGTCGGCAGCAGGTCGGCGAGCGACCGCCGCAGCTCCTCCTGCGCCCCCGGGGTCCGCGGCCGGCGGGCGTACCGCGCCCAGTGGCTCCGCTCCGGCTCGGGAAACGCGGCCAGCGGCTCGTACACCCGCAGGTAGGACGCGTAGGGAACGGGGACCGAGGAGGCGACCGACATGTCGCGAATCCTTCCACGGAGGTACTCCGGGAGGGGGTGATCCTGAGCACTGCGGCCGATCTACGCCCAGGTAGGACTTACTCTCTTGCCGAACTGGTCCTCCCCCACCCGCAGGGAGGGCCGCAACCGCCGCTTCGTACTTGGGAGTCACCACCGTGACCGATGTGACCGGCGTTCCTGTCGACGTACTGAACACTCTGTTCCACTCGGAGCAGGGTGGCCACGAGCAAGTCGTCCTCTGCCAGGACCGCGCATCCGGCCTCAAGGCCGTCATCGCCCTCCACTCCACCGCCCTGGGCCCCGCCCTCGGTGGCACCCGCTTCTACCCGTACGCCTCCGAGGCCGAGGCGATCGCCGACGCGCTCAACCTCTCCCGGGGCATGTCGTACAAGAACGCCATGGCCGGTCTCGACCACGGCGGCGGCAAGGCCGTCATCATCGGCGACCCGGAGAAGATCAAGACCGAGGAGCTGCTGCTCGCCTACGGGCGCATGGTGGCCTCCCTCGCCGGCCGTTACGTCACGGCCTGCGACGTCGGCACCTACGTCGCCGACATGGACGTCGTCGCCCGCGAGAACCAGTGGACCACCGGCCGCTCCCCCGAGAACGGCGGCGCCGGCGACTCCTCCGTCCTCACCGCCTTCGGCGTCTTCCAGGGCATGCGCGCCTCCGCGCAGACCCTGTGGGGCGACCCGACGCTGCGCGGCCGCAAGGTCGGCGTCGCCGGCGTCGGCAAGGTCGGCCACTACCTCGTCGAGCACCTCCTCCAGGACGGTGCCGAGGTCGTCATCACCGACGTCCGCGAGGAGTCGGTGCGCCGGATCACCGACAAGCACCCGCAGGTCGCCGTGGTCGCCGACACCGACGAGCTGATCCGCGTCGAGGGCCTCGACATCTACGCGCCCTGCGCGCTGGGCGGCGCCCTGAACGGCGACACCGTGCCGTTCCTCACCGCGAGCATCGTCTGCGGCGCGGCCAACAACCAGCTCGCCCACCCCGGCATCGAGAAGGACCTCGTGGAGCGCGGGATCCTCTACGCGCCCGACTACGTGGTCAACGCCGGCGGCGTGATCCAGGTGGCCGACGAGCTGCACGGCTTCGACTTCGACCGCTGCAAGGCGAAGGCGACCAAGATCTTCGACACCACCCTGGAGATCTTCGCACGTGCGAAGGCGGACGGCATTCCGCCGGCCGCGGCGGCCGACCGGATCGCCGAGCAGCGCATGGCGGAGGCCCGGCGCGGCTGAGCCGTGACCGTGCCGCGCGCCGCGCCGCACCCGGGGCCGGCCCGTCGCCGGGGAGACATCACTCACTCCCTTCGGCGGGTCGGCCCTCCAGAAGAGGTTAAAATCGCGATTGACCAGCGAGGAGAGGGCGCCTCGAAGGTTCTGTACCGGGGTATGTGATGCGCGCGGCGTACCGTAGACCCGCGGAAACAGGTACCGTTGAAGCCCTACGGACCGGTCTCTCTTTCGAGAGTCCGTTCCGAATCATGAACGCGTGTCAAGACTCTGGGGCCATCGAGCCCCGTCACCGAGGGGGTCGAGCCATGGGGCGCGGCCGGGCAAAGGCCAAGCAGACCAAGGTCGCCCGCCAGCTGAAGTACAGCAGCGGCGGGACAGACCTGACGCGTCTGGCCAATGAGCTGGGCGCATCGACTTCGAGCCAGCCGCCGAATGGCGAGCCGTTCGAGGACGACGACGAGGAAGACGACCCGTACGCCCAGTACGCGGATCTCTACAACACGGACGACGAGGACGAGGACGACGAGTCCGGTCCTGCTGCGTCGCCGCGTCGCGCTTGACCTTCTGAATCACCGAAACCCGGTCCGGGGAGCACCCCGGCCGGGTTTCCGTGCTGTCCGCGTCAGGCACGCGGCGAAGCCCAGGGGACACGAACGGGGCGCCCCGCCAGGAGCGCCCCGTCACGTACTGCCCAGCGGTCCTACTTCGCGTAGTCCCCGACCAGCTCGGCGCCCGTGGTGTGCGCCCCGCGCTCGGTGATCTCGCCGGCGACCCAGGACTCGACCCCGCGGTCCGCGAGCGTGGTCAGCGCCGCGTCCACCGACTCGGCCGGCACGACGGCCATCATGCCGACGCCCATGTTCAGGGTCTTCTCCAGCTCCAGGCGCTCCACCTGACCTGCCTTGCCGACCAGGTCGAAGATCGCGCCCGGCGTCCAGGTCGAACGGTCCACCGTGGCGTGCAGGCCGTCCGGGATCACCCGGGCCAGGTTGGCGGCCAGGCCGCCGCCCGTGATGTGGCTGTACGCGTGGACGTCCGTGGTCCGGGTGAGGGCCAGGCAGTCCAGCGAGTAGATCTTCGTGGGCTCCAGGAGCTCCTCGCCGAGCGTCCGGCCGAGCTCCTCGACCTGCTGGTCGAGGGTCATGCCCGCGCGGTCGAAGACCACGTGCCGGACGAGCGAGTACCCGTTGGAGTGAAGACCCGACGACGCCATGGCGATGACCGCGTCACCCGAACGGATCCGGTCCGCGCCGAGCAGCCGGTCGTACTCCACGACACCCGTGCCGGCGCCGGCCACGTCGAAGTCGTCCGGGCCGAGGAGGCCCGGGTGCTCCGCCGTCTCGCCGCCGACCAGGGCGCAGCCCGCCAGGACGCAGCCCTCGGCGATGCCCTTGACGATGGCGGCGACCCGCTCCGGGTGGACCTTGCCCACGCAGATGTAGTCGGTCATGAAGAGCGGCTCGGCGCCGCAGACGACGATGTCGTCCATGACCATCGCGACCAGGTCGTGGCCGATCGTGTCGTACACGCCCATCTGGCGGGCGATGTCGACCTTCGTGCCGACGCCGTCGGTCGCCGAGGCGAGCAGCGGACGCTCGTAGCGCTTGAGGGCGGAGGCGTCGAAGAGGCCGGCGAAACCGCCGAGGCCCCCGAGGACCTCGGGGCGCTGCGTCTTCTTCACCCACTCCTTCATGAGCTCGACGGCGCGGTCACCCGCTTCGATGTCGACGCCCGCGGACGCGTAGGAGGCACCAGTGGTCTGAGGCATTTCAGAGCTTTCGTGTCGTTTACTGCGTTACTGCGGGGGTCTTACGGGCGACGGAGCGCGTCGGAGGCCGCGGTGGCGGCCGGGCCGGCGGCCAGCTCGGTCTCCAGCAGCTGCTTGCCGAGCAGCTCGGGGTCCGGAAGCTCCATCGGGTACTCGCCGTCGAAGCAGGCACGGCAGAGGTTGGGCTTCTGGATGGTGGTCGCCTCGATCATCCCGTCGATGGAGATGTACGAGAGCGAGTCCGCGCCCAGCGACTTGCCGATCTCCTCGATCGACATGCCGTTGGCGATCAGCTCCGCGCGGGTCGCGAAGTCGATGCCGAAGAAGCAGGGCCACTTCACCGGCGGCGAGGAGATCCGGATGTGGATCTCGGCCGCGCCGGCCTCGCGGAGCATCTTGACGAGGGCGCGCTGGGTGTTGCCGCGGACGATCGAGTCGTCGACGACCACCAGGCGCTTGCCCTTGATGACGTCCTTGAGGGGGTTCAGCTTCAGCCGGATGCCGAGCTGCCGGATGGTCTGCGAGGGCTGGATGAAGGTGCGCCCGACGTAGGCGTTCTTCACCAGGCCGGCACCGAAGGGGATGCCCGAGGCCTCGGCGTAGCCGATCGCGGCCGGGGTACCGGACTCCGGAGTCGCTATCACCAGGTCGGCCTCGACCGGCGCCTCCTTGGCGAGGCGGCGGCCCATCTCCACGCGGGAGAGGTAGACGTTCCGGCCGGCGATGTCCGTGTCCGGGCGGGCCAGGTACACGTACTCGAAGACACAGCCCTTGGGCTTCGCTTCCGCGAATCGCGAGGTGCGGATGCCGTTCTCGTCGATCGCGATCATCTCGCCCGGCTCGACCTCGCGGACGTAGCTGGCGCCGCAGATGTCGAGGGCGGCCGATTCGGACGCGACCACCCAGCCGCGCTCCAGGCGACCGAGGACCAGCGGGCGGATGCCCTGCGGGTCACGGGCGGCGTAGAGCGTGTGCTCGTCCATGAAGACGAGGGAGAAGGCACCCCGGACGTCGGGGAGGATCTTCGCGGCGGCCTGCTCGATGGTGAGCGGCGTGCCGTCCTCGTCGACCTGCGCGGCGAGGAGCGCCGTGAGGAGGTCGGTGTCGTTGGTGGCCGCCACACGAGTGGAGCGGCCTTCCTTCTTGGGCAGGTCGGCGACCATTTCGGCGAGCTGCGCCGTGTTCACCAGGTTGCCGTTGTGGCCGAGCGCGATCGAGCCGTGGGCGGTTGCCCTGAACGTCGGCTGCGCGTTCTCCCACACGGACGCCCCGGTGGTCGAGTAGCGGGCGTGACCGACCGCGATATGACCTTGGAGGGAACCGAGAGAGGTCTCGTCGAAGACCTGGGACACGAGGCCCATGTCCTTGAAGACGAGGATCTGGGAGCCGTTGCTGACCGCGATACCCGCGGATTCCTGGCCCCGATGCTGGAGGGCGTAGAGCCCGAAGTACGTGAGCTTTGCGACCTCTTCACCCGGAGCCCAGACACCGAAGACGCCACAAGCGTCCTGGGGGCCTTTCTCTCCGGGGAGCAGGTCGTGATTGAGTCGACCGTCACCACGTGGCACGTTTCCGAGTGTAGACGGGCTCGACCACTGGTCCGAATTGAGGAAAACGGGGCACCCCTCCACTCGTGCGATCACACGAAATGATCGTTTCGGACGTGGAGGGGCCTACGAGTCAGGCGCGCGAAGGGATTCCGGCCCGGGGGCGCCGGAGAGCGGACGCTCGTACCAGGCCCGCAGCCCCCTCGCGATGTGACGGAGTTCGCAGTCGGCGCCCGCTCAGGAGGCACTCGCCGTCGCCGTGAGGCCCTCTCCCGACGCGTCCGTGAGGGTCAGCGTTCGGTGGTTCAGCCGATACGTGAGCGGGCCGTCGAGGAGCTCGTACAGCTTCGTCTCCAGCGCCATCTGCGGGCTCGTGCACATCATCCGGGTGGTCGCCGCCGGGCCCTCGACCGTGAGCGTCCGGCCCTGCTCGTCGACGCGGGCCTTCGCCGAGAAGCCGTTGCAGCCGAGGTTGCCGGTGGCCCGCCCGTCCGCGCCGAGGACGATCCGCGCCTTGTCCTCGCTCCCCGCCGGCAGCGAGGACACGGTGTCCCCGGAGACCAGCCCGTCGACCTTCCAGGTGGTGCCGCGCAGCGGGACGGCCCGCTCGGCCGTCAGCTCCAGACCGTTCCGGCCGTCCGCCGACTCCAGCCGCAGGGCGTCGCCCTTCATCGTCCCCTTGAGCGAGCCGGAGAAGGCCTTCAGCAACTCCGCCTCGAAGCGCCGGGCGTCGGCCGGACAGCCGATCTCGGTCACCTCGCCCGGGGCGACGGTCAGCGTGTCGCCCTTCACCGTGACGGCGGCGCCGAACGTGTTGCAGCCGCTGTTCCCCCGGGCCCGGCCCTCCTCGAAGTCGACGCGCGCGCCGTCGGGAGCGGCCGACCTGCGCCCGTCGACCGTCACGGCCTCCACCGACCACTGCGTCCCCACCACCGGCAGGTCCGGCTGCACCGCGCCCGCACCCGAGCCGGCGCCCCCACCCCCCTCCGTACCGCACGCGGTGAGCAGCAGGAGCGGGACCAGGACGGCGAGTACGCGGGTCTTCGGCATGCAGGTGGGACGGAACCGCCCGCCGTACGGTTCCGGTACCCGGCGCTTCTAGCCCATGAGGGGCAGCAGATCCTTCAGGTCGGCCCGTTCGCCGCTCGCGCTGACGTGCGCCTCGTCCAGCTCCACCGCCCACTGCGTCCGGCCGGTCGCGAGCCTGATCCACGTCAGCGGATCCGTCTCCACCACGTTCGGCGGGGTGCCCCGGGTGTGCCGGGGGCCCTCCACGCACTGCACCACCGCGTACGGCGGGACGCGGACCTCCACCGCCCCGCCCGGGGCCCGCACGGCGAGCGTGTCGGCGAGCAGCCGGGTACTGGCGGCCAGCGCCTGGCGGTCGTACGGGACGGCGGCGCCGGTCGCCGCGTTCAGGTCGTCGGTGTGGACGACCAGCTCGACCGTCCGGGTCACCAGGAAGTCCCCGAGGGTCATCGCACCGAAGCTCAGCGGCAGCAGCCGCTCGTCCCCCGCCCCGGCGACCGCCTCCTCGTACTCCTCCGCCACGCGCGCGTACAGCCCCACCGGGTCCGCCGCGTCGATCCCCCGGGTGTGCTCGTCGATCCGCTCCGCCGCCGTCGCCGTCATCGACGGCCAGTCGAGCAGGGCCAGCTCCCTCGCCGCCGGGGCGGGCGCGGCGAGCAGCCGCGGGACGGAGTCCACCATCCACGCCAGGTGCGCCACCAGGTCCCGTACCGTCCACGCCCCCAGCCGGGTCGGCCCGTCGAGCTGCTCCGGGGTGAGCGCCGCCACCGCCTCCCGCACGTTCCCGAACTGGGCGCTCACGGCGGCCCGGATCTTGGCGGAGTCGTAACTGCGGGTGCGCTTCTTGGCGGGTGGCATGCGCAGAGGCTAGCCCCGAGACTGAAGAAGAGGGGGGCAGGCCCTTCGCGAAAGGCAGTGACGGGACCATGACCTATCACGAGCACCCCGACGCCGCCCTGGTACGCCGGGGCTACGACGCGTTCGAAAAGGGTGACATGAGTGCGCTGGGTGACCTTCTGACCGGCGACTGCACCCACCACTCGCCCGGCAGTACCCGGTTCGGCGGGCACTTCAAGGGCCGGGACAACGTCCTCGCGCACTACGGGGACATCTTCGAGTACACCGGCCGCACCATGCGCATCGAGCTCGAAGGCGTCTTCGTCGACGGGCGGGGTCACGTGCTCACGACCCACAGGTGGCACGCCGACCACGGCGACCGGGGGCTCTCGATGAGAGGCGGCCTCTTCTTCACCCTGATCGGGGGGAAGGCCTCCGACATCGACGAGTGCGTGGAGGACATCGAGGAAGTGGACGCGTTCCTCTCCATGGACGACTGACGGCACGGAGCCCCCGCCCATCCCGGGCGGGGGCTCCGTTCCGTACGGGACCGATCAGGCCAGCAGGCCCGGGATCGTCGCCTCGTGCGCCTCGCGCAGCTCCGCGAGGGAGAGCGCGAACTCGCCCTGCACGTCCACCGCGTCGCCGTCGACGACACCGATGCGGGTCGCCGGAAGACCCCGCGCACCGCACATGTCGGTGAAGCGGAGCTCCTCGCTGCGCGGGACGGCGACGACCGCACGGCCCGCCGACTCGCTGAAGAGGAACGTGAATGCGTCCAGGCCCTCCGGGACGACCAGGCGCGCGCCGTTCCCACCGCGCAGGCAGGACTCGACGACCGCCTGGACCAGACCGCCGTCGGACAGGTCGTGCGCCGCGTCGATCATGCCGTCGCGGGACGCCGAGATCAGGATCTCGCCGAGCAGCTTCTCCCGGTCGAGGTCCACGGCCGGCGGCATACCGCCGAGGTGCTGGTGGATCACCTCGGACCAGGCCGAGCCGCCGAACTCCTCGCGCGTGTCGCCGAGCAGGTAGAGGAGCTGGCCCTCTTCCGCGAAGGCGATCGGCGTACGGCGGTTCACGTCGTCGATCACACCGAGCACGGCCACGACCGGCGTCGGGTGGATCGCGGTCTCGCCCGTCTGGTTGTAGAGCGAGACGTTGCCGCCGGTGACCGGGGTGCCCAGCTGCAGGCAGCCGTCCGCGAGACCACGGGTGGCCTCCGCGAACTGCCACATCACGGCCGGGTCCTCGGGCGAACCGAAGTTCAGGCAGTCCGAGATGGCCAGCGGCTTCGCACCGGACGCGGCGACGTTGCGGTACGCCTCCGCCAGCGCGAGCTGCGCACCCGTGTACGGGTCGAGCTTCGCGTACCGGCCGTTGCCGTCGGTCGCCATGGCCACGCCGAGGTTGGTCTCCTCGTCGATGCGGACCATGCCCGCGTCCTCGGGCTGCGCCAGGACCGTGTTGCCCTGCACGAACCGGTCGTACTGGTCCGTGATCCAGGACTTCGAGGCCTGGTTCGGCGAGGAGACGAGCTTCAGGACCTGGTCCTTCAGCTCGGCGCCGTCCTGCGGCCGGGGCAGCTTGCCGGCGTCGTCGGCCTGGAGCGCGTCCTGCCAGTCCGGGCGCGCGAACGGCCGGTGGTAGGTCGGGCCCTCGTGGGCGACGGAACGCGGCGGCACGTCGACGATCTGCTCGCCGTGCCAGAAGATCTCCAGCCGTTCGCCGTCCGTCACCTCACCGATGACGACCGCGATGACGTCCCACTTCTCGCAGATCTCCAGGAAGCGGTCGACGTGCTGCGGCTCGACGATCGCGCACATGCGCTCCTGCGACTCGCTCATGAGGATTTCCTCGGGCGAGAGCGTGGCGTCGCGCAGGTGGACCTTCTCGAGGTCGACGTGCATGCCGCCGGAGCCCGCGGAGGCCAGCTCGGACGTGGCGCAGGAGAGCCCGGCGCCGCCGAGGTCCTGGATGCCCGCGACGAGCTTCTCCTTGAAGATCTCCAGGGTGCACTCGATGAGGAGCTTCTCCTGGAACGGGTCGCCGACCTGGACGGCGGGGCGCTTGGTCGGCTTGCCCGTGCCATCGGCACTATCGGGTGCAGCGTCGAAGGTCTCGGACGCGAGGACCGAGACGCCGCCGATGCCGTCGCCACCCGTGCGGGCGCCGTACAGGATGACCTTGTTGCCGGGGCCGGAGGCCTTGGCGAGGTGGATGTCCTCGTGCTTCATCACGCCGATGCAGCCGGCGTTGACGAGCGGGTTGCCCTGGTAGCAGGAGTCGAAGACGACCTCGCCACCGATGTTGGGCAGGCCGAGGCAGTTGCCGTAGCCGCCGATGCCGGCGACGACACCGGGCAGCACGCGCTTGGTGTCGGGGTGGTCGGCCGCGCCGAAGCGCAGCGGGTCGACGACCGCGACCGGACGGGCACCCATGGCGAGGATGTCGCGGACGATGCCGCCCACGCCGGTGGCCGCGCCCTGGTAGGGCTCGATGTACGAGGGGTGGTTGTGCGACTCGACCTTGAAGGTGACCGCGTACCCCTGGCCGACGTCGACGACGCCGGCGTTCTCGCCGATGCCGACGAGCATGGCGTCGTTCTCGGGGACCTTCTCGCCGAACTGCTTCAGGTGGACCTTGCTGCTCTTGTAGGAGCAGTGCTCGGACCACATGACGGAGTACATGGCGAGCTCGGCGCCGGTGGGACGGCGGCCGAGGATCTCGCGGATGCGCGCGTACTCGTCCTCCTTGAGGCCGAGCTCCTTCCAGGGCTGCTCGCTGTCCGGCGTCTCGCTCGCGTGCTTGACGGTGTCGAGGCTCATCAGGCGTTGACCAGCTTCTTGAGGATCGAGGTGAAGAAACCGAGGCCGTCCGTCTTGCCGGTGCCGACCAGCGGCTCGACGGCGTGCTCGGGGTGCGGCATGAGGCCGACCACGTTGCCCGCGGCGTTGGTGATGCCCGCGATGTCGCGCAGCGAGCCGTTGGGGTTGACGTCCAGGTAGCGGAAGGCGACCCGCCCCTCGGCCTCCAGCTCGTCGAGCGTGCGCTCGTCGGCGACGTACCGGCCGTCCATGTTCTTGAGCGGGACCTCGATCTCCTGGCCCTGGACGTAGTCCGAGGTCCAGGCGGTCTCCGCGTTCTCCACCCGCAGCTTCTGGTCGCGGCAGATGAAGTGGAGGTGGTTGTTGCGGAGCATGGCGCCCGGCAGCAGGTGGGCCTCGGTGAGGATCTGGAAGCCGTTGCAGATGCCGAGGACGGGCATGCCCGCCTTCGCCTGCTCGATGATCGTCTCCATCACCGGCGAGAAGCGGGAGATGGCTCCGGCCCGCAGATAGTCGCCGTAGGAGAAGCCACCGGCCAGGACCACGGCGTCGACCTGCTTGAGGTCCTTGTCGCGGTGCCACAGCGAGACGGGCTCGGCGCCCGCGAGGCGGGCGGCACGCAGCGCGTCCTGGTCGTCGAGCGTTCCGGGGAACGTGACGACGCCGATGCGTGCGGTCACGACTCCACCTTCACGATGAAGTCTTCGATCACGGTGTTGGCAAGGAAGGTTTCGGCCATCTCGTGGATGCGGGCGAGGGCGGCTTCATCGACCGGCCCCTCCACCTCCAGCTCGAAGCGCTTCCCCTGACGGACGTCGGCGATTCCGGCGAATCCCAGGCGGGGCAGTGCACGCTGCACCGCCTGCCCCTGAGGGTCGAGGATCTCCGGCTTGAGCATGACGTCGACTACGACGCGTGCCACTGGCACTCCCGGTGGTGTGTTGCGTGGGCGGTTCCCTCAGCGTACCTGCCTCCAAATTCTACGCGGGTAGAGATCTGAAGGATCCTACAAAAGCCCGGTTCGGTGCGGCGTGGGTCACACGAACACGCGGCACGCGCTGGCCGGACACTCCCCCGCAAAATTCGAGTGAAATATTGCGGACCGCAATGTGCCGGGACACGCTGAAACAATTGGCAGGGCTTCACAATGCGACACCTGCCGCTGTACAAAGGAATCCAGAAGAAAGCAGCATTGTCCCGGCACAGCCGTATGGTCGGCATCGCAGCACGTCAGAGGCGCCACAAGCGCCCTCTCGACCTCGGCGGCCGCAGGAAAGGACAGAATCCGTGGCTCAGCGTGTGGTGGTCACTCTCTCCGACGACATCGACGGCGGAGAAGCGGCTGAAACGGTCGCGTTCGGCCTCGACGGGAAGATGTACGAGATCGACCTGAATGCTGCCAATGCAAAGAAACTCCGCAAGGCCCTCGCGCCCTACCTCGCCGCGGGCCGCAAGCTGCCCGCCCGGGTGGCCGCCGGCCGGAGTCCCGCGGTCGAGTCGTACACCCACACCGCCCTCGCCCCCGCCCCGGCGGCGGTCCGCGCCTGGGCCCAGTCCAACAAGATGGACGTCCCCGCCCGCGGCCGGATCCCCAAGCGCGTCTACGAGGCCTTCCGCGCCGCGAGCTGAACCGGGAGCGGACGGCGACCGCGGGCCGGGAGCGGACCGCGTCCGCGGACCAGGAACGAGAGTCGGCCAGCGGCGGGAGCGAGAGCCGGCCACCGGCGGGAGCGGGAGGCGGGGGAGCCGATTTGCATGGCACCCCCGATGATCCGGTAGAGTCTGGATCACGCCGAGGGGCGAGGCCGCAAAGCCAAGTCCCCAGCAGCGTGCGGGTGTAGTTCAGTAGTAGAACATCCCCCTTCCAGGGGGAAGGCGCAGTGTGCAATTCCTGTCACCCGCTCTGCATCGCTTGACCGACCACGGTTGTGGATCAGGTAGAGTGGTGCTCGCACCGCCCGGTGAAAGCCGAGCGGCAGCAATGCGGACGTGGCTCAGTTGGTAGAGCATCACCTTGCCAAGGTGAGGGTCGCGAGTTCGAATCTCGTCGTCCGCTCAGGAAGTACGAAGGCCCCGGTTCTCAGGAACCGGGGCCTTCGTCGTACCCCGGAGCATGTGAAAGGGCCCACACGAAAACGTGTCACGAGCACCCCGAACGTTGGGTATATAGTTAGCAGCGCGCTACGGCGCATGCGGACGTGGCTCAGTTGGTAGAGCATCACCTTGCCAAGGTGAGGGTCGCGAGTTCGAATCTCGTCGTCCGCTCCATGAAGAAGCCCCCGGTCGAATCGACCGGGGGCTTTCTCGTTGTCCTACCAGGCGGTCCCGGTCAGCAGCTCGTACGCCTCGATGTACTTGGCGCGGGTCGCGTCCACGATCTCCTGCGGGAGCGGCGGCGGCGGCTGCTCGCTCTTGCGGTCCCAGCCCGAGGCCGGCGAGGTCAGCCAGTTCCGCACGAACTGCTTGTCGTACGAAGGCTGGGCGCGGCCCGGCTGCCACTGGGCGGCCGGCCAGAAGCGGGACGAGTCCGGAGTGAGGACCTCGTCGGCGAGGACGAGCCGGTCGCCGTCCGGGGTGCTCTCGAAGCCGAACTCGAACTTCGTGTCGGCGAGGATGATGCCCCGCTCGCGGGCGATGTCACGGGCCCGCGAGTACACCGCGAGGGTCTGCTGGCGCAGCAGCGCGGCGGTCTCCGCGCCGACCTCACGGGCGACCTCCTCGTACGACACGTTCTCGTCGTGGTCGCCGACCGCGGCCTTCGTCGCCGGGGTGAAGATCGGGGCGGGCAGCTCGGAGCCGTCGCTCAGGCCCTCGGGGAGCGTGATGCCGCACACCGTGCGGGACTCGTCGTACTCGACCAGGCCGGAGCCGGTCAGGTAGCCGCGGGCGACGCACTCGACCGGGACCATGTTCAGCGACTTGCAGACGAGGGTGCGGCCCTCCCAGTCGGCGGGGGCGCCGGCCGGCAGCTGGGTGGAGATGACGTGGTTGGGGACCAGGTCGGTGAGCTTGTCGAACCACCACAGCGAGAGCCGGGTGAGCACCCGGCCCTTGTCGGGGATCTCGGTGGGAAGGACCCAGTCGTACGCCGACATGCGGTCGCTCGCCACCATCACGAGGTCACCGGCCTCGTTCCGGTACAGGTCGCGGACCTTGCCCGTGTGGAGATGGGTGAGGCCCGGGACCTGGACGGGCTCGGGCTTTTCTACGAATCCGGACACGGTTCCTCCGCGTAGGTTGATCCAGGAGCGGGTCCGATTCTCTCGCACACGCGGACGGAGGCGACCGTCGGGCCCTGCGACCCCCTGCTCAGTCCCTCTTACAGATCCGGTCCAGGAGGTTGGCGGTGGCGCGCTGGACCCGGGCGTCGACATGGCCCGGCCGGTCCAGTGCCGGCGACCAGGCGAACGTGCCGGACGCGAACACCCAGGCGCCGGACGGGGCCCGGTAGAGACTCGTCTCCTGGTGGCGGAGCGCCCCCTCGCCGTCCCGGTAGGGCGAGTGGGCGAGCAGGATGCGGCCCTGGTGCTCGGGGAGCGCGGTGCGCGGGAAGTAGCGGTCGGCCTCGCCCGCCACCAAGCCGGGCAGCTCGTCGCCGTCGCCGGCGCCGGTGGCGTCCCAGAGCCAGTGGTCGGAGTTCCGTACGACCAGCGGCCGCGGTTCGGGCACCCGGCCCGCGTACTGGATGCCGAGGAGCTGCTGCTCGGGCCGGTCGACCTCGCGCCAGAGCGCCGGCTTGCCGGGGCCGCGCCGCTTCCGGCAGGTCAGGAGGCGGTCCGGCACCCCCGACGGCGAAGGGCCCAACTCCACTTGCCAGTACATGGTGTTGGCGGAGAGGAAGACCAGCGACGTGCCCTGGTCGCGGGCGAGTTCGGCGGTCCTGCGCATCGGGGCCGACCAGTACTCGTCATGGCCGGGGAAGACCAGGCCCCGGTAGCGGCTCGGATCGACCCGGCCGGCGTGCAGGTCGCGGGTCTCGGCGTACGCGAGGTCGTAGCCGTACCGCTCGGCCCAGCGGATGAAGTCGTACGCGTGCCCCACGTGCAGCGGCAGACCCGCGCCCGCGTACGGGCGGTCGAAGGAGACCGTGACGGCCGCCTCCTCCTCGCCGAGCAGCCGGCCTTCCTCGTCCCAGGCGTGATAGAGGCTGGCGCCCGTGTGACCGTCCTCCGGATAGAGGTTGTACGCCTGCCACGTCACGTCCGGGAGGACGAGGAGCAGATCGGCCGGGTGGTTGTCGCGGACCGTGAAGGGGATGTGCGACCGGTAGCCGTCGGCGGTGGTGAGGACGGCCACGTACGCGCCGATCGTCCAGTACGAGGGAATCTGCAACCGCCAGGACTGCCACCAGTGGTGGCAGGAGACCGTGCGGTCGGCGGTGAGCGGGGCCGGCTGGACGATCCCGGACAGGCGGGGGCTGGTGGTGATCTTCGCGGCGCCGTCGCCGCCGTAGTGCCCGATTCGGTAGACGTCGACCGAGAACTGCTGCGGCGGGTCCACCGTGACGTGGAAGTCGATCGACTCCCCCGGCGCCACGGCCCCGTCCGACGCGAAGCCCTTGATCTGGCGGCGGACGTCGTCGGCCGTGCGGGGGCCGCCGCTGCCGCCCCGGGCCAGGATCTCGTCCGCGTACCAGGGGACCATCTGACCGGTGTCGTCGAAGTAGTTGTCCGAGCCGCGCAGCCAGGGCAGCGGACCCTGGCCGAAGGGATCGCTCACGGCGTGCGCGAGCGCGCCCGACTCCCACCGTCTGATCTGCTCCGCCCCCATGGTCCGCCCCTCCCTCGACTCCCCCGGTCGGCTGGCCTGCTCGTCGGCTTGTCGGCTGGTCGGTGCCGCTGGTCCTTGCCTCTGTCAGTGACGGTCTCCAGCACATCACATAACGCACGCACTCCGTCACCGTTCGTCGTGAATTGGCTAGAGTGGAAGCCAGGCCTCCAGGAAGGAGGCCTGCCAGGGCGGGCTCAGACCAGCCGTACGGGCTTCTCCGGACGCACCCCGGTCCGGGCCAGCCAGAGGCTCAGCGGCTCCGGATCGCCGTCCTCGACCAGGGCCAGGACACGGGGCCCCAGATCCGCCGCCCGCTCCCCGCCGACGAGCAGGGCGGGTCCGTCCAGCCAGTCGAGGCCGGGCGCGGCCTCCGCCGTGTCCACCGCCGCACAGCAGACCATCGCGATGACGTGGTCGGCCAGCAGGTCACGTCCCGTACGGGGCGGCTGGAGCGGGAACAGCGGCAAGGGCCCGTCGGGGCCGCTCACCGCCACGGACGCGGGGGCGGGGGCGGCCTTCCGGCCCTTCTCCGCGGCGCGGGCGCTCTCGGCCGCCGCGGCGACCCGCGCCTCCCGCGCGGCCTCCTCCCGCACGAGCAGCGTGCTGAGCGCCGCGGCGAGGGCCTCGGCGGCGGGGTTCACGGGCTCGTCGTCGTCGAGCTGGTGCGGGTCCGTGGGCTCGTCGGCGTCGAGCTCGTGCGTGTTCGGGGGCTGGTCGCCATCGAGCTCGTGCGCGTTCGGGGGCTGGTCGCCATCGAGCTCGTGCGCGTTCGGGGGCTCGGGGGCGTCGAGCTGGAGCGCGTTCGCGAGCTCGTCGTCGGCGAGTGGGGTCGGCTTCGCGGGCTCGGTGTCGGGCGGAAGGTCCGTCGCGTCGGCTTCCGGCGTCGTGGGCGCGGGCTGCGGGGACGCGGCGCCGGGGAGCCGTTCCGTCGTCAGATGGGCGATCACGCGGGTCAGGGTCGGACCGGCGGAGTCGGGGGCGGAGCCGGCCGCCGAGTCGGGGACGCCGAGACCGTCGAGGACCTGGTGCAGGCGGGCGGCGTCGGTGCGCCACTTCCGGTCGACGACCTCCTCCGGGTACTGGCTCCACTCGACCGGGGACCAGTCGGGGCCGGCCTCGGCCGGGCCGCCGTGGAAGAGTCGGGCGGCGAGCAGCGAGGTCGCCTCGTCGACGGCGCCCGGCTCCTCCAGGAGGTCACAGGCCGGTCGCTCACCGAGCCGGGAGGAGAAGCCCTCCGCGAGCCGGTCACGACGGGAGAGCTCGGTCAGGGCGGAGACCACGCCCGCGTCGAGCTTGGCGGGCCAGCGGCCCATGCGCCAGGCGGGCAGCGCGACCCGGGTCAGGAGGCGGTCCCAGCCCGCGTACGCCAGGCCGACCTGCTCCTGGGCGACGATCCGTACGCCGTAGTCGACGGCCTGGGCGCGCTCCGAACCGGCCGCGGCGACCCCGCGCTCCATCTCGGCCGCGTGCCCCCGGCAGGCGCGCAGCAGGACGCGGGCGACGCTCCCGACGCCCCGCGCGCCGAGCCTGCGCAGCGGGTCGAGGCCGGGTTCCCCCGGTACCGCGACGGCGGCGTCCAGGCCCCGGACGAAGCGGCGGGCCGCGGCTATGTCGGGGTGCGCGGCCGGTCCCGTACCGGCCACGACGGGGGCGAGGACGGCGCGCAGCTCGGCGACGCGCATCCACCACAGGAACGGCGAACCTATGACGAGGACGGGGGCGCCGTCGCCGCCGGGCGCCGTCCGCAGCGCTCGGTGGGCCCGGTGCGTGCGGTCCTCCAGCCAGCTGTCGCAGTCCGGCGTCAGGGCTATCCCGGCCGGCGCGGGAACGTCGAGCCGGTCGGCCAGGTCCCGGACGAGCCGGAAGAGATCGGGGGCGGCGGTCTCGGCGAGCTCCACCGTCGGCGTCGCGGCCGGACGGGCCCGGGCGACGACGAGGGCGACGGCCGTGGCGGCGAGGAGGACGACCACCGCGAGGACGGTCACGACCCAGCGGGCCGTGTCCCAGGCCGCGCCGGTGAAGTGGCCGGTGACCCCGCCCGCGTACAGCACGACGGCCACCGCGGCGGGAAGCACCGCGAGGCCCAGTGCCCTGCCTCGGACACGGAGGACGGCGAGGGCCCGGGAGTGCGCGGCGCGCGCACCCCACTCCTCGCCGACAACGGAACCGGTACCGGACACGCCGGACATCACCCCCTCCTGCCCTCGTCGGGACTGCCTGTGGCGGTGTTGCTCACTCCCCCACTGTGGCACCCGCCACCGACATCGCAATGCCGGTGGGCCAAGTGCCGGAACGCCTTCGCCGCACCCTAGTTGGGGCGTTGGCGGGAGTCATCCGTATGGCCGAGCCGTCACTCGATGGAATGGCTTTGGGTAAAGGTGATGGCGTTCAAGTGGCCGTGTGGTTCACAGGTTCCGCACCACACGGCCACAAGAAATCGGACGAGGTCCGCCGGAATCAGGCCTCGGCGGCCTTCCGCGCGATGTCCGTGCGGTGCTGCGAACCGTCAAGGCGGATACGGCCGACCGCCGCGTACGCCCGCTCGCGGGCCTGCGCCAGGTCCGTGCCGGTCGCGGTGACCGAGAGGACACGGCCGCCCGCGCTGACGACCTTGGCGCCGTCCAGCTTCGTCCCGGCGTGCAGCACGTACGCGTGCGGGGCGTCCTGCTCCGCGATCTCGGCGAGGCCCTCGATCGGGTCGCCGGTGCGCGGGGTGTCCGGGTAGTTGTGGGAGGCGACGACCACGGTGACGGCGGCGTCGTCGGCCCAGTTCAGCGGGGCCTGGTCGGCCAGCGTGCCGTTGGCCGAGTTCAGCAGGACACCGGCCAGCGGGGTCTTCAGACGGGCCAGGACCACCTGGGTCTCGGGGTCGCCGAAGCGCGCGTTGAACTCGATGACCCGCACACCGCGGCTGGTGATCGCCAGACCCGCGTACAGCAGACCGGAGAACGGCGTGCCGCGCCGGCGCAGCTCGTCGACCGTCGGCTGGAGGACGGTCGCGAGGACCTCCTCGACCAGCTTCGGGTCGGCCCAGGGCAGCGGCGAGTAGGCGCCCATGCCGCCGGTGTTCGGGCCCTCGTCGCCGTCGAGCGCGCGCTTGAAGTCCTGCGCGGGCTGGAGCGGGAGGACCGTGGTGCCGTCGGTGATCGCGAAGAGGGAGACCTCGGGGCCGTCGAGGAACTCCTCGATGACGACCCGGTCGCAGGCGAGCGCGTGCGCCCTGGCCTGCGCGACGTCCTCCGTGACGACGACGCCCTTGCCGGCGGCGAGACCGTCGTCCTTGACCACGTACGGAGCGCCGAAGGCGTCGAGCGCCTCGTCGATCTCCTCGGGGGTCGTGCAGACGTAGCTGCGGGCGGTGGGCACGCCCGCGCCGGCCATGACGTCCTTCGCGAAGGCCTTGGAGCCTTCGAGGAGCGCCGCCTCCTTCGAGGGGCCGAAGACGGGGATGCCGGCCGCGCGGACGGCGTCGGCGACACCCGCGACGAGCGGGGCCTCCGGGCCGACCACGACCAGTTCGGCGCCGAGCTCGGTGGCGAGGCGCGCGACGGCATCGCCGTCCAGTTGGTCGACGGGGTGCAGCTCGGCGACCTCCGCGATTCCGGCGTTGCCGGGCGCGCAGTGCAGAGCGGTGACGTCGGGATCGAGGGAGAGAGAGCGGCACAGGGCGTGTTCGCGGGCGCCGCCGCCGATGACGAGGACCTTCACGCCAGCCAGGGTAGCCCGCTGGCCGGGATGCCCCTTGTGCGGGCCACCGAGCGAGACGCCCCTACTCGTTCGTGTATTCCTCCACAACGGTGGCTCCGAGCTCGCGCACGATCAGGTCGTGCCCCGACAGCGCGGAGTCCACGAGGTCGGGGTCGTCCTCCTCCGGCACGTCGTCCTCGGGCGCCACCGGCTGCGGCGCCGGCGGGCTGTACGCGGGGGCCGGCGCCGGCGCGGCCGCCTGCGGGAACGCCGCGGACGGGGCCGCCGGCGCGGGCGGAGGCGGCGCCTGCTGGAAAGCCGGGGCAGGCGCGGCGGGCCTGCCGCCCCCGAACCCTCCGGTCCCGCCGGAACCCCCGAAGCCCGTCGCGGCGGGCGGCGGCGAGGCCCCGCCCGAGGGGTCGATGATCGCCTCGACCTTCCAGTTCACGTGGAACTGCTCGGCGAGGGCCTGCTTCAGGACCTCCTCGCTGCCGCTGCTCGCGAAGTTGTCGCGCGCCCCGGCGTTCAGGAAGCCGAGCTGCAGCGTCGTCCCGTCGAAACCCGCCACCTGCGCGTTCTGGCTGAGCAGGATCCACGTGAAACGACGCCGGTTCTTCACCGCGTCCAGGATCTGCGGCCACAGGTTCCGCACCTGCGCCGTGTCCCCGCCCCCTCCACCGGACACCGGGGCCGGCTGCGCCTGCACGGGCGCGGCCGGAGCCGGTGCCTGCGCCGCCGGCGCGGCCTGACCGGACGCACCGGGCCACGCACCGGGCGCGCCGCTGCCGGGCGC
>NZ_JBFPNH010000037.1:0-90331 GCF_040815545.1 Streptomyces sp. LMG1-1-1.1 | reverse complement strand
GCACGCCCTGCCGGGACACCGCGCGCTGGTCGAAGCGGAGGATGCCGGGACCGAACGCCCCGGCCAGCTCCTGCGCGATGCCCTCCGGCGGGATCGGCGGCGTCGGCTGCACCACCACGCCGCGACGATGCTGGCGCACCCGAACCAGGGCGGCCCCGGCGCGCCCCCGCCGCCCCCGCCGCCGCCGGGCGTGCCCGGTACGCCGCCGGGCGGTATCGCGCACGCCGCGACGATGCTGGCGCACCCCGGTCCGGCCGGTCCGGGCGTCCCGCCCCCGCCCGCTCCGGCGCCGCCGGTGCACGGCGGGCACACGCCGCCGCCCGCGGCCGGTCCCGTACCCCCCGCGTACGGCTATCCGCAGCCGACGGGACAGCCGACGGTGGGTCCGGGCTACCAGGCGGTGCTGCGGTACCGGGCGCCCGACGGTTCCGAGGCGCAGATCATCCGGCGTTCGGCGCCGGGCACCCCGCACCCCGAGTGGCAGATCCTGCACGAGCTGCGCGCGATGAACGTGCCGCCGCAGCAGGTGCTCGAACTGCACACGGAGCTGGAGTCCTGTGAGCTGCCCGGCGGTTACTGCGCGCGGATGATCCGGGAGACGTGGCCGCAGGCGCGGATCACCAGCATCGCCCCGTACGGCCGCGATCACGCGGGCCGGCAGCAGGGCATGCGGCAACTCCTGACCCATCAGGGCGAGTTGCACCAGGTCGCGGACGGCCCGGCGCGGCCCGCGCCGGTGCGGGTGCCGCTGCCGCAGGTGCAGCCGACGCCGCCGATCCCGCCGGAGGGCATCGCGCAGGAGCTGGCCGGGGCGTTCGGTCCCGGCATCCTCCGCTTCGACCAGCGCGCGGTGTCCCGGCAGGGCGTGCCCGAGCTGGTGGCGCGGACGCTGGTGTGGGCGGGTCTGCCGGCCGACTTCGGTCCGTTCTTCTGGGCGCAGCCGGCCGTGCCGGTGGTGCCGACGCTCGCGGAGCTCGCGGCGCAGCGTCAGGTGCAGCCCGCGTCGGACGCCAGCTCGTACCTGGTGCTCGGTTCGGACTTCGGCCGGGCGATCTGCGTCCAGTACGGCACCGCGCACATCGTGGCGGTCCCGGTGGAGGCCGGACCCGGCGGGCAGCCGGTGCCGCCGCAGTTCGTGAACACCGGACTGCCCGAGTTCACCCGCTCCCTGGCGCTGCTCGGCCGCATGTGGCGGCTGCGCTTCGGGCTCAACCCCGAGCAGGCGGGCCGCTGGACCGTCGACTTCCAGGCGCAGTTGGCGATGCTCGACCCGCAGGCGCTGTCGTCCCCGGAGAACTGGTGGTCGGTGCTCCTGGAGCAGATGTGGGACGGCCTCCTGTAGCCACCGGCAGGCGGAATGTGACGAAAGGCGCTCGACGTGCATGCACGTTCGGCGCCTTTTGTCCGTTCTGATGGCGCATCCTTGACGTTTGAGGCCATAAGGGAAGGGGCGTCAGGGATGGGGTTCGCTGTCGGACGAGGCCGGGGATACCGCCCCGAACAGGTCGACCGGTACGTCGCCGCACTCTCCGAGGAACGCGACGGATCCTGGGAACGGGCGGCGCGGCTCACCGTGCTCGCCAAGGAGATGGAGGCCGAGGCCGCCCGGCTGCGCGCCGTCGTCGAGGCCCTCGCACCCCAGCGCTACGAGTCCCTCGGCGAGCGGGCCCGCGCGATACTGGAGATGGCCGAGCAGGAGGACGAGGCCCTCGTCCGCGCCGCCGAAGCCGAGGCCCAGGCCCTCGCGGAAGCCGCAGAGGCCGCCGGCGCCGAGGCCGCCGAAGCCGCCCGGGCCTACGCCGAAGACGTCCGCACCGCCGCCGAGACCGCCGCCGGGGCGACCCTGGAAGCCGCCCGCGAACAGGCCGCCGAACTGGCCTCCGACGCCCACCGCGACACCGGCGAACAGCGCGCCGCGGCCCACGGGGCCTTCGAGGAGACCCGGCGGCGCACCACCGAACTCCTCGCCGCCCAGCGCGCCGAGCAGACCGCCGTACGCGACGACGCCGACCGGGAGGCCGAGGCCCGCGCCACCGACCTCGACGCCCGCCACGACGCGCTCGTCACCGCCGCCGAAGCACGGCTCGCCGAGGCCCGGCGCGCCCTCGCCGAGACCGAGGAGCAGGCCCGCCACGGCCAGGAGGACGCCGAAGCCCGCGCGGAGGAACTCCTCGCCGAAGCCCGGATGAAGGCCGAGCGCGTCGACCGCGAGACCGAACGCGTCGTCCGCGAACACGACGAGGCCCGCGACGAGATCCACTCCCACATGGAACACATCCGCACCTCCCTCGCCGCCCTCACCGGCCGAGCCGCCGCCCCCGACGAGGAACCGGCCGACGAAGGCGACGGCGACGAGGGACAGGCCGACGAAGGCGGCAGCGACGAGGGACCGGCCAGCGAAGGCGGCAGCGACGGGGAACAGGCCGGCGAAGGCGGCAGCGACAGGGAACAGGCCGACGAAGGCGACGACTTGACGGGCTCGGAAGGCCCCGAACGCACCCCGTAGGCTCCCCGCCCATGCTCATGAAACTGACGGCCGTCACCCTCGACTGCGCCGACCCCATGGCCCTCGCCACCTTCTACCACCGCGCCACCGGCCTCCCCCTCGCCGACCGCTCCGACGACGACTTCGCCGGCCTCCGCGGCGCCGACGGCCTCTTCCTCGGCTTCCAGCGCGTCGACGACTACCGCCCCCCGACCTGGCCCGGCCAGGACACCCCTCAGCAACTCCACCTCGACTTCGACGTCCCCGACCTCGACGAGGCCACCACCCGACTCGTCGCATGGGGCGCCACCCTCGCCCCCGACCAGCCCCGCCCCGACCTGTGGCGCGTCCTCCTCGACCCGGCGGGCCACCCCTTCTGCCTCACGATCCCGCGCCCCGCGTGACCCGCCCCGTCCCCTGAGCCCGGGACGAGGACGGCGTTCCGCGGACGCGTCCGCTCTCACTCCGCGCCGCGCCGCTCCCCTTCCTCCGCGAGGACGGGGAAGCGGCGCGGCGCCAGGGTGAGGAGGACGAGGAGGGCGAGCGCGGCGGCACCGGCGGCGCCGAGGTAGACGTAGTCGACGGCGGCGTCGACGGCGCGGCGGAGGTGGTCGGTGGCCTCGGCGGTGAGGGAGGCGGGGGCCGCGAGGGCGCGGGCGAGGGTGTCGAGGTCGCCGGCGGCGCCGAGCCGGGAGGCGAGGACGGAGTTGGCGAGGGCGCCGAAGACGGCGGCGCCGACGCTCTGGCCGACCTGGCGGCAGAAGAGGACGGAGGCGGTGGTGGTGCCGCGTTCCTCGTAGGGGACGGTCGACTGGACGCCGACGATCAGGGGGAGCTGGAAGAGGCCGAGCGCGGCGCCGAGCAGCAGCATGAGGAGGGCGGGCTGCCACGGTGCGCCGGGGAACGGCAGGAGGGGGAAGGCGAGCAGGACGAGGAGGGCGCAGGAGATGCCGAGGATCGCGGTGAGGCGGAAGCCGATCCGGGTGTAGACGCGGTTGGAGAACGCGGCGGAGACGGGCCAGCTCAGGGTCATCACGGAGAGGACGAACCCGGCGGCGATCGGCCCGAGACCCAGGACGGACTGGGCGTACGTGGGCAGGAAGACGGTCGGGGCGACCATGAGCAGCCCGAGGGCCCCGAGGGCGAGGTTGACGGCGGATATCGTGCGGCGCCGCCACACCCAGCCGGGGATGATCGGCTCGGCGGCGCGCCGCTCGACGGCGACGGTCACGCCGGCGAGGACGGCGGCTCCGCCGAGGAGGCCGAGGGAGGGCGCGGAGAGCCAGGGCCACGCGACGCCGCCCTGGACCAGCGCGGTGAGCAGCAGCGCCCCGGTGGCGAAGATGGCGAGCGCCCCCGCCCAGTCGATCCGCACCCGTGCGCGGGCGGCGGTGCGGGCGGGTTCGACGAGGTTGCGGCCGATCAGCCAGAGGGCGAGCAGCCCCACCGGCAGGTTGACGAGGAAGATCCAGCGCCAGTCCGCGTACCCGGCGAGGAGGCCGCCCGCCGCCGGTCCCGCGACGGAGGACGCGGCCCACACGGAGGACAGCTTCGCCTGGATCTTGGGGCGTTCCTTCAGCGGGTACAGATCGGCGGCGATCGTCTGGATCGTTCCCTGGAGCGCGCCGCCGCCGAAGCCCTGCACGACCCGGAACGCGATCAGCGACGCCATGTTCCACGCCGCCGCGCACAGCAGCGACCCGATGACGAACAGGACGACCCCGGCGATGAGCACCGGCTTCCGCCCGAAGGTGTCGCTGAGCTTCCCGTACACCGGCAGCGTCACGGTCACCGCCAGCAGGTATCCGGAGAACAGCCACGAGAACACGGCCAGTCCGCCGAGGTCGCCCACGATCTGCGGCACCGCCGTGGACACGATCGTCCCGTCGATCGCCGCCAGCCCCATCGTGATCATCAGCGCCGCCACGACGGGGCCCCGGCGCGCGGGAGCGGGGGAGGGCGAGGGGGACGCGGGCGCCGGATCGGCCCCGGCCCGGGTCGTCGACGGTTCCGTCACCGCGCGCACCATTCCTTTCTTCGTACACCTAAATGTTCGGGGACAGGGTCTCACTAGGACCACAGGTGGAGGAACCCCTAGGGGCCCCTCCCCCATAGGGGCCAGGGGTCGTTCGTACCGGCGGATGAGGTGGAGGGGGGTACGGGGTTCTTAACTGGGACTTACAAAGCAAGCCAACCGCTTCGAGGAGAGAACCGTGACTTCGGCTGTGACCATCCCCAGGCACGGGGGTACTGGAGGGCGTACGGCCGTCGCTGCGCGGGCGCGGCAGGTCGTGAAGGCGTACGGATCGGGGGAGACCCGGGTCGTGGCGCTGGATTCCGTGGACGTGGACATCGCGCGGGGGCAGTTCACCGCGATCATGGGGCCGTCGGGCTCGGGCAAGTCGACGCTGATGCACTGCCTCGCGGGGCTCGACACCGTGACCAGTGGGCAGATCTTCCTCGACGAGACCGAGATCACCGGCCTGAAGGACAAGAAGCTGACGCGGCTTCGGAGGGACCGGATCGGGTTCATCTTCCAGGCGTTCAACCTGCTGCCGACGCTGAGCGCGATCGAGAACATCACGCTGCCGATGGACATCGCGGGGCGGAAGCCCGACGCGGAGTGGCTGCGGCGCGTGGTGGACACGGTGGGCCTGTCCGACCGGCTGAAGCACCGGCCGAACGAGCTGTCCGGCGGCCAGCAGCAGCGGGTCGCGGTGGCCCGTGCGCTCGCGGCGCGGCCGGAGATCATCTTCGGGGACGAGCCGACCGGAAACCTGGACTCGCGGGCGGGCGCAGAGGTGCTCGGCTTCCTGCGGACGTCGGTGGACGAGCTCGGGCAGACCATCGTGATGGTGACGCACGACCCGGTGGCCGCCTCGTACGCGGACCGGGTGCTGTACCTGGCGGACGGGCGGATCGTGGACGAGATGGAGCGGCCGACGGCCGACGCCGTGCTCGACCGGATGAAGGACTTCGACGCGCGCGGGCGGACGTCATGAGCGTCCTCAAGACCTCGCTGCGCAACTTCTTCGCGCACAAGGGCCGGATGGCGCTCTCGGCCGTCGCCGTGCTGCTCTCCGTCGCGTTCGTCAGCGGCACGCTGGTTTTCTCGGACACGATGAACACGACGTTCGACAAGCTCTTCGCGGTGACGGCCTCCGACGTCACCGTCAGCCCGAAGAACGCGGCGGGCAACGACGAGACCCCGCAGACCGGCCGCCCGGAGGCCCTGCCCGCCTCGCTCGTCGAGCAGGTGCGCAAGGCGGAGGGCGTACAGGCCGCCCAGGGCTCGGTCGCGTCCACCAGCGTCACGGTCGTCGACGGGCGGAACAAGAACGTCGGTCCCACCGGCGGCGCGCCGACCATCGCGGTCAACTGGACGCCGAACGAGCTGCGTTCGGTGGAGCTCGTCTCCGGCCACGAGCCGCGCGGCCCGACCGACGTGGTCGTCGACGGCGCGACCGCCGAGAAGCACCACCTGAAGATCGGCGACACGCTGCGGACCATCGCCGTGACCGGCGACCTCACCGCGAAGATCTCCGGCATCGTCGACTTCAAGGTCACCAACCCGGGCGCCACGGTCGTCTACTTCGACACGGCCACCGCGCAGCGCGGACTGCTCGGCAAGGAAGGCCTGTTCACCCAGATCACCGCCGACGCGAAGCCGGGCGTCGGCGACGACGCCCTGAAGGCGGACATCGCCGCCGCGATCGGCGACGGCTACAAGCTGCAGACCGCCGCCGAGACCGCCGACGCGGGCCGCGAGGACGTCGCCGGCTTCCTCGACGTCATGAAGTACGCGATGCTCGGCTTCGCCGGGATCGCCTTCCTCGTCGGCATCTTCCTCATCGTCAACACCTTCTCGATGCTGGTCGCCCAGCGCACCCGCGAGATCGGCCTGATGCGGGCCATCGGGTCGAGCCGCAGGCAGGTGAACCGTTCCGTCCTCGTCGAGGCCGTGCTGCTCGGCGTCGTTGGCTCGGTCGCCGGAGTGGCGGCGGGCGTCGGTCTCGCCGTCGGCCTGATGAAGCTGATGTCCGCGGTCGGCATGGAGCTCTCCACCCGCGACCTCACCGTGAAGTGGACGACCCCGGTCGTGGGCCTGGTCCTCGGCATCGTCGTCACCGTCCTCGCCGCGTACATCCCGGCCCGCCGGGCCGGCAAGGTCTCCCCGATGGCGGCCCTCCGCGACGCGGGCACTCCCGCCGACGGGAAGGCCGGCTGGGTCCGCGCCGGGCTCGGGCTCGCCCTCACGGCCGCCGGAGCGGCGGCGCTGTGGACGGCGACCCGCGCGGCGGAGGCCGGCCCCGGCTCCCTGTGGCTCGGTCTCGGCGTGGTCCTTTCCCTGCTGGGCTTCGTCGTCATCGGCCCGCTCCTCGCGGGCGGTGTGGTCCGCGCCCTCGGCGTCGTCGTCCTGCGGGTCTTCGGCCCCGTCGGCCGGATGGCCGAACGCAACGCGCTGCGCAACCCGCGGCGCACCGGCGCCACGGGCGCCGCCCTGATGATCGGCCTCGCGCTGGTCGCCTGCCTCTCGGTGGTCGGCTCCTCGATGGTGGCCTCGGCCACCGAGGAACTGGACCGGTCCGTCGGCGCCGACTTCATCGTGCAGTCCGGCACCGGGCAGCCGATCGTGCCGCAGGCGCAGGAGGCCCTGGAGAAGGTCCCGGCCCTGGACCACGTGACCGAGTACCGGTGGGTCGACGCCAAGGTCACCGACCCGAGCGGCAAGGTCTCCACGGCCGACATGGCCGCCACCGACCCGACGTACATGAAGGACCTGCGTCGCGAGACCACCGCCGGCACGCTGGCGGACGCCTACGGCAAGGGCGCGATGTCCGTCGGCAGCGACTACGCGACCGAGCACGGCGTGAAGGTCGGCGACGTCCTGACCGTCGCGTTCAAGGGCGGCGAGACGGCGAAGCTGAAGGTCGCGGCGATCACCGCGGACACCGGCCAGGTCGACAAGGGGGCGATGTACGTGAACGTCGCCACGCTCGCCGAGCACGTCCCCGCCGACCGGATGCCGCGCAGCCTGCTCCTGCTCGCCAGCGCGAAGGACGGCCAGGAGACCCAGGCCTACCAGGCAGTCAAGGACGCGCTGGCGCCCTACCCGCAGTACAAGGCCAGCAACCAGGCCGACTACAAGGAGGACCTCAAGGACCAGGTCGGCCAGCTGCTCAACATCGTGTACGGGCTCCTCGCCCTGGCGATCGTCGTCGCCGTCCTCGGCGTCGTGAACACCCTCGCCCTCTCGGTGGTCGAGCGGACCCGCGAGATCGGCCTCATGCGGGCCATCGGCCTCTCCCGCCGCCAGCTGCGCCGCATGATCCGGCTGGAGTCGGTGGTCATCGCCCTCTTCGGCGCCCTCCTCGGCCTCGGCCTGGGCATGGGCTGGGGCACGGCCGCCCAGAAGCTCCTCGCCCTGGAGGGCCTGGGGGTCCTGGACATCCCGTGGCCGACCATCCTCACCGTGTTCGTGGGCTCGGCCTTCGTGGGCCTCTTCGCGGCCCTCGTGCCGGCCTTCCGGGCCGGCCGGATGAACGTCCTGAACGCGATCGCGAGCGAGTAGAGGCACCGACCCGAAGCGGTACGGCCCCGGTGGAGCTCCACCGGGGCCGCCCGTGTTTCGGAAGCGACTGTCGGTGCACCGTCGTACGCTGGACACCCCGGCCCGTACGACGTGTCGGGCTGTTCGTGTTGCCCGCCTCCGGCACCCCTCGGGATGGACACCTTCATGAGCCTGCACGGTCTGCTCGATGTCGTCGTCAAGGACGCGGCTCTCGCCGAGGCGGTGAAGGCCGCCGCCGACGGGAACCGTCCGCATGTGGACCTGGTCGGTCCGGCCGCCGCGCGGCCGTTCGCGCTGGCCGCGCTGGCCCGCGACTCGGGGCGGCCGGTGCTCGCGGTGACCGCGACCGGCCGGGAGGCCGAGGACCTGGCGGCCGCGCTGCGGTCGCTGCTCGACCCGGACACGGTCGTCGAGTACCCGTCGTGGGAGACGCTGCCGCACGAGCGGCTCTCGCCGCGCTCGGACACCGTCGGCCGCCGCCTGGCCGTACTGCGCCGCCTCGCGCACCCCCGGGACGACGACCCGGCGGCCGGACCGGTCAGCGTGGTCGTCGCGCCGATCCGCTCCGTGCTCCAGCCGCAGGTCAAGGGCCTGGGGGACCTGGAGCCCGTGGCGCTGCGCAGCGGCCGGACGGCGGATCTGAACGAGATCGTCGAGGGCCTGGCGGCGGCCGCGTACTCCCGGGTGGAGCTGGTCGAGAAGCGCGGCGAGTTCGCCGTGCGCGGCGGCATCCTGGACGTCTTCCCGCCGACCGAGGAGCATCCGCTCCGGATCGAGTTCTGGGGCGACGAAGTCGAGGAGATCCGCTACTTCAAGGTCGCCGACCAGCGGTCCCTGGAGGTCGCCGAGCACGGGCTGTGGGCGCCGCCCTGCCGCGAGCTGCTGCTGACCGACGACGTGCGGGCCCGGGCCCGCGAGCTGGCCGAGGCGCACCCGGAGCTCGCGGAGCTGCTGGACAAGATCGCGGAGGGCATCGCGGTCGAGGGCATGGAGTCCCTCGCACCGGTCCTCGTCGACGACATGGAGCTGCTGCTCGACGTGCTGCCGAAGGGCGCCATGGCGGTGGTCTGCGACCCCGAGCGGGTGCGGACCCGGGCGGCGGACCTGGTGGCGACGTCGCAGGAGTTCCTGCAGGCGTCCTGGGCGGCGACCGCCGGCGGAGGCGAGGCGCCGATCGACGTGGACGCGGCGTCCCTGTGGGGGATCGCGGACGTGCGGGACCGGGCGCGGGAGCTGGGCATCGCCTGGTGGTCGGTGTCGCCGTTCGCCGCGGACGAGGTCGTGTCGGGCGACACCCTGACGCTCGGCATGCACGCCCCGGAGTCGTACCGCGGCGACACCGCACGCGCGCTCGCCGACACCAAGGGCTGGCTGGCCGACGGCTGGCGCACGGTCTACGTGACGGAGGCGCACGGCCCCGCGTCCCGCACGGTCGAGGTCCTCGGCGGCGAGGGCATCGCCGCCCGTCTGGACGCCGACCTGGCGGAGATCTCGCCGTCCGTCGTGCACGTGTCGACCGGCTCCATCGACTACGGCTTCGTCGACCCGGCCCTCAAGCTCGCCGTCCTCACCGAGACCGACCTGTCCGGCCAGAAGGCGGCTGGCAAGGACGGCCAGCGGATGCCGGCCAAGCGCCGCAAGACGATCGACCCGCTGACCCTGGAGGTCGGCGACTACATCGTGCACGAGCAGCACGGCGTGGGCCGGTACGTGGAGATGGTCCAGCGGACGGTGCAGGGCGCCACCCGCGAGTACCTCCTCGTCGAGTACGCGCCCGCGAAGCGCGGCCAGCCCGGCGACCGGCTCTACATCCCGACGGACCAGCTGGAGCAGGTCACCAAGTACGTGGGCGGCGAGGCGCCGACCCTGCACCGGCTCGGCGGCGCGGACTGGACGAAGACGAAGCAGCGCGCGAAGAAGGCCGTCAAGGAGATCGCGGCCGACCTGATCAAGCTGTACTCGGCCCGGATGGCGGCCCCCGGCCACGCCTTCGGCGGGGACACGCCGTGGCAGCGGGAGCTGGAGGACGCCTTCCCGTACGCGGAGACGCCCGACCAGCTGTCGACCATCGCCGAGGTGAAGGAGGACATGGAGAAGACGGTCCCGATGGACCGTCTGATCTGCGGCGACGTCGGCTACGGCAAGACGGAGATCGCGGTGCGGGCGGCGTTCAAGGCCGTCCAGGACGGCAAGCAGGTCGCGGTCCTCGTCCCGACGACCCTGCTCGTGCAGCAGCACTTCGGCACGTTCAGCGAGCGGTACTCCCAGTTCCCGGTGAAGGTGCGGGCGCTGTCCCGCTTCCAGAGCGACACCGAGTCGAAGGCGACCCTGGAGGGGCTGCGGGAGGGGTCGGTCGACGTCGTCATCGGCACCCACCGCCTGTTCTCGTCGGAGACGAAGTTCAAGGACCTGGGTCTGGTCATCGTCGACGAGGAGCAGCGCTTCGGCGTCGAGCACAAGGAGCAGCTGAAGAAGCTCCGCGCCAACGTCGACGTGCTGACCATGTCGGCCACCCCCATCCCCCGCACGCTGGAGATGGCGGTCACCGGCATCCGCGAGATGTCGACGATCACCACCCCGCCGGAGGAGCGGCATCCGGTCCTCACCTTCGTCGGCCCGTACGAGGAGAAGCAGATCGGCGCGGCCGTGCGCCGTGAACTCCTGCGCGAGGGCCAGGTCTTCTACATCCACAACCGGGTCGACTCGATCGACCGGGCGGCGGCCCGGCTCCGGGAGATCGTGCCCGAGGCGCGGATCGCGACCGCGCACGGCCAGATGTCGGAGTCGGCGCTCGAACAGGTCGTGGTGGACTTCTGGGAGAAGAAGTTCGACGTGCTCGTGTCCACGACGATCGTGGAGTCCGGCATCGACATCTCCAACGCCAACACCCTGATCGTGGAGCGCGGCGACAACTTCGGCCTGTCGCAGCTGCACCAGCTGCGCGGCCGCGTCGGCCGTGGCCGCGAGCGAGGGTACGCGTACTTCCTCTACCCGCCGGAGAAGCCGCTGACCGAGACCGCGCACGAGCGGCTCGCGACGATCGCCCAGCACACCGAGATGGGCGCCGGCATGTACGTGGCCATGAAGGACCTGGAGATCCGCGGCGCGGGCAACCTCCTCGGCGGCGAGCAGTCCGGCCACATCGCGGGCGTCGGCTTCGACCTGTACGTCCGGATGGTCGGCGAGGCGGTCGCGGACTACCGGGCGCAGATGGAGGGCGGGGTGGAGGAGGAGGCCCCCCTGGAGGTCAAGATCGAGCTGCCGGTGGACGCCCACATGCCGCACGACTACGCCCCCGGGGAGCGGCTGCGCCTCCAGGCCTACCGCTCCATCGCCTCCGCCAACTCGGAGGAGGACATCAGGGCCGTGCGGGAGGAGCTCACCGACCGCTACGGCAAGCTGCCGGAGCCCGTCGAGAACCTGCTCCTGGTGGCGGGCCTGCGGATGCTGGCCCGTTCCTGCGGTGTCGGCGAGATCGTCCTCCAGGGCTCCAACATCCGTTTCGCGCCGGTGGAGTTGCGCGAGTCGCAGGAGCTGCGCCTCAAGCGCCTCCACCCGCGTACGGTCATCAAGCCGGCCGTCCGCCAGATCCTCGTCCCGCGTCCGACGGCGGGCAAGATCGGCGGCAAGCCGGTGGTCGGCCGTGAACTGCTGGCGTGGACCGGGGAGTTCCTGACGACGATCCTCGACTCGTGACGGTGTCGCCCCGGCCGGCCCCGGGATCGGGGCGGCCGGGGCGACGGTGCGGTCAGAGCTCGTCGAGGTCGAGGGCGCGGGCCAGGGCGGCGTAGCCGGCGTCGCTCGGGTGGAGGTGGTCGCCGGCGTCGTAGGCGGGGAGGATGCGGTCCGGGTGGGCCGGGTCGGCGACGGCGCGGTCGAAGTCGACGACGGCGTCGTAGGCGGCGGAGGTGCGGACCCACTCGTTGAAGGCGGTCCGCTTGGCTTCGTTCTCCGGGCTGTCGTAGAAGGAGCCCTCGATCGGGGTGAGGGTCGCGCCGATGACCTTGAGGCCCTTGGCGTGGGCCTCGCGGACGAGGGTGAGGTGGCCGGCGATCAGCCGGTCGACGGAGACCTCGGGGGTGGGGTCCGGGAAGGCGGGGCCGCTGCCGCCGATGTCGTTGATGCCTTCGAGGAGGATGACGGTCCGGACGCCGGGTTCGGTGAGGACGTCCTTGCGGAAGCGGGTGAGGGCCTTCTCGCCGGCCCAGGTGGTGTCGTTGACGACCTGGTTGCCGCCGATGCCGTGGTTGAGGACGGCGCGGGGCCTGCCGGCGGCGGCGAGGCGTTCGGCGAGCTCGTCGGGGTAGCGGTCGTTCGCGTTCGCCGTGGAGCCGACGCCGTCGGTGATCGAGTCGCCGAAGGCGACGATGCCGTTCCTCCGTCCGGCCTCCCGGCCGCCGGAGACCTCGACGCCGGAGAGGTAGTACCAGGAGTCGGTGCTCTCGCCGAAGGCGGTGCCGGACACGTCGGCGCGGTGGTCGCCGTTCGCGCGGTAGCTGGTGGCCGTGGCGAACTGGTGGAAGGTGGCGGGGCCGGTCTCGCCCGCCAGGTAGAGGGTCACGGTCAGCGACTCGAAGGCCTCGACGGGGAGGTGCGCGGCGTCGCTGCGGAGGGTGCCGCCGGCCGGGATGGTCACGGACGTCCGGCCGCCGAAGAGCAGCCGGCGTACGGAGCCGGGCTCGACCGCGCCGCCGTCGGCGGTACGGGCGACGGTGGCGCCGGTGATCCGCAGCGGGGTGGTGCCGTAGCGGTTGGTCAGCTCGATCCGGTTCCGGGTGCCGCTCGCGGTGACGCGTACGACCTGGCGGACCGTCTGGTCGGCGAAGCCCTGCCGCGACCAGTTGGGGCTGAAGGACTCGGCCGCCGACTGCGGGGAGGCGGCCCAGGCGCCGCGCCACCCGCCGTCCGTGTGACGGTCGGCGGTCGTGCCCGTGGTGGCCGTGGCCGTCGCGGTGGTCGGCAGGAGGGTCAGGGTGGTCGCGGCGAGCAGGGCGGCGGCGGAGCGCCGGACGGTCGTGCGGGTGCTCATCTGGTGTTTCCCCCGTGGAGTTCGATCGCTGGCGCCGGTGGGCGCACATAGGTTCCAAGCCTTGATCGGCTCCGTCTATTCCCTTGCGCCCCAAGGGAGTTGAGGGAGCATCAAGCTCCCGGAGGGCCGAACATCGAGCCGGTCAGGGAGCGGAACACCTCTCCCGGGTCCCGGTCGCCGACGGGGTCGTCCAGGTTGCGGGTGAGGAGCAGGGTCGCGAAGCCGTGGGCGAGCGACCAGGCGGCGATACCGGCGGTGCGGGGGTCGGGGACGTTCCCCAGGTCGGTGACGCCCGCGCGGAGTTCGGCGGAGGCGCGGTCCTTGGCGGCGAGGAGGTCGGGGTCGTCGGCGCGCAGCAGCTCGGGCTGGAACATGACGGTGAAGTGGGCGGGGTGGTCGACGGCGAACCGTACGTACCGCACGCCGCGTTCGCTCAGTTCGGGCGCGTCGGCGAGGGCGTCCGCGAGCAGCCCGTACCCCTGGGCGGCGATGGCGGTGAGGAGTCCGGTGCGGTCCTTGAAGTGGTGGGCGGGGGCGGCGTGGGAGACCCCGGCGCGGCGGGCGAGGTCGCGCAGGCTCAGGGCTCCGGGGCCCTCGGCGGCGATGACGTCGAGGGCGGCGCCGAGGACGGCCTGTCGCAGGTCGCCGTGGTGGTAGCTGTTCCGGCTCGTCATGGCAGCAGCGTAGCCCGTATCTAGGCATTGACAAGTTGAGGGCGCCGGAGCAATCTAGTCAGTGACAAGACGATGGAGCGAGGGAACGAGGAAGCCGTGGAACCCGGACGCGTACGCCAGATGTGGCACCTGCTCGAACCCCTGCACGCCCTGCTCTACTACGCCCCCGAGGCCTTCGACGAGGCCGCCGCCCTCGGCTACGACACCGCCGAGCGCTGGCCCTCCTACTTCGCCTGGCGGGCCGCGCCCCTCGGCACCGCGGGCCCGCTCCCGGTGACCTCCGCCTTCTACAGCTTCAGCCCCGGGATGGTCGCCCGTTACGTCCCCGCCGTCTGGGAGACCGCCGCCCCGGCCAAGGTCCTCGCCGCCCGGCTGCGGGCCGTCGACCGCACCTACCGGGCCGTCCTCGGCGACGACGCCGTCGCGGGCCCCGAACTCGCCGAGGCCGCCGCGCTCGCCCGCCGCGCCGCGGAGGCCGTCCGGCCGCTCGGCCTGGCCGGACGCCCGCTCGCCGCCGCCAACGCCGGACTGCCCTGGCCCGACGCCCCGCACCTCGTCCTCTGGCAGGCCGCGACGGTCCTGCGCGAGCACCGCGGCGACGGGCACCTCGCCGCCCTCCTCGCCGCCGGACTCGACCCGGTCGAGGCGCTCGTCTCCTTCGCCGCCGTCGGCGCCGCCCCGGAGCCCGTCTTCGAGAGCCGCGGCTGGTCCGCCGCCGACTGGTCGGCCGTCCGCGCCCGCCTGACCGCCCGCGGCCTCCTCGACCCGGCCGGCGCCGTCACCGAGGCGGGCCGCGCCCTCCGCGCCGACGTCGAGCACCGTACGGACGTCCTGGCCGCCGCCCCCTGGACCGCCCTCGGCCCCGAGTCCACCGCCCGGCTCGCCAACCTCCTCGGCGGCCCCTGGCTCGCCGCGATCGGCTCCGGCCTGCTCCCCTCCGAGAACACTTTGGGCATCGGCAAGATCTGAGCGGCCGACAGGGCACCCCTCGGTACGTTCTGAGCCGCCGACAGGACACCCCCTTAGGATTCCGGGGTGTTCACACAACGGACGTATCGAACGAATCGAAGGCCCCTGGCCGCCACGGTGCTCGCCGCCGCCGCGCTCGTCGCCACCGCATGCTCGCCCGGTACCGGCACCCCCGGGCCGGGCGACGGCTCGGGCGGCAAGCCCGCGGCACGCGGTACGGCCCTGGCGGCCGTGGACACCCTCACGGTCAAGGGCCGCGCCCCGAAGGCCGGTTACGAGCGGGAGAAGTTCGGCCGCTCCTGGGTGGACGTCGACGGCAACGGCTGCGGCACCCGCGACGACATACTCAAGCGCGACCTGACCGGCGTCCGCTTCACGGACGGCCGCTGCAAGGTCGCGTCCGGCACCCTGGCCGACGACCCGTACACGGGCGCCGACGTGCCCTATGTCCGGGGCCGCAGCAAGGTCGACATCGACCACGTCGTCGCGCTCTCCGACGCCTGGCAGAAGGGTGCGCAGAAGTGGGACGGGGAGACCCGGCGCCGCTTCGCCAACGACCCGCTCAACCTCCTCGCCGTCGACGCGTCCGCCAACCGCCGCAAGTCCGACGGCGACGCGGCGACCTGGCTGCCGCCGAACAAGGCCTTCCGCTGCACCTACGTGGCCCGGCAGGTCGCGGTGAAGAAGAAGTACGGGGTGTGGGTGACGACGGGTGAGCGGGACGCGATGAAGAGGGTCCTCGGCGGCTGCCCGCAGCAGAAACTCCCGTAGCGCGGGGCCCTGTCGGGAAATCCGCCATGAAAACAGACGGGAAAGTCGGTTGGTGTAGCGGGCAGTGATCCCTATCCTGCCCGCATGGACATCAACATATCGACCCTCGCCGCCCGACCCGAACTCGAAGGGGCGATGTGGTCCATGAAGGACCTCTGGCCCGAGTTCATGATGTACGACCCGGTCGGGTGGGCCAACATGGGCCGGATCGTCCGGGAGTTCCCGGAGTACGTGCTCGTCGCCACCGACGCGGAGGGCGCGGTCGTCGCCCGTGGCTTCAGCGTGCCCTTCCGGCTCGACGCGGAGGGCCGCCGCGAGCTGCCCGCCCGGGGCTGGGACGAGGTCCTCAACTGGGCCTTCTCCGACCTGCGGCACGGCAGGGAGGCGGACACCGTGAGCGCGATCGAGATCACCGTCGACCTCGCCCACCTCGGCAAGGGCCTGTCGCACCGGATGCTCGCGGCCATGCGGGAGAACGTCGGCCGGCTCGGCTTCGCCGAACTGGTCGCCCCGGTCCGCCCCAACGGCAAGCACCTGGAGGCCGGGACCTCCATCCACGAGTACGCCTTCCGCACCCGTGAGGACGGCCTGCCGCACGACCCGTGGCTCCGCGTCCACGTGCGCGCGGGCGGCGCGATCGTGGCGGTGGCCGCGGCCTCGATGACCGTCTCCGGCTCCGTCGAGCAGTGGCGCGACTGGACCGGCCTCCCCTTCGACACGGACGGTCCGGTCGAGGTCGCGGGCGCCCTGGTGCCGGTCCACTGCCAGGTCACGCGCGGCTACGCGGTCTACGTCGAGCCCAACGTCTGGGTCCGTCACCGCATCTGACGTCCGGGCGCACGGGCGGGCACGGGCGCGCGTCCGTGTCCGTGCCCCGGTGGGGACACGCGCACGCGGGGTGGGGCCGCTCCCCTGCGGCGGCCCCACCCCGCGTACGCGTGTCCGTGCGGCTCAGTCGGTGACGACGACGTCCTTCGGCGCGGGGACCTTCGCGACGACCGGCTTCCCGTAGTGGGAGAAGGCGATCGTCCCGGGCTCCTCGCCGCCCTTCGTGACGATCTTCAGGATGTACGGCGTGCCCTCCGTGGCCACGTAGACCGTGCTCGACTCGCCGGCGTCGCCCGGCTCCGTCAGCGCCAGCGCCTTGTGCCCGTCGACGGTGGTCTCCCCGCCCCTGCTGATGCCGGTCGCGCCCTCCTCGAAGGCGGAGAGCAGCGACTCCAGGTCGCAGAGCGCCGTCATGTCCTTGGAGTCGGGGTCGGACACGGGCGTCTTCACCCAGCGGCCCTTGAGCTCCTTGAGCGTGGCCTCCTGCACCTCCGGGCTCTCGTCCTCGACCTGTGCGCGCAGGAAGCCCTCGTCGAAGCGCAGGTACACGTCCTTGTCGTCGGCCTTGACCAGCTCGGCCGTGTTGACCGTGTCGAAGGTCAGCGTGCCCGCGCACTTCCCCTCGGCGTCCAGGGACAGGTAGCCCTTCGTCGGCTCGTCGGCGGACTTCAGGTCGACGGTCAGGGTCAGCGACTTCGCCGTCCTCGTCGCGGCGAACGCCTTTTCGGCGATCTGCGACCCCGTCAGCTCCGCGAAGGGACCCGCCGGCTTGCCCTTCGCCTCGTCCGCGAACGGGCCGCAGGCGGCGGCGCCGGCCGCGACGGCGGCGCACAGGAGCGTGGTGGCGGCGATGCGGGTCGTCCGGGTGGCGGGGTGGATCCGGGGGCGGGTGAGGGCGCGCATGAAGTGTCTCCGAGAGGGGTCGTACGGGCGGTGGGGGCCCCTGAGGGCCCCCGGTCCTGGCGTGCTCGGTGGTGCTGGGTGGTGCTCGGTGGGGCGCGGTGGTGGTGGGTGGTGCTGGGCGGTGCTCGGTAGGGCTCGGTGGAGCCCGGTGGTGCCGGGGGTGGTTCGGCGGTGCCGGAGTGGCGCCCGGTGGTGCCGGGTCAGCCGATCTTCAGCTCCCACTGCGAGGCGTCGTAGGTGAAGCCGGGGTTGACCTCGACCGTGAGGTTCTTGGCGGCCTTGGGGGCGTCGAAGGCGACGGTGATCGTGGCCTTCTTGCCGGGCATGATCGTGCCTTCGAAGCCCGCGCCGACCTTGTCGTCGAAGATCTGCTCGGAGGCGACGCCGTCGTTGCCCGCGGTGGCGCTCAGGGACACGAGGGCGGTGTCGAACTTCTCCTTGCCGCCGTTCTCGATGACGACGGTGACCTGGTAGGCCGTGTTGCCCTTGGTGTGGCCGATCGCGTACTCGCCCGGGGTGTACGGCTTCGGGTCCGAGACCGTGACCTTGACGTCGTCGTCGTAGACCGAGGTGTCGCCGTCGGCGAGACCCGCGCCCTTGTCCTTCTTGCCGGCGTCGCCGGCGGGGGCCTTGGAGGCGGAGTCGGCCGGGGCCTTGCCCTTCGGGCTCGCGCTCGGGTCCTTCGGGGCCGCGTCCTTGACCGCCTTGTCGAGCTCGTCGACCGCGTCGCTGACGGCCGTGAACGTGATGACCGCGCCGACGACCGAGAGGACCAGGGCCGCGAGGCCCAGGATCGCGCCGGTGAGGGCCACTCCCTTGTTGTTCGCCTCGCGGCGCTTCACGCGGCCCCTGGCGACGAGGCCCAGGATCAGGGCGATCAGGCCGAGGATGCCGGCCAGCCAGAAGAAGAGCGGGATGAGGCCGGAGAGCGTGCCGATGATGCCGAGGATCAGGGCCGCGGTGCCGAGCCCGTTGCGCATGACCTGCGGGGCGGCGGCAGGCGGGACCTGGGTGTCGTACGACATGGGTGTGTCCTCCCGGACGGTGAAGATGTCTGGCGCGATGGGTCAATCACAGCAGAGCCTGTGAACCGAGTCAACACGGTTCACGAAAAACGGATCGACTCACACTGTGAAGTGGTGCGGCGGGCGTTCGTCAGTAGGATTGGTGTCACACGAGGAAGAGCAGGACGAGCAAGCGGGCGAAACAGGGGAGATGGGTCACGTGCCGGAGCGCGCAGCGGACGTAGGCGGCGGAGACAGCGGGGACGCGGGCACCGAAGAGGTGAGCGGGGCCGAGGTGACCGCCGCCGGGATCGCCCGGCTCGCGGGGGTCGGCCGGGCCGCCGTCAGCAACTGGCGCCGCCGCCACGCCGACTTCCCCAAGCCCGTCGGCGGCACCGAGGCCAGCCCCTCCTTCGCCCTCGTCGAGGTCGAGCAGTGGCTCCGCGACCAGGGAAAACTGGCCGAGGTCCCACTCCGAGAGCGGGTCTGGCAGCAGGTCGCCGGCCATCCGGCGGGCGCCGTCACCGCCCTCGTCCACGCGGGCTGCGCCCTCCTCCTCGTACGGGAGCGGTCCGCGGCCTGGCCCGCGCTGGCCGAGCTGCCCGACGAGCGGCTCGTCGAGGTGCTGCCCGTCGCCCTGGAGGAGACGCTCGGCGAGCGCCTCGGCCACGGGCGGCCCGTCCTCACCCCCACCAGCACCGCGCTCGCCGCCTCCGTCCCCCTCCTGCGCGGGGCGGCCGAGCTGGCGGCCGAGACCGGGGTCCGCGCGGCGTTCGAGTTCCTGCTCGGCCGTCACCTCGACGCCAACCCGCGGCAGTACACCCTGACCCCGCCCGGCCCCGCCGCCCTCATGGCGGCGCTCGCCACCGGCGCGGACGACGACGCCCCGCTCACCGTCCTCGACCCCGCTTCCGGCACCGGCAGCCTGCTCACCGCGGTCGAGCGGCCCGGCGCGTTCTGCGGCCAGGACGCCGACCCCGACCTCGCCGCGCTCACCGCCCTGCGCCTGGCGCTCGCCACCGACGCCGACATCCGCGTCCGGTCCGGCGACAGCCTGCGCGCCGACGCCTTCCCGTCGCTCGCCGCGGACGCCGTCCTCTGCCACCCGCCGTTCAACGAACGCAACTGGGGCCACGACGAACTGGCCTACGACCCGCGCTGGGAGTACGGCTTCCCGGCCCGCACCGAGTCCGAACTCGCCTGGGTCCAGCACGCCCTGGCCCGCCTCCGCCCCGGCGGCACCGCCGTCCTCCTCATGCCGCCCGCCGCCGCCTCCCGCCGCTCGGGCCGCCGGATCCGCGCCGACCTGCTGCGCCGGGGCGCCCTGCGCGCGGTCGTCGCCCTCCCGGCCGGCGCCGCGCCGCCGTACGGCATCCCGCTGCACCTCTGGGTGCTGCGCCGGCCCGTCCCCGGCGAGCGGCCCCCCGCCGAACTCCTCCTCGTCGACACCGCCTCCGAGCACGCGGGCCCGGCGCGGGACGCCCGCGACCGGATCGACTGGCCGAGCGTCCACACCGCCGTACTCGACGCGTGGACGCCCTTCGACCGGGACGGCGGCGTCGCGGCGACGCCGGGCGTGAGCCGCTCCCTCCCCGTCGTCGAGCTCCTCGACGACGACGTCGACCTCGCCCCCGCCCGCCGGCTGCCGCCCCCGGCCGCCGCCGAGGGCGCGGCCCAGCTGGCCGGGGTGCGCGAGAGCCTGACGGAGACCCTGCGCCGGACCTGTGAGCTGACCCCGCCGCCCGTGACCGACCCGGCCGACGCCGGTACCGGACCGGTCGGCCGCCCCACCACCACCGTCGGCGAACTGGCCAGGGCCGGAGCCCTGGTCCTGCGCGCGGGCGGCACGGGCACGACCCCCGCCGCGTCCCCGATCGCCGTCCTCACCGACCACGACGTGCTGGCCGCCCAGCCGCCGTCGGGCACGCTGCCCGACGGCCCGCCCGAGGAGCCGGTGCTGCTCGCCGCCGGCGACGTCGTCGTCCCCGTCCTGGGCGGCGGCGCGGCCGTCCGGGTCGTCGACGCCTCGGCGGAGGGCGCGGCGCTCGGCCGCAACCTCCAGCTCCTGCGCCCCGACCCGGCCGCGCTCGACCCCTGGTTCCTGGCCGGCTTCCTCCGTGCCACCGCCAACAACCGGCAGGCCAGCAGCTACGCCTCCACCGCGACCCGGCTCGACGTCCGCCGCCTCCAGCTGCCGCGGCTGCCCCTGGCCGAACAGCGCGGGTTCGGGGCGCGGTTCCGGGCCCTCGCCGAGTTCGAGGAGGCGCTGCGGCAGACGTCCCGGCTCGGGGACCAGCTCGTGCAGGGGCTTTACGACGGCCTGGCGGACGGCACGGTCGCGCCCTGACCCCGCCCCGGGGGCCGCTTCCCGCTCACTTCGACAACGGTTCCGGGTATCCCGGAACCGTTGTCCGCGTCGGTGTATACGCTCGTCTCCGCACCCCGATCCGTCCGAGCAGGAGCAGCCGAGATGTACGGCCACCCGCAGGCCCCGAAGTCGCCGCAGAGCCCCGCCTCCGGCGGCCTGATCGCGCTGCGCGTGCTCTTCGCCGCGCTCCCGCTGCTCAGCTGCGGATTCCTCGCCTGGGCCCCGCTGCTGCGGCTCGCGATCGTGACCCGCAGGACACTGGACTGGGTGCTGTTCGGCCTGGCGTTCCTGGCGGGCGGCGCCCTCTTCGCGTACGCCGCGGCGACCGGTGAGGAGGAGGGCAGCACCCTGGAGGCGTTCGTCGGGATCGGCACGATCACGGTCCTCGCCGCCGGTTCGGTCACGTACTACCTGGTCGCGGAGATCCGCCACTTCGAGCGCCGCCGTGTCGCCCTGGAGCAGGCTCCCCCGCCGTACCGGCCGCTCGGCCACGGCTACGGCGCCGACGGCGCGGCCGTCACGGTGCCGAGTCCGCTCGGTCCCCCCAACCCGTACACCAGCACGCCGCCTCCGGAGCCGCCGGTCAAGCCGCCCGTCGCTCCCCGGATCGAGCAGGTCCGCGCCGAGCTCGACGAGCTGAGCGACCTGCTCCGCAAGAACGCTCCGGAAGGTGAAGACCGCAGGTGAACGGGCGTGTCATCGGCGGGCGTTACGAGCTCGCCACCGTCATCGGGCAGGGCGGGATGGGGCAGGTCTGGACGGCGTACGACGGGCGGCTCGACCGCCGCGTCGCGGTGAAACTGCTCCGGCCGGCGACGATGACCGGCCCCGCCACGGCGGCCGAGGAGCTGCGGCGCCGCTTCGTCCGGGAGTGCCGGGTGACCGCGCACGTCGACCACCCCGGTCTGGTGACCGTGCACGACGCGGGCAGCGACGGCGACGACCTCTACCTCGTGATGCAGTACGTGGAGGGCGCCGACCTCGCCGACCACCTCGCCGAGCACGACCCGTACCCGTGGGAGTGGGCCGTCTGCGTCGCCGCGCAGTTGTGCGCGGTGCTCGCCGCCGTGCACGCGGTGCCGATCGTGCACCGCGACCTCAAGCCGCGGAACGTGATGATCCGCCCGGACGGTTCCCTCACCGTCCTCGACCTCGGCGTCGCCTCCGTCCTCGACACGGACACCACCCGTCTCACCCAGACCGGTTCGCAGATCGGCAGCCCGGCCTACATGGCGCCTGAGCAGGCCATGGGCGGTGCGGTCGGCCCGTCCACCGACCTGTACGCACTCGGTGTCCTGCTCCACGAACTCCTCAGCGGTGACGTGCCGTTCGCCGGCTCCACCGCGCTCGGCGTCCTCCACCGCCACCTGTACGAGCCGCCCGTGCCCGTCCGCCGGATCCGGCCCGACGTCCCCGAGGCCCTCGAAGCGCTCGTCCTCCACCTCCTCGCCAAGGACCCGCAGGCCCGTCCGTCCGGCGCCCACGAGGTCTACGAGCACCTGCTCCCCCTCCTGCCCGCGCGCGGCGCCCCCACGGGACCCATGGACCCCACCCGTCCCTTCCTCCGCCCGCACGCCCCCTGGCCGGCCCGCCCCACCGCCGTGTCGGCGCCCGTGCCCGTGCCCGTACCGCCGCCCCTGCCGCCGCATGCCGCACCCGCGGCCCCCCGGAACGACCCCCGCACCGACCTCCGGAGCGACCCCCGGGTCCCGCTCGGCGCCGCCGCACCGCGCGTCGACCTCGCCGGTGCGGTGGACGAGGTCAAGCGGCTCCTCGGCGAGGGCTCGCTCACCCAGGCCGTGGACCTCCTCGGCGGCATCCTGCCCACGGCCGCGGCCGAGCACGGGGAGCGCTCGCCGGTCGTCCACATCCTGCGCAAGCAGTACGCCTCCACGCTGATGGACGACGGCCAGTACCGCCGCGCGCTCCCGGAGCTCCGTAGGCTCGCGGAGGACCGCGACGCGGAGGCGGGGCCCGCGGACCCGGGGACCCTCCAGTTCCGTCACGACGCCGCCCTCTGCCTGGAGCAGTTGGGCGAGACGGCCGCCGCGCTCACGGAGTTCCGGGCCGTCCTCCCGTACTACGAGCACGACCCCGCCCGCGCCTTCGACATCCGCCGCCGCATCGGGCTGCTCCTCCTGGCGACCGGCGAGCACACGGCCGGCCAGGACCAGCTCCAGCGGCTCCTGTTCGACGCCGAGCGCGCCTACGGCCCCTATCACCCGCTTCCGGTCGACTTGCGCAGGGCGCTCGACCACCAGCGGCAGCTTGGGCCCCGCCCCTGAAGGGTTTCTGACGCGCCGCCAGGATCACGACTCCACAACTGATCCAGTAGTGGATCTTCCCGATCCTTTTTGCCGGTTTTGGCGCATGTAACGTTCGCGTCTGATCATGTCCGCGTCCCCAAGGAATCCCTCATGACGACGCCCTCCGCGCCTCTCACCCCCGAGCAGCAGCCCGCCGCTCCCGCCCCCGTGAAGAAGGGTGGTGCCGCCCTCAAGAAGGTCGGCGGCGTCGTCGTCGCGATCGTCGTCGCCCTCGCCGTCAAGTTCGGCCTCCCCTTCCTCACGGGTGACACCCCGGTCCACGCCAAGGCCGGCGAGTGCGTCGTCGTCACCGGCTCGGACAACGACCCCAAGGTCGACAGCGCGGACTGCTCCTCCGGCAAGGCCGACCTCTTCAAGGTCGTCAAGGTCTACGACGACACCTTCGACGTCAACAAGTGCGCCGAGGACAGTGAGCAGGCCCTCGCCCAGCAGTGGGACGCCGACAAGTTCGTCCTCTGCCTCAACGCGGTCAAGAAGTAATCCCCGCACCCCCGAAAGGGCCGGAACCCACGGGTTCCGGCCCTTTCGTGCGTCCCGGACCGGACCGCGTCCCGCCGTGTCGCGCGGCCCCGCGACGCGGCGGCTCCCGACGTCCTTTTAAGTACCCGGGGAAAGTACCCACCCCACCCCCACCTGCTCTGACTGGCCATGCCGGGGGGTGTCACCCACACGAGCGAACCATCCCAACTGGGCTGGATTTCGGGGTGGTTGCTTGGCATATGCTCGCGGCGACCTGAACTCGGAAACAGTTCGGCCCTCGCCCGGGACTCGGAATCCCGGGGAGGGCCTGACCAACAAGGAAGCAGCAACTTCCCTATGGGTATCCAGCACCCTAGCGCGACCGTGCCCGCCATGGGCGTCATCCACGCCAACGTCCCCCACACGAGCGGCTTCGTGGTCGTCGGCAACCACCTCGCGCAGCACGAGCACCTCTCGCTCACCGCGATCGGTCTCGCCGCCCACATCCAGTCGCTGCCCGCCGGCACTCCGATCGGCATCAAAACGCTCGCCGGCCGCTTCCCCGAGGGTGAGATCCGCATCGCCTCCGCCCTGCGCGAGCTGGAGGCGTACGGCTACCTCCGCCGCCTCCGCGAGCGCCTGCCGAGCGGTCGGATCGTGACGCGGACGTTCTCGTGCAACAACCCAGGGGCGGGCGGGGACTCGGGGGAGGAGCTCGATCGGGGAAACCGCCCTGCCCCGCAGGCGGCGCAGGGCGAGGCCCGGCACGGGGCGCAGGGGTCGGTCCCGGGCACCACGGGGCAGGGCCCGATCCCGTACTTCGCACAGGGCTCGGCGCCGTCCTCGGCCCAGAGCCCGGCGGCCCACGCCCCTGCCGCCACCACCGCCACCACCGCCCCTGCTCCCCCCTCCGTCCCGGACGCGGCCGAGGCCCCGCCCGCGCAGCACGTACGCCGCGATGCGGAGCTGCTTCCGGAAGGTGCGGCCACCGAGCTGCTGCTCGACCTGCGGCGCCATGACGAGCGCCTGCTGCTGTCGGCGCGGGACGTGCGGCACCTGGCCCCCGGCATCGACGCGTGGTTCGCGCGGGGCGCGACGCCGGACGCCGTCCGCCGCACGCTCCTCGCCGCGCTCCCCGACACCCTCAAGCACCCGGCGGGACCCCTCTCCCACCGCCTCGCCAACCTGCTCCCGCCGCCCCTCCCCACACCGGCCCCGGCGCAGGGGCAGCGCCCGATCCAGCTCTGCGTCACCTGCGAGAACGTCGCCTTCCGCGCCTGGGAACCGGGCCAGTGCCCCGACTGTCGCGCGGACGCGGCGGCGGCCAGGGAGGCGGGGGCGGGGTGGCTCGCCGCGAACGTGTCTACCGGCGCCACGGCCGTCGCCGCGTGAGGCCCGGGATGCGTGCGGCCGATCCGGGTATGCTGGCATACGTGAAGCGGACGACGATCAAGATCGACGAATCGCTGGACGCCCGGATGCGCCACGAGGCCGCCCGGCGCGGCATGACGGTCTCGGAGTGGACGCGCGAGGCCATCGCCGCCCACCTGCCCGGTGACGAGCGGGGCGACGCGCCCGTCCGGCGCAGGTTCCACTCCACAGGGTCCGGTTCCAGCGGGCGCAGTGACATCGCGGAGCGCATGGAGGAACTGCTGGCCGGTCTGGCCGACGGGCGCGACCTCATCGCGGAGGAGGAGACGCACGACGTGCGGCGCAGCGCATGACCGCTCTGATCGTCGACGCGGGACCGCTCTACGCCCTGCACGACAGGAGCGACGCGTGGCACCACCGGTGCGTACGCCTCCTGGAGACCCACCCAGGCCCGCTCGTCGTCCCTACCCTCGTCATCGCCGAAGTCGCCCACCTCCTCGGCCGACGGCTCGGAGCCCGCTCCGAACTCCTCCTCGCCCAGGACTTCGCCGAAGGCCTCTTCACCGTCGAATCCGTCCACCCGGGCGACTGGCTGAGGATCGCCGAACTGACGGCCCGGTACGCGAGCTTCCCGCTCGGCCTCGTCGACGCGTCCGTCATCGCCTGCGCCGAGCGGCTCGGTGTGCACGAGGTGGCGACCGTCGACCGCCGCCACTTCGGTGCCGTACGCCCGGCACACACCGAGGCCTTCACCCTGCTGCCCTGACTGCTGAACCGGTGCCTCAGGCGCCGAGCCGCCCGCCCTTGACTCCGGCGACGAAGGAGGACCATGCGGCGGGCCCGAAGACGAGCGCGGGGCCGGCGGGGGTCTTGCTGTCGCGGACGGGGACGACGGGGAGGTGGTCGGCGACCTCGGCGCACTGGCCGCCGTCCCAGCTGCTCCTGCCACTGTGCTCGCACCGGCAGCGGGGTGCGGAGCACCGTCTCCGAGAGGATCGTGCGGAACACGGGAGCGTGCTCCCCTTCCAGCAGGGCTCGTCGTCCTGAGCGCGCCTCGACCTGCCGGGTCAACTCGTCGCCCTCGAAGCCGCCGCTCCAACTCATCAGCGTGCGCGCGTAGTCGACGGTCTGGAGCAGGCCTGGCAGCAAGTAGGGCGCGAAGTGCCACAGGCTGATCGCCTCTGCCTCCAGCGTCATGTACCTCCGGTACCGCTCCTTGAACTGGGTCGGATCCCCCATCGCCAGCTCCCACAGCGCCAGCAGCGTCGTCGCCGTCCCGTAGTACCGGTCCAGCGCCTGGACCACCTCGGGTCCGCCGACCGTCTCGCCCTTCTCCATCTTCGAGAACAGCGACCAGTCCCACCCCAGCGCCTCGCCGAGCTTCCGGAGGCTGAGGCCCCGGTCGGTGCGGAGGAGCTTCAGTTCCTCGGCGAACCTCTTCCTGGGCTCCTGGCTGCGGCCCGTCACCACGCGTCTCGTCGGCATCGCGCGTACTCCCTTGTGGAAGATGTGGAACTACCCGCGCGACCTGGGGAAGTACGGTCCGCCACCGCTCCGGGTTCCGTGTGTCCCGGTCCATTCTCGTAGTGCCGGGATCACAGAGGGTAGTCCACGGAGAGGGGCGGAATTAATGGAACGAGGGGCCTGGGTCTACGACCAAGTGGCGGGTGTGGTCGGTGAGTTCAAGGGGGATGCGGGGCCCTATGTGATGCTGCGGCCGGTCGGGGGCGGCCGTGAGTGGCAGGCGGACCCGGCCGACGTGCGGCCGGCCACGCCGGCCGAGCGGCTGAGCGCCGGGGTGCGCGCCGCCAACGGCAGGGCTCGCGCCGGTTGCTCGCCGCAGCCCGCGCCGGACCTGAGCCGTCCGCCGGAGCCGGTGGAGCACTGTGTGGCGTGTGCGCTGCTGGTACGGGAACGGGCCGAGACCCGGCGCCGGTTCGACCACAGTGCGGTGACGGATGCGGACGTGCTGCTGAGGCGGCACTTGTGGCAGGACCACCGCTGACAACGACTCGCGTGAACTCGACGTGCCGGCCGACGCACACCTGGCCCTCGTTCACGTCCGTCGCCGCAACGGTGACGGTTACGAGGAGGAGCGGGTCCAGTGGCTGGCCGAGCGGTTCGGCCACGGGGTCATCGGCGCCCGCCGCAGCGCGTGTGAAGGACGTCAGGCCGACCTCGGGTCGCGCTTCATGGACCACAGGACGGGGCCGCCGCCGGGCAGGGCGAACTCGTCGCGGACGGTGAAGCCGAAGTGCTCGTAGACCGGGAGGTTGTCGGGCTTGGACGACTCCAGGTACACGGGCATCCCGGCCGCGTCGGCCTTGGCGAGGCCGGAGCGGAGGAGGGCGGCGCCGTGGCCCTGGCCGCGGGCGGCGGGGTCGGCGCCGATGACGGCGAGGTACCAGTGGGGTTCGGTGGGCCCGTGTTCCGCGGCGGCCATGACGGCCTCGCGGAAGACGGGCGCGCGGTCGCCGAGTATCGCCACGAGCTCCTGGATGGTCTCCGCGTCGGGGACGGCCCTGTCCGCGCCTTCGGGCGAGACCCAGAACGCGGCGGCGGACTCGGTGCGCTCGCAGACGCCGTGGAGGCCGTACTGCCGGGTGAAGAGGGTGGTGAAGTAGCGGCAGAGGTCCGTCTCAAGGGTGGCGGCGTCGGGGAAGAACCACTGCATCATCGGGTCGTCGCCGAAGGCGGAGGCCAGGGTGCGGCCGACCATGCGAGCGTCGTCGATCGTGGCCGTCTTCGGTGTGTTCGCTAGGGGCATACGGGTCATTCTGTACCCGTGATGATCTTGGTCGGAGTGGGGGTGCCCCCCCGCGCCCCCCCGTGCTCCGGGCCCGGTCAGGCGGCCTCGGGCCGGGTACGGAGGAGACGCGCGGCCGCCGTGGCCGGGAGGGCGATGCTCACGGCGAGGAGGACGAGCAGTTCCGTCGGCCCGACGCGGGCGGCCAGGAAGAGGGCGCCGGCGGTGACGACGACCGGGGTCGCGAGGGCGAGGCAGGTCGCGAGGGTCTTGGTCCGCTGGTCCCAGGCGGCGGACGTCCACAGCAGGACGAGGCCCACGACGAGCGCGGCCAGGCCGGCGAAGGCGGTGACGAGGGTGGCGACGCCGCTGACGCCGAGCAGGACGGCGGTGGTGACGGTCCGCGACCGGGGCTGCGGCTCGGCGGCGGGGGCCGGGGGCGCCGCGGCGGTCTCGGGCTCCTCCGCGCGGGCGGCGGCCACGATGGCGGAGGGGGCGCCGAGCCGTTCGAGGGCGGCGCGGACGGTGGCCGGGTCCTGCTCGTCGCCGACGGCCACGTCGAGGTGCTCGCGGAGGTCGGCGAGGAGTTCCGCGCGGCGGCCGGCGGGGAGGAACGACGCCTCGCGCTCGATCGTGGCGAGGTAGTCGGTGACGAGGGGGTGTTCGGTGCCGGTCATGCGGTGCCTCCGTGGGGTGCGGTCAGGAAGTGGTCGACGCCGTCGCGGAAGCGCGGCCAGCTCTCGGTGAACTCGGTGAGCGCGGTCCTGCCCGGAGCGGTGAGGGTGTAGTAGCGGCGGGCGGGGCCGGTGGCCGACTCGCGAAGCTCGGTGTCGACGAGTCCGTCGCGGCGGAGCCGGGACAGCAGGGGGTAGATCGTGCCCTGGCTGGTGGTCATGACGCTGACGGCGGCCAGTTCGTCGAGGATCTCGACGCCGTAGCGCGGGCCGTCGCGCAGCAGGGCGAGGACGCAGTACTCCAGTACGCCCTTGCGCAGCTGACTGGCGACCTTTCCGGTCGCCTCCGATCTTGCTTCGCCAGGAACCATGTAATGCAAGATACCCCCGACGGCGCCGCTGATCAACGGCGAACCGCGTGCGACGATGCGGGGGTGCGAGAACTGCGTGGACTGGACGAGCTGACCGGGGTCGACGAGCCGGCGTGGCCGCTGCTCGAAGAGGAACTGCGGGCGGCGAAGGTGCCCGTCGAGGTCCTGGACGCCGACCCCGGGCGCGCGGCCGCCACCCTCCTGCAGACGCAGGTCACCGTCCGCTCGTACCTGGGGGCGTTCCTGTTCCGCACGGGCGGCCTGCTCGTCGACGACGGCTGGCTGAGGGTGTACGGCAGCCCCGCCGCCCACAACGACCGGCGCCTGCCCGGCCTCGCGCGGGTCAACGGCTACCCCGCCGAGCCCGACGCCGCCTGGCGGCCCGCCGGCGCACTCGTCGTCGCGCACGACGTCCTCGGCGGGACCTTCGCCGTCCAGGGCGGCACGGAGGAGGAGACCGGGCTGCCCGGCCGCCCCGGCGAGATCGTCTACTTCGCCCCCGACTCGCTCCGCTGGGACGCGGTCGGCGCCGGGTACGGGGCCTGGCTGTCCTGGCTGCTCGACGGCGGCACCGAGGAGTTCTACGAGGGCCTGCGCTGGCCCGGCTGGCGGGACGAGGTGCCCGGCCTCACCGGCGGGGAGGGGCTCAGCCTCTACCCGCCGCTGTGGTCCGCCGAGGCGCACCAGGACCTGGCCGCGACCAGCCGCGCGGTCGTCCCCCTCGGGGAGCTTCTCGGGTTCGCCCGCGACACGAGCCTGCAACTGGACGGGGCCGACCCCGGCTTCCTGGGCGACGTGTAGGCCCCCCGCGCGGGGCCCGGCGGCCCCGTCAGCGGTGTGCCGCCGTCGCGAGGGCCTTCTCCCGCATGCTCCGGAGTGCGGCGAGTTCGTCCTCGTACCCCGCGCCGATCGTCTTCTCGGCGTCGGTCTGGGCGGCCGAGACGACGGTGGTGAGGCCGGTCGAGGCCTGGCAGTGCGCGTCCGCACGGGACAGCTTCAGCTCGACGCCGGCGACGGCGTGCAGCTTGGCCTGGTCCCGGCCGGCCTGCCGGAGCTGCCGGTCGACCGCGGTCTGCGGATCGCCGAACGCCTTCACCGTCGCTCCGGCGTCCTTCATGCAGGTGCGCCAGGAGTCCTGTGCGGCGAGGTAGCGGCGGTCGGTCCTGACCTTGTCGACGACGGCGTCGCCGAGCACCTGGAAGGTGTTGTAGAGCTTGTAGTAATCCGGCCCGAAGAGACGGGACTTGGCGTCGGAGACGCAGGAGTCGGCCTGGTAGAAGAACTCCCGCCGCATCGGCATCGCCAGGTTCACGCGGTGGGCCGGGGTGCCGAGCAGGGCGTCCGTCCAGCGCTTGTCCGTCCCCTCGGCGGCGTTGGCGTCCGCCGGCGGTCCCATGGAGAGCGTGGTGCTGGTGATGCCGTAGCCGTCGTTCACCGCCTGCGCGACGCTGAGCAGCCCGTACGGGTTGACGTCGGCCAGGTGGTTCCCGGTGGGCAGGGGCTGGGGGCGGTACGTGAACCCGCGCCGCTTCATGCAGGCGGCGACGAGGTCCTCCTCCGCCGCGTGCAGGGGTGCGAGCTGCGAGCCGGGGTAGTGGGTGACGCCCTGGAAGGGGCGGGGTGCGGGGAGTGGCGCGGGGCCGGGGGCGGCGGTGCCGCCGGACGTCGAGCATCCGGCGGCACCGAGACCCAGAAGCAGCGCCACGGCGGTGGTGCGCCGTGCGGAGGTCATCGACTCAGACCGTGCACCACTTGTTGGAGCCGATGGTGCTCAGGTTGTCGCCGATGCGGCTCCAGCCGGTGCCCCGGTACAGGATCCAGCCCTGGCCCTGGTAGCCGGTCTCCTTCCACACGACCACGTTGCAGCTGTTGCCGTTGTTGAAGGCCGCGCCGTTCAGGGCGTACTTGAAGTTGTTGTACCCGGTGAGGTCGTAGTTGTCCTGGAAGACCGTCTGCACGGCGCCCTGGTAGTCGGCCTGCCAGTACACGCACAGGCCGCCGCTGGCACAGCCCGCCGGGGCGGCGTTCGCGGCCGGCGCGACGGCGGCCGCACCGAGGGCAACTCCTGCGGCCATGCCGAGGGCAGCGAGGGATCGCTTGAAGTTCACGAGAGGCTCTCCGTTTCTCATGGACCGGTTCTCCGGTACGGCACGACGCTGCCAGGGGCGCTCAACGAACGGTCAAGGGAGCCTCAACCTCCGCTCAACGCAAGGCCGTTGAAGCGCAGGTCCGAGGGCGTGCCGAAGGGTCCACGGGGATTTCCGGGAGCGCCACGCCGATCACGAAACCCGGCGACAAACGCGTTCGCGCCGCTGCATTCTGGCCGCCGACATGAAGATCGACGGGGGAGTAAGCGATGTGGACAGTGGTCTCGGCAGGGGAGTTGCCCGCGCGGGAACGGTTCGACTGGTTCGCCGACCTGGTCACGCGCGAGGTGATGCCCACCGCCCTCACCGCCGAGCGGCCCGCCGACTTCCAGGCCGAGGCCGCCGTGCTGGACCTCGGGAACGTCCGCGTCGCACGGTTCTCCTTCTCGCCCCTGCGGTCGCGCCGCACGCCCGCGCTGATCAGGCGCGGCGATCCGGAGCAGTACCAGCTGGGGCTGATACGGAGGGGCGCCACCGTCCTGTCCCAGCACCGCAACGACTGCCGCGTCGGGGCGGGCGACCTGGTCTTCTGGGACACCTCGCGGCCCTCCCAGGCGGCCATGCCCGACGAAGCGGGGCCCGTGCAGTTGACCATGCTGCAACTCCCGCGCACCGTGATGCCGTTGCGCACCCAGCGGATCGACCGGCTGCTCGGCAGCAGGATCCCCGGAGGGCACGGGCTCGGGGCGGTCCTCGCCTCGTTCCTCGACTCCCTGGACGCCCACGCCGGACAGTGCGGGCCCGGTGACCTGCCGCGACTCGGCTCCGTCGTCGTCGACCTCACCGCCGCCTGCCTCGCCCAGAACCTCGACGCCGAGGACCAGCTGCCCGCCGAGGCCCGGGCGCGGACCCTGCTCCAGCGGATCCACACCTTCGTCGACACCCACCTCGGCGACCCCGACCTCACCCCGGCCGCCGTCGCCGCCGGCCACCACATCTCCGTACGCACCCTCCACGAGCTCTTCCAGGCGTACGGCGACGGCGAGACCGTCCAGGCCGGCATCCGGCGCCGCCGCCTGGAGCGGTGCCGCGACGACCTCGCCCGCCCCGAACTCCTCGGGCGGCCCGTGCAGGCCATCGCCGCACGCTGGGGCTTCAGCGGCCCGGCCGTCTTCAGCCGCGCCTTCCGCGCGGCGTACGGCGTCAGCCCCACCGAGTTCCGCGCGCTGAGCGTCAAGGACGCCCGCGCCGGACGCACAGCCGGCGCCGTCGCCCCAGCCTAGGCTCGGAGCCGTTCGACCGGCCGGCGGAGGCCCGGCCGCGGGAGCATGGGGGAGGAGGGCCACAATGACCAGAGACATCGACCAAGGGACCTGGGACGCCGACGCGTGAAGACGGAAACCGAACGGCACGGCACCGCGGCCGCGACCGCGCGCACGGAGCGCCTCGACCTCGTGCCGCTCGCGGTCGCCCACGCCGCCGAGATGGCCGAGGTCCTCGCCGACCCCGCCCTCCACTCCTTCACCGGCGGCACCCCGCTCGCCGAGCCCGACCTCCGCGCCCGCTACGAGCGCCTGACCGCCGGGTCACCCGACCCGGCGGTCCTCTGGTGCAACTGGGTCATCCGGCTCCGCGCCTCCGGCCGCCTCGCCGGCACCGTCCAGGCGACGGTCACCGACGCCGGCCGCACCGCCGAGGTCGCCTGGGTCACCGGCACTCCCTGGCAGCGACAGGGCATCGCCCGCGAAGCCGCCGAAGCCCTCGTCGCCCTCCTCCTGGAACACGGCGTCCGCACCGTCGTCGCCCACATCCACCCCGACCACACCGCCTCGGCCTCCGTCGCCCGAGCCGTCGGCCTCGCCCCGACGGACCAGGAAGAGGACGGCGAGGTCCGCTGGGAGCTGCGGCTCCCCTCCTAGTCCGGCCGTTCCCGCCGGGGCGCCACGAGCACGACCAGGAGCAGCAGCGCGGCCAGCGCTCCCGCTCCCAGGCCCGCTCCGAGGCCCGGGGGGCGGAAGGCGCAGGAGAGTTCGGTGCGGTCGGGGCGGAGGGGGACGGCGAGGAGGCCGCCGTACGCGAGGGCTTCCGTGTCCGCGCAGTGCCAGCCCGCGATGCGGGGGGCCGCGACGACGGCCGTGCCGCCGCCCGGCGGGAGGGTGGCCCGTATGCCGTCCGGGGTCACGCGGATCGACGTCGCCGCGCGGGCGCGCAGGGCCGTCACCGCCGAGCGGAGGCGTGCGTGGTCGAGGCAGCCGAGTTCGCCGGGGCCGGGGAGGACCGGCTTGAGGCCGGGCACTCGCTGGACGCCCAGGGAGGTCATGGCCGCGCGGCGTTTCGGGCCGCCGCCGAGGAGGTGGACCGGGGGGTGGTCGCCGAGGCGGGCGGTGCCGGTGGCGTCGGGGGACCAGAGGAAGACCTCGGTGCCGACGCGGCACGCGCCCGCGTGCGGGGGCTCGTACACCCGGGAGCCGAGGAGGAGTTCCTGGTTGCGGAAGGGGGAGGGGCCGTAGGCCGGGGGCGGTCCCGGGGGGCGGACGGTGACGAGGGGGAGGCGGGTGTCCGTGCGGGCGACGGCGCCGTCGCGCCAGCGGGCACCGACGCCGAAGAGGGCGTCCGTCACCGGGTTGTCGAGGCTGAGGAGGTTGCGGCCGCGGGAGGTCCAGCCGCCGCCGAGCGCGGCCAGCGTCTCGGTCAGGACGGCGGGGGTGTGGCTGCTGTAGTAGGCGGAGCCCTGGCCGCCGAGGAGCAGCGGGTCGTTTCCGGCGACGCGGGGGAGGCCGGAGTCCGTGCGGGAGGCGGGCCAGTCGTCGGCCGCGGCCAGGGCGGCCGCGCGCCGGGCGTGCTCCGGACCCCACGGCGGGTAGTCGTCGAGCCGGGCGAGGCGTTCGCGGTCCGCGTACGCCGTCGTGGCGGCGGCCTGGCCGAGCAGGGTCCCGGTGACGAGGAGCGCGGCGAGGAGTCCGTACCGGCCGCGGCGGGGGAGGAGGAGCGCGCCCGCGACCGCGGCGAGGCCCGCGCCCGCGAGGAGGAGGGACCAGGAGGTGAGCAGGGGGCTCGGCAGGGCTCCGGCCGCGAGGACGAGGACGATCGCGGACCCGCCGAGCAGCGCCCCGCGGTCCGGGAGGCCGCGGGCGAGGCCCGTCCACGCGGCGAGGACGAGGACGCCGGACAGGACGAAGGTCTGGCGGTACGGGCTGCCGTTCGGGGTGGCGAAGACGTGCCAGACGAGATGCGTCGGGCCCCACTGCATCGACATCGCGACCGCCGCGCACAGGCCTCCCCACAGCCACCGCTCGCGGCCCGGCGCGTCCCGGCGGAAGAGCAGCGCGCCCGCGAGCAGCGGCACCGCCGTGCAGACGAAGGCCGCCGGGGTCGCGAAGCCGTACGTCACCGGGAGCAGCCGGGCCAGCACGTCCGTACCGTCCGCGGGCGCGAAGTCCCGTACGACACCCGGGTAGGCGTGCCGGGAGCCCAGGAAGACGGGGACGAGGACGGGAGCGGCGAGGCCGATCCCGAGTCCGGTCGTGAGCGCGGCCCGGCCCAGGGTCCGTACGCGGAACGAGTCCGTCGCCGCGAGGCGGACGAGGAGCACGAGGCCCGCGCCCAGGGTCGCCATGTAGGCCGTGTAGAAGTTCGCCAGCCAGCAGACGGCCACCACGAGCGGCCCGAGGAGCGGCCGCCGCCCTTCCCGGGTCCATTCGCCCACGAGGCAGAGCAGCGGGAACGCGATCAGGCCGTCCAGCCACATCGGGTTGTACGTGCCCTCCGCGAGCGACCAGCCGCACAGCGCGTACGAGGCGCCCAGGACGGCGGCCCACCACCACACGCCGCCCGGTCCGACGCGGCGCAGCAGGAAGGCCATCGCGGCCGCCGCGAGCGCCGTCTTCAGGACGGTGATCGTGTACACCGCGTACTCGATGTCGGCGCGCGGGAAGAGGGCCACGAGCGGGGCGAGCGGGCTCGACAGGTAGGTGCCGTAGTCGGGGAGGAAGCTCGTGCCCCAGCCCGCCTGCCAGTCGAGGAGGAGTCCGCCGTCCGCCCGGCCGTGCAGGAGGTCCCACAGGCGGGCGTGGAACGGGACGAACTGGTTGGCGAGGTCGTTCACGGCCCGGTGGCGCGGGCCGAAGGGGAAGACCCGGGCGACGGCGTCACCGGCGCAGACGGCGACGGCGGCGAGGAGGGCGGCGAGCGGGGAGGAGCGCTTGGTGTTCGGCATGACGGTCCGAATATGTCAGCGTCCCGGGGGGAAGGGGCGGAGTCGGAGGGCCAGTTCACGTGATGGTCGTCTGCCCGCCACGCACGCGGACCGGCCGGGACACCGCGCTCCGTTGTCGTGGGGCACGTGCTGCTCTCGATCGTCGTCCCGTGTTTCAACGAGGAGGACGTCCTCGCCCGCTTCCATGACCGTGTGACGGCCGAACTCGCCAAGATGGACGGCGAGTTCGAGATCGTGTACGTGGACGACGGAAGCCGGGACGGGACCCTCCCGCTCCTCAGGGAGCTCGCGGCGCGCGACCCGCGCCGGGTCCGCTACGCCTCCTTCAGTCGCAACTTCGGCAAGGAGGCCGCGATGCTGGCGGGTCTCCGGCACGCGGCCGGCGACGCCGTCGTGATCATGGACGCGGACCTCCAGCACCCGCCCGAGCTGGTGCACCGCATGCTCGCGCTGCACGCGGAGGGGTACGACCAGGTCGTCGCCCGCCGCACCCGCGACGGCGACCGCGTCACCCGGACCCTGACGGCCCGCCTCTACTACCGGGCGATCAACCGGCTCGTCGACGTCGAGCTGGTGGACGGCGTCGGCGACTTCCGGCTGCTCTCCCGACGCACCGTCGACGCGGTCCTCGACCTCGGCGAGTACAACCGCTTCTCCAAGGGGCTGTTCTCCTGGGTCGGCTTCCGCACCACGACCTTCGCGTACGAGAACGCCGTCCGGGAGCAGGGCCGCTCCAAGTGGTCCTTCGGCAAGCTCCTCAACTACGGCCTCGACGGCCTCCTGTCCTTCAACAACAAGCCCCTGAGGGCCGCCGTCCACCTCGGGCTGCTGCTCCTCGTCGTCGCCCTCGGCTACGCGGCCTGGATCGTCGCCGACGCCCTCGCCCACGGCGTCGACACCCCCGGATACGTCACCCTGCTCGTCGCTGTCACCGCCCTCGCCGGGGTCCAGATGGTCATGGTCGGACTGATCGGCGAATACGTCGGCCGCATCTACTACGAGGTGAAGCGGAGGCCGCACTACCTGCTCCAGGAGACGAGCGGAGGTCCGGAACCGGCCGACACCCGGGTGACGGGTGAGTCGTTGTGGGAAACAGTCGCACCGAAGTAGTGGCTCAGGCCCCGGCGACTCCCTACCATCGATCACCGCAAGGTCGTTCAACGTGACGCACGACCAGCCCGGGAGGCTCCTTTGCACCGCCGCACTGCGCTCACCGTCTCCGCCGCGCTCCTCGCCGCGGCCCCACTGCTCACCGCCTGCGGCAGTGACGCCCATCCAGGAGCGGCGGCCGTCGTCGGCGGCGAACGGATCGAGGTCTCCAGCCTCCAGGCACAGGTGAAGGACGTGCGCGCCGCGCAGGCCTCCTCCGCGCAGTCCGCCGAGCTGCTCAAGGCCACCGGCGACCTCGGCCGGCAGAAGCTCAACTCCATGATCATCGACCGGATCGTGGAGAAGGTCGCCCAGGACAACGGCGTCACCGCCACCCGGGCCGACATCCAGCAGACCCGCACCGCCTACACCCGCGAGAACGGCGGCGAGGAGCGGTTCGAGGCCATCCTGCTCCAGCAGCGTGGCGTGGCGCCCGACCAGATCGACTACTTCATCCGCCACGAGGTCCTCATGCTCAAGATCGCCGACAAGCTCGGCTTCACCGAGAGCGCCGAAGGCCAGAAGAAGCGGACCGACGTCTACTCCGCCGCCTCCAAGGCGCTCGCCATCGACGTGAACCCGCGCTACGGCGCCTGGGACTCGGCACGGGGCGGACTGACCGCCGCCACCACCCCCTGGCTCCGCAGGGCGAGCCAGGACCCGGCCGCCGTCCAGGCCGGAGCCTGAACCCAGGTAGGTTCGAGGGGTGACTTCTGAGAGCCCCGGCCGCATCGTCCTGCTCACCGCCAGCCACCGCGTGGCGCCCGGAATCCTCTCCTGGCCCGCCTGGCAGGCGCTGCACGGTGCCGACCGGGTGCTCTGCCCCGACGAGGACCACCCCCAGCTGCCGTACCTGCGGGAGGCCGGTGTCGCCGTCGAGCACGTCCGGCCGACCGCCGAGGAGCTCGTGGCGGACTGCGCCGGCGGCCGGACGGTCCTGCTGCTGCCGTCCGGCGAGGGCGACCGCGCGCTGACCGACGGCCTCGCCCGGCTCGCCGGCTCCGGCCGGTACGCGATGCCCGACCTGGAGCTGCTGCCCGGCTCGTACGACCTGCCCGGCGCCCGCCTCCTCGACCTCGTGCAGATCATGGACCGCATCCGGCGCGCCTGCCCGTGGTCCTCGCAGCAGACCCACAAGGGACTCGCCAAGTACGGCATCGAGGAGGCGTACGAACTCGTCGAGGCGATCGAGGACGGCGACCGGGACGAACTGCGCGAGGAGCTCGGGGATGTCCTCCTGCAGGTCGTCTTCCACGCCCGGATCGCCGAGGAGGACCCGGAGGAGCCGTTCTCCGTGGACGACGTGGCCGCGACGATCGTCGAGAAGCTGATCCACCGCCACCCGCACGTCTTCGGGGACGAGACCGCCGAGACCCCCGAGGAGGTCAAGGCGCACTGGCTGCGCACCAAGGCGATCGAGAAGAAGCGCGAGTCCGTCACCGACGGCGTCCCGCTCGGCCAGCCCGGCCTCGCGCTGGCCGCGAAGCTGGCGGGCCGGGTACGTGCCGCCGGTCTCGACGTGGAGCTCCCGGCGGGCGAGGGCATCGGGTACGAGCTGCTCGCCCTCGCGGCCGGGGCCGAGGCGTCCGGGGCGGACCCGGAGGCGGCACTGCGGGCGGCGGCCCGCACGTACCGCGAGGCGATCCGCGCGGCGGAAGGGCTCTGAGCGGGGCGTAGCCCCCGCGGGGAGGCCGGGCGCCGACGCGCCGGGCGTGACGGCCCCGGTGCTCGGCCCGGATCCGGCGTCCGGTTCAGTGGTCGCGTGGGGCCCGGGCGTCCGGGTTGTGCCAGACGGGGGCCGGCGGGCCGAGGAGGCGCTCGGCGGCGGTGCCGGGGCGGGTGGTGAAGCGGCCCACGAACGGCAGGGTGTCGTGGTGGGTGCGCGCCGGGTCGGTGCCGAGTTCCTCCAGGACCTCAACGACCTCGGTCACGAAGGCGGGCGGGCCGGCGAGGTAGACGTCGTGGGACGACCAGTGGACACAGGCCCGCAGGGCCTGGACCAGCCGCTCGGTCGCCTGGTCGCGGCGCTGGCGGGGCGCGGCCGTGATGTAGGTGACGCTCAGCGCGGGGAGGCGTTCCTTCAGCAGCTCGGCCTCCGTACGCGCGTAGAGGTACTCCTTGGCGCGGGCCACGACGAACAGCCGCCCCTCGAGTGCCGGCTCGTCCGCGGCGGCCTCCTCCAGGAGGGCCTTCACCGGCGCCCAGCCCGTACCGGCGCATATATAGGTGCGGAGTCCGCCCGGCGCCGTCCGGGCGGTGAGGCCGCCGCCGGGGGCGCTGAGCCGCAGGACCTCGCCCGGGCCGGTCTCCTCGACGAGCGCGGTGCTCATCGCGCCGCCGGGGATGCGGCTGACGTGCAGGTCGACGGTGCCGTCGGAGCGCGGCGCGTTGCCGAGGGAGTAGGTGCGCCAGACGCGGGGGACGCGCAGCGAGCTGACGCTGACGTACTGGCCGGGGAGGTACGGGAGCGGCTGACGGGGGCGGAGCGTGAGGACGGCCAGGTCGTCGCCGTACCGCTCGTGGCGGACGACGTCCGCGTCCCACCAGGACGGTTCGCCGGCCGCCGCGGCCTCGTCCGCGCCGGCCAGCATGAGGTCGGCGACCAGGCCGTAGGCCTCGGTCCACGCCTTCTCGGCCTCCAGGTTCCAGGCGGAACCGGCGGCGTGCGCGAAGGCGGCGAGCAGGCTGCCGCCGACGGCGGCGTACAGCGCGGGGGAGGCGAGGAACTTGCGGTGGTCGCGGCCCAGCTGCCCGAGGTAGGGGCCGAGGCCGGGGTCCTCCAGGTGCGTCACCACATGGGTGAGCGCGGCGAAGAGCCGGTCGCGCTGCGGGAGCATGTCCGCGGGGAACAGCTCGCGCACACCCGGGTTGTTCCAGAACAGGTGCGAGTAGAAGAAGGTGACGGCTTGTTCGGCGCGTCTCTCGACGACGGCGAAGGTAGCTCTGAGCAGCTGGGGGTCCACCGACAAGAATCTAGGGCACGACCTGTACCCCTTGATCACAGGTTCTCCACGAACGTGCCTTCCCGGGGTATCCCTGTACGGTCGTGCCGTGCGTACGACTCCCGGCCCCGCCTCCGCCCCCGAGCTCTTCACCTGGGAGTTCGCGAGCGATCCGTATCCCGCCTACGCCTGGCTGCGCGAGCACGCGCCCGTGCACCGGACGACGCTGCCCAGCGGGGTCGAGGCCTGGCTCGTGACCCGGTACGCCGACGCCCGGCAGGCGCTGGCGGACCAGCGGCTCTCGAAGAACCCGGCGCACCACGACGAGTCCCCGCACGCGAAGGGGAAGACGGGCATCCCGGGCGAGCGCAAGGCCGAGCTGATGACCCACCTGCTCAACATCGACCCGCCGGACCACACCCGGCTGCGGCGGCTGGTGTCGAAGGCCTTCACCCCGCGCAGGGTCGCCGAGTTCGCGCCGCGGGTGCAGGAGCTGACCGACGGGCTCATCGACTCGTTCGCGGAGCGGGGGAGCGCCGACCTCATCCACGAGTTCGCGTTCCCGCTGCCCATCTACGCGATCTGCGACCTGCTCGGCGTGCCGCCGGAGGACCAGGACGACTTCCGGGACTGGGCCGGGATGATGATCCGGCACGGCGGGGGGCCGCGCGGCGGGGTCGCGCGGTCGGTCAAGAAGATGCGCGGCTATCTCGCGGAGCTGATCCACCGCAAGCGCGAGGAGTCCGGCGAGGACCTCATCTCGGGGCTCATCAAGGCCTCCGACCACGGCGAGCACCTCACCGAGAACGAGGCCGCCGCCATGGCCTTCATCATCCTCTTCGCCGGTTTCGAGACGACCGTGAACCTCATCGGCAACGGGGTCTACCAGCTGCTGCGCCACCCCGGGCAGCGCGAGGGGCTCCAGGCCTCGCTCGCGGCCGGGGAGCAGGGGCTCCTGGAGACGGGCGTGGAGGAACTGCTGCGGTTCGACGGGCCGGTGGAGATGGCGACCTGGCGCTACGCGACGCGGGCGCTGACCATCGGCGGGCAGGAGATCCCGGCCGGGGACCCGGTGCTCGTGGTGCTCGCCGCCGCGAACCGGGACCCGGCGCGGTTCGCGGGACCGGACGTGCTGGACCTCACCCGGCGGGACAACCAGCACCTCGGGTACGGGCACGGCATCCACTACTGCCTGGGCGCGCCGCTCGCCCGCCTGGAGGGGCAGACCGCGCTGGCGACCCTGCTGACTCGCCTGCCGGACCTGCGACTTGCGGTCGACCCGGACGAACTGCGGTGGCGCGGTGGGCTCATCATGCGGGGATTGCGCACGCTTCCGGTGGAATTCTCCCCTTCCGTACCCCTCCAGTGAACTGACGATTCATCAGAACTGTGATCTTCGCGTGATCGCCGGTCCATCGACTTGTGACGAGCGTTCGAATACGGCTACGTTCACCGCAGTCTTCAGCCGTCACGCGAAAGGCGCTTCTATGCGTTCCGGGAACGGACGACACCGTCGCCCCCGTCAGGCCCCCGCCCTCGTCGTCGCCGCAGGTGTGACCGGATCCGCCATGGCGCTGCCGCTGCTCGCCACGGGGTCCGCCTCCGCCGCCGACGCCTCCACCTGGGACCGGGTGGCCGAGTGCGAGTCCGGCGGCCAGTGGAGTGCCAACTTCGGCAACGGCATGTACGGCGGACTCCAGTTCACCCAGGACAGCTGGGAGCGCAACGGGGGTCTGGCGTACGCGCCCAGCCCCGACCTCGCCAGCCGCGCCCAGCAGATCGCGGTGGCCGAGAAGGCCCTTGCCAAGGGCAGCACCGAGTGGGCCACCTGCGCGCCGATCGCCGGCCTGACGAACGACGGCAAGGGCACCGGGGTGGACCCGGGCCCGACCTCCGTCCCGAAGGCCCCCACGGGGCCGGTCGCCGAGTCGAACCGGACCGACGGCCTCCCGGCGGGCTCCGCCGACGCCGCCGGGGAGGCGAAGACGGCCACGGCCGTCCCGTCGCCCGTCGCGCCCGGCACGCCGGGGACCCCGGACGCCTCGGTCACCCCGGGAGTGCCCGTCACCCCCGGTACGCCGACGACTCCCGGCACGCCTGATGAGTCCGTTACGCCCGGTACGCCCGTTTCCCCCGATGGGGCGGAGGGTGACGTGCCGTCGGCCACGCCGGGTTCCGGCAAGCACCGGGGCGAGGCCGCTCCGGAGGAAACCGGCAAGCCGGGCAGCTCGGGCGAATCGGGTAGACACGCATCTTCCACGGACAAGCTGGCTGAAAACGCCTCCTCGACGCCCTCGGCTGACGGTGCGAAGAATTCGAACGCAACGGACAGTCAGGACACTTCGGGCGCGTACACCGTGCAGCCCGGCGACAGCCTCTCCGATATCGCGCAGTCGAACGAACTGCCGGGAGGGTGGACGGCCCTCTATGACGCCAACCGTCAGACGGTGGGCGCCGATCCGGACCTGATCCTGCCTGGTCAGAGCCTTGAGCTGACGACGGATCCGGCTTCGGTCGAGGGGTAGTTCAGGGCTGTATGTCCGGTTCTGGGCAAGTGAGACATGGGTCTCTTCGCCTCAACTGGCGTGTCCTGTCCGTAACCTTTGCCTCCGTCACCTCTCACCTGCACAAACGCCCCCCACCGGAGGGCAAGTAAGGGCGATATTTCCGCAATCGGCCTCTTTGAACTTCCGGTGGGTCTGTGTCTACGGTCGTAACCGCTCGCCACCGCGGGCCCCGTCGACCGAAACGCCGAATCCTGCCGTCGGCCGATGGGAACAGTCGTCGCGTCAGCGCCGAAGGCAGGAGTGGGGGACCCAAGGTAAGTGCCGGTCCCGGCCGTTGAGACAGACGGCCGAAGACCGGCTTGGGGTGAAGCCGCGTGCTAGGACACGCGGCCGGGCAACTTTCCGGCCCGAACCCGACAGCTCACCTCACAGGCGTCGGTGAGGAGAATCTCCATGCTGTTTTCCGGCAAGGGCAAACACCGTCGTCCCTCCAAGGCCACCCAGGTCGCCACGCTCGTCGGCGTCACCGGTGTCGCCGTCGCCGCCCCGCTGATGACCGCGGGCACCGCGTCGGCCGCCACGGCCTCCGAGTGGGACCGCGTCGCCCAGTGCGAGTCCGGTGGCAACTGGTCCATCAACACCGGCAACGGCTACTACGGCGGCCTGCAGTTCTCGGCCTCCACCTGGGCCGCGTACGGCGGCACCGCCTACGCCTCGACCGCCAACCAGGCTTCGAAGTCCCAGCAGATCGCCATCGGCGAGAAGGTCCTCGCGGGCCAGGGCAAGGGCGCGTGGCCGAGCTGTGGCGTGGGCCTCTCGGGCGCCGCCTACACCGGTGGCACTACCGAGGCTCCCCAGCGCACGGCCACCGAGCCGACCACGCGCAGCGAGCAGCGCCAGGCCCCGAAGAAGGCCGAGGCCACCAAGAAGGCCGCCTCCGCCAAGAAGGCCACGGCCCGCAAGACCGTCACCACCCCGGCCGGCACGACGGTCAAGAAGGGTGACGGCGAGTACCGGGTCGAGGCCGGCGACACGCTCGGCACCATCGCCCAGGAGCACGGCGTCAAGGGCGGCTGGGAGAAGCTCTACGACCTGAACAAGGACGTCGTCGCCGACGCCGACCTCATCTACGTGGGCCAGCAGCTCCACCTGAAGTGAGCCTGACGACTCTCCCGCGGTGACCACCCCGGTCCGGCGTGCCTTCCCCCCGTGCACGCCGGACCGGGGTTCCGTCGTGTCGGACCCCTTAATGAGGGCCCGTAGCGGGGCCCCGGCGGTTACCGTCCAGTAGATCTGAGGCCCTTCGTCCCCATGTGCGTGCCCTTGGGTCCTTTTTCGTCCCAGGGTGCGGGCGCCCGGCTGGCTGGAGCCCCCGAGGCGGTTAGGCTCTTGTCGCAAGGCCAAGCGACCTGCATCGACCTTGCGTCACATCCAGCGTCACATCCCAGAAGGAGATGCTCGTGCCGTCCATCGACGTCGTCGTAGCCCGGGAAATCCTGGACTCCCGAGGCAACCCCACGGTCGAGGTCGAGGTCGGCCTCGACGACGGCAGCACCGGCCGTGCTGCTGTTCCGTCCGGCGCCTCCACCGGTGCGTTCGAGGCCATCGAGCTTCGCGACGGTGACCCCAACCGCTACCTGGGCAAGGGTGTCGAGAAGGCCGTCCTCGCCGTCATCGAGCAGATCGGCCCGGAGCTCGTCGGCTACGACGCCACCGAGCAGCGGCTGATCGACCAGGCCATGTTCGACCTGGACGCCACCGAGAACAAGGGCTCGCTCGGCGCCAACGCCATCCTCGGCGTCTCGCTCGCCGTCGCGCACGCCGCCTCCGAGGCCAGCGACCTCCCGCTGTTCCGCTACCTCGGCGGCCCGAACGCGCACCTGCTGCCCGTTCCGATGATGAACATCCTCAACGGTGGGTCGCACGCCGACTCCAACGTGGACATCCAGGAGTTCATGATCGCCCCGATCGGCGCGGAGTCCTTCTCCGAGGCCCTTCGCTGGGGTGCGGAGATCTACCACACGCTCAAGGGCGTGCTGAAGCGCAAGGGCCTCTCCACCGGCCTCGGCGACGAGGGCGGCTTCGCCCCGAACCTCGAGTCGAACCGCGCCGCCCTCGACCTCATCGTCGAGGCCATCAAGGAGGCCGGCTACACCCCGGGCTCCGACGTCGCGCTGGCGCTCGACGTCGCCGCGTCCGAGTTCTACAAGGACGGCACGTACGAGTTCGAGGGCAAGTCCCGCTCGGCCGCCGAGATGACCGAGTACTACGAAGAGCTCGTCGCCGCGTACCCGATGGTCTCCATCGAGGACCCGCTGTTCGAGGACGACTGGGCGGGTTGGAAGGTCCTCACCGACAAGCTGGGCAGCAAGGTCCAGATCGTCGGCGACGACCTCTTCGTCACCAACCCGGAGCGCCTCGCCCGCGGCATCGAGGAGGGCACCGCGAACGCCCTCCTGGTCAAGGTCAACCAGATCGGCTCGCTGACCGAGACCCTCGACGCCGTCGAGCTGGCCCAGCGCAACGGCTTCAAGTGCATGATGTCCCACCGCTCCGGCGAGACCGAGGACGTCACCATCGCCGACCTCGCGGTCGCCGTGAACTGCGGCCAGATCAAGACCGGCGCCCCGGCCCGCTCGGACCGCGTCGCCAAGTACAACCAGCTGCTGCGCATCGAGGAGATCCTCGACGACGCCGCGGTCTACGCCGGCCGCAGCGCCTTCCCGCGCTTCAAGGGCTGAGCTCTCCCCAGAGCGGCTTACGCGCTCGGCCTCCGGAGAATCGAACCGGGAGCAAAGGCGTAGCGAAGCGAAGCGTCCCCGTACTCGGTCCCGTACCGTGTGCGGGGACGTCCGCGTGAACAGGGGAGGCGACACGACATGGCCGCGAAGGACCGGGACCGGTTCTCGACCGCGACCCGGATCAGGCTGCTCGGCGAGCAGACCGCCGCCCGTGTCTACCGCTCCCAGACCCGCCGTCAGGCCCGCCGCTCCCGGCTCACCGGCCGCGCGGCCTTCCTCGCCCTCGTCGTCTGCTCCCTCGTCGTGGCACTCGCCTATCCGATGCGGAGCTACGTGTCCCAGCAGGGCGAGATCGCCGAACAGGAGCGCAAGGCCGCCGAGGCCGCGCGTCGGGTCGAGGAACTCAGGGACGAGAAGGCCCGGCTCCAGGATCCGGCCTACGTCCGCCGCCTCGCCCGCGAGCACCTGCACTACGTGCTGCCCGGCGAGACCGGCTTCACCGTGAACGACCCCGACGCGGAGCAGCGGCCCCGCGCCGACCAGGGGGCGGCCGAACGCCCCTGGTACGACAACCTCTGGGACGGCGTCGACCACGCCGACCGTCCCTGACCCCTCCTCCGCGACACAGCAAGGCAGACATGGAAACGCCCCCTCCGCAGACCGACCGCACCGAGCCCACCGAGCAGGACATCGCCGCCTTCGAGCAGCAGCTCGGCCGGCCGCCCCGCGGCCTGCGCGCCATCGCGCACCGCTGCCCGTGCGGCAACCCGGACGTCGTCGAGACCGCGCCCCGGCTCCCCGACGGCACCCCGTTCCCGACGACGTACTACCTGACCTGCCCCCGCGCGGCCTCGGCCATCGGCACCCTGGAGGCCAACGGGGTCATGAAGGAGATGCAGGCCCGGCTCGCCACCGACCCGGAGCTCGCCGCCGCCTACCGGGCCGCGCACGAGGACTACATCGCCCGCCGCGACGCCATCGAGGTCCTGGAGGGCTTCCCGAGCGCCGGCGGCATGCCGGACCGCGTCAAGTGCCTGCACGTCCTCGTCGGACACTCGCTGGCCGCCGGACCCGGCGTGAACCCCTTCGGCGACGAGGCCCTCGCGATGCTGCCGGAGTGGTGGGCCAAGGGCCCCTGCGTGACCCCGTGCGCCGACGAGGACGACAAGGAGTCGGCGGAATGACCCGGGTCGCCGGAATCGACTGCGGTACGAACTCCATCCGCCTGCTCGTCGCCGACGTCGACCCGGAGACGGGCGACCTCGTCGAGCTGGACCGGCGGATGAAGATCGTCCGGCTCGGCCAGGGCGTCGACAAGACGGGCCGGCTCGCCCCGGAGGCCCTGGAGCGCACCTTCGCGGCCTGCCGCGAGTACGCCGAGGTCATCAAGGGGCTGGGCGCCGAGCGGCTCCGCTTCGTCGCCACCTCCGCCTCCCGCGACGCCGAGAACCGCCACGAGTTCGTGGACGGGGTCGTGGAGATCCTGGGCGTCGAGCCCGAGGTGATCACCGGCGACCAGGAGGCCGCGTTCTCCTTCACCGGCGCCACCGGCGAGCTGCACGGCTCGCAGAAGTACCTCGTCTTCGACCTCGGCGGCGGCTCCACCGAGTTCGTCATCGGCAACAAGTCGGTCGAGGCGGCCCGCTCGGTCGACATCGGTTGCGTCCGGCTCACCGAGCGGCACGTCCGGCACGACCCGCCCACCGCCGATGAGGTCGAGGCGATCCGCGCCGACGTGCGCGCCGCGCTCGACCTGGCCGCCGAGACCGTGCCGATCGACACCGCCGAGACCCTCGTCGGGCTCGCCGGCACCGTCACCACGGTCGCCGGGATCGTGCACGGGCACACCGTGTACGACTCGGCGAAGATCCACCACGCCCGGATCTCCGCCGAGCAGATCGCCGAGGTGACCGACCGGCTCCTCGCCTCCACCCACGACGAGCGCGCCGCGATCCCCGTCATGCACCCCGGCCGGGTCGACGTGATCATCGCCGGGACCCTCGTCCTGCGGGAGATCGTCGAGCGCGTCGGAGCCCGCGAGGTCGTCGTCAGCGAGCACGACATCCTCGATGGGATCGCCCTATCCGTGGCATAGCGGGCAGCTATCGAGCCTTCCGGCGACGTGCCGTCGGGAAAGTTCGTGAAGTTCTTCACAAGGAAAAGGGCCCTGATGGCGCCCGAGGAGGGTCTTTAGCCCCTTCGGGGGGCGTCTCAGGGCCCTTTCGCAGGTCCGGGGGTCGGTTCGCTCGCTGTTTCCATCGTGTGAACGCATCCGGCGGTTCGGCGTTAACGGGCCCTCTCCGGGCCAGTTCACAAGGGGTGAACAACGTTCGCCCTTGCACCCTGGTTCCTTTGCAGCACCATGACATGGATCACGTGGGCGGCGGAGTGTAGCAGAGGTGTCCCCGAACCTTGTGAAGGGGCGCACGAGCACCCCCCTCCTGAGGGGTGGATACTCGATCCCATGAGCACCACGGAGCGTCCCAGGATCCTCGTAGTAGGCGGCGGGTACGTAGGCCTGTACGCAGCTCGGCGCATCCTCAAGAAGATGCGCTATGCGGAAGCGACCGTCACGGTCGTCGACCCGCGGTCGTACATGACCTACCAGCCCTTCCTCCCCGAAGCCGCCGCCGGCAGCATCTCGCCGCGTCACGTCGTCGTCCCGTTGCGACGCGTCGTCCGCGGAGCCGAGGTGCTCACCGGCCGGGTCACCACCATCGACCAGGACCGCAAGGTCGCCACGATCGCGCCGCTCGTCGGCGAGGCGTACGAGCTGCCGTTCGACTTCCTGGTCATCGCCATGGGCGCGGTCTCCCGCACCTTCCCGATCCCCGGTCTCGCCGAGCAGGGCATCGGCATGAAGGGCATCGAGGAGGCCATCGGCCTGCGCAACCACGTCCTCGAGCAGCTCGACAAGGCCGACTCGACCACCGACGAGGAGGTCCGCCGCAGGGCGCTGACCTTCGTCTTCGTCGGCGGTGGCTTCGCCGGCGCCGAGACGATCGGCGAGGTCGAGGACATGGCCCGCGACGCCGCGAAGTACTACCAGAACGTGTCGCGCGAGGACATGCGCTTCGTCCTGGTCGACGCGGCCGACAAGATCCTCCCCGAGGTGGGCCCCAAGCTCGGCCAGTACGGCAAGGAGCACCTGGAGTCCCGCGGGATCGAGATCTACCTCGAGACCTCCATGGACTCCTGCGTCGACGGCCACGTCGTGCTGAAGAACGGCCTCGAGGTCGACTCCAACACGATCGTGTGGACCGCCGGCGTGAAGCCCAACCCGGCGCTCTCCCGCTTCGGTCTGCCGCTCGGCCCCCGCGGCCACGTGGACTGCAACGAGAAGCTCCAGATCAACGGCCTCGACTACGCCTGGGCCGCGGGCGACAACGCCCAGGTCCCGGACATGGTCGGCCGCAAGGCGGGCAACCCGAACGCCTGGTGCCCGCCGAACGCCCAGCACGCCCTGCGCCAGGCCAAGGTCCTCGGCGACAACGTGGTGGCCGGCATGCGCGGCTTCCCGCAGAAGGAGTACAGCCACGCCAACAAGGGCGCGGTGGCCGGACTCGGTCTGCACAAGGGCGTCGCCATGATCGTCATGGGCAAGGTGAAGATCAAGCTCAAGGGCCGTCTCGCCTGGTACATGCACCGTGGCTACCACGGCATGGCGATGCCGACCTGGAACCGCAAGATCCGCGTCTTCGCCGACTGGACCCTCGCGATGTTCCTCAAGCGCGAGGTCGTCTCGCTCGGCGCCATGGAGACGCCGCGCGAGGAGTTCTACGAGGCCGCCAAGCCCGCTCCCGCGCCGGCCGCCCCGGCCCAGGAGAAGGCCAAGGCCTCGTAAGACCCGTAGTACTCGCAGTACCCGCAGTACCAGAAGTACACGCAAGGCCGTAAAAGGGCCGTCCGCCATCCGTGGTGCGGACGGCCCTTCGCGTGTTTTGCCGACATGTTGCGCTGTGATGGGACTGGAAAAGCCTACGGACGGTGTTCCCTTGGTCACGAGCATTTCTGGGGCACGAGATCACGGAGGTGTGCACCATGGCCGACGCCGCGTCGCGGCTGACGACCCTCGCCGAGGAACTCCTCGGAGGACCGCTCCCGGTCCGACTGCGAGCCTGGGACGGCAGCGAAGCCGGTCCCGCCGGCGGCCCCGTCCTGATCGTCCGCGACCGCCGCGCCCTGCGGAGGATGATCTGGAAACCCGGCGAACTGGGCCTGGCCCGCGCCTGGGTGGCCGGTGAGCTCGACGTCGAGGGCGACCTGTACGGCCTCCTGGACCGCCTCTCGGGCCTCCTGTGGGACCGCCCGGAGGGGACCAGGAGCCTCCTCGACTCCGTACGCGACCCCCGGCTCCGCGCCGCCGCCCGCGCCCTGCTGCGGCTCGCCGGGCCCCTGCCGCCGCCGAAGCCGCCCGCCGAGGAGGTGAGCGGCCGCAGCGGCAGCCGGCACAGCAAGCGCCGGGACAAGCAGGCGATCAGTCACCACTACGACGTGGGCAACGACTTCTACGCACTGGTCCTCGGCCCGTCGATGGTCTACTCGTGCGCCTACTGGACCGAGGACGGGACCCTGGAGGACGCCCAGCACGACAAGCTGGACCTCATCGCCCGCAAGCTGAACCTGAAGGAGGGCGACCGGCTCCTCGACGTGGGCTGCGGCTGGGGCTCCATGGCCCTGCACGCCGCCCGCGCGTACGGCGCCCGGGTCGTCGGCATCACCCTCTCCCGGGAACAGGCCGCCTTCGCCCGCAAGCGGATCGCCGAGGAGGGCCTCACCGACCGCGTCGAGATCCGCGTCCAGGACTACCGGGACGTCCCCGACGGCCCGTACGACGCGATCTCCTCGATCGGCATGGCCGAGCACGTCGGCGCCGAGCGGTACCGGGAGTACGCCGACACGCTGTACGGGCTCCTCAAGCCCGGCGGGCGGCTCCTCAACCACCAGATCTCCCGCCGCCCCGAACCCGACGAGACGGCCTACGAGATCGACCCGTTCATCGACGCGTACGTCTTCCCCGACGGCGAACTCGCCCCGATGGGCCGCACCCTGTCCACCCTGGAGGACGCCGGCTTCGAGGTCCGGGACGTCGAGGCGATCCGTGAGCACTACGCGCTCACGCTGCGCCGCTGGGTGGCCAACCTGGAGCGCGACTGGGACCGCGCGGTCCGGCTCACCTCGCCCGGCCGCGCCCGCATCTGGCGGCTCTACATGGCGGCCTCGGCCGTCTCCTTCGAACGCAACCGGATCGGCGTGAACCAGTTCCTCGCCGTGAAGACCCAAGTGTCGGGCAAGAGCGGCACGGCGCTGCGGCCGCGCGTCTGGGACGAGCGGGCCTGACCCCCGTACGTACGCGAAGGGCCGGCCACCCCGGGTGGGGAGACCGGCCCTTCGCCGCGCGTCCGGCTACTCGGCCTTGATGGCGGAGAGCATGTTCAGCTTCGCCGCGCTCCGGGCCGGCCACAGGGAGGCGAGGACGCCGACCAGGGCCGCCAGGACCACGAAGAGGCCGATCCGGTCCCAGGGCAGGACCAGGGTGTAGCCCGGCAGGCTGTTCTTGAACGTCTCGCCGAGCGCCCAGCCGAGGAACGAGCCGAGGCCGATGCCGACGACCGCGCCGAACACCGAGATGACCACGGCCTCCAGACGGACCATCCGCTTCACGCGGCGCCGGTCGAGGCCGATCGCCCGCAGCATGCCGATCTCCTGCTGGCGCTCGAAGACGGACATCGCGAGGGTGTTCACGACACCGAGGACGGCGATGATCAGGGCCATGCCGAGCAGGCCGTACATGATGTTCAGCAGCATGTTGATCGGGCCGCCGAAGGTGTCGCGGATCTCCTTGTGGTCCATGACCTGGATGGCCGGGTTGTCGCCCATGGCCTTCGACAGCGCCTGCTCGTTGGCCGCGCTCGCGCCGCCGTCCGTCGACACGAAGATCTCGCGGATCTCGGCCTGCTCCTCGTGCGCGGTGACCAGCTCGTGGTCGGCCATGACGGGCGAGACGAACTCGTTGGCGTCGTAGACCGCGCCGACGGTCAGCGTGCCCTTCTGCTTGTCCGCGAACTCGACCGGGACGGCGTCGCCGACCTTCAGGCCGCGCTTCGCCGCGACGTCGTCGTCGATGGCGATCGTGTTCCCGCCGAGGGAGGACAGCGAGCCGTTGACGACGTCCAGCTTGAGGACCTTCTCGATGTCACCGGGGGTGACGCCGGAGACCGAGACGTACGAGCCCTTCAGCTCGAAGGCGCCCGCCTGCTGCGGGGACACCGCGGAGACGCCGGGGGCCTTCTCCAGGGCGGACAGCGCCTCCTGGCTCAGGCTGTTGCCGCTGGCCATGGAGACCATGTAGTCGGCCTTGATCTGGTCGGTCGTGACCTTGTCGAGGGCCGAGCCGACCGTGGCGCCGAGCACCGAGAGGCCGGTGACGAGGGTCAGGCCGATGGCGAGCGCGGAGGCGGTGGCGCCGGTGCGGCGCGGGTTGCGGACCGCGTTGAGGCCGGCGAGCTTGCCGGAGACCCCGAAGGCACCGACGAAGAGCGGGCGGATAAGGGCGATCACGGGCCGGGACAGCATCGGGATCAGCACGATCACACCGATGAGGGTGAGGAACGCGCCGCCCGCGATGAACATGCGGCCGTCGTCGCCGCCCTGGTTCGCGCCGAGCATGATCAGCACGACGCCGAGCGCGGTGAGCACGGCGCCGATCGAGTTCCGTACGACGAGCGACTTGGTGCTCGCGGCGGCGTGGACGCTGCTCATGGCGGCGACCGGCGGGATCTTCGCGGCGCGGCGGCCGGGCAGCCAGGCGGCGAGCATCGTGATCAGGACGCCGACGGCGAAGGCGCTGAGGGCCGGGGTGGCGCCGAGGACCAGGTCGCCGGCCGGGACCTTCATGTCGAAGGCGCTCATGGCCGAGCGGAGGGCGACGGCCAGGCCGATGCCGAGGACGTAGCCGACGGCGGAGGCGACCAGACCGACCAGACCGGCCTCGGCGAGGACGGAGCGGGTGATCTGCTTGCGCGAGGCACCGACCGCGCGCATCAGGGCCAGTTCCTTGGTGCGCTGGGCGACCAGCATGGTGAAGGTGTTGGAGATCAGGAAGATCCCGACGAAGAGCGCGATGCCCGCGAAGCCCAGGAGGACCTGGTTGAGCGCGCCGAGGCCGGCCTCGATCTGCTCGGCCTGCTCGTCGGCGAGGGCCTGGCCGGTCTGCGCGGTGGCCGCCTTGGGGACGACCTTCAGGACCTCGTCGAGGAGCTTGCCGTCGTCCGCGCCGGGGGCGGCGGTGACGGTCAGGCTCTGGAAGAAGCCCGGCTTCAGGTAGAGCTTCTGGGCGACGGCGGTGTCGAACACGACGAGGCTGCCGCCCGCGTTGACGGCGCCGTCCTCGGTGGTGAAGACGCCGGAGAGGGTGTACTCCTTCACCGGGCCGTTGGTGGCGACGCGGACGGTGTCGCCGACCTTGTAGCCGCCCTTGTCGGCGGTGTCCTTGTCGAGCGCGACCTGGCCGGCGTCGGCCGGACCGCTGCCCGCGGTGAAGGCGTACGCGCGGTCCTTGCCGTCCTTGCCGGGGGCGAAGTTGGTGCCCTTGTTCGACCAGCCGCTGCCGATCAGCTTGCCGTTCTTGTCGGGCACACCGGCGAAGCCGTCGACGCGGGGGGCGACGGAGGCGACCCCGTCGAGCTTCGCGACCTCGTCGACGTCCTGCTGGGAGAGGCCGGGGGCCTTCCGGGCCTCCTCGGGGTTCGGGTACATGTCGACGGCCACGGCGACGTCGTCGTAGCTCTTCGCCGACTGGTTGCGGAAGGCCTGGGAGAGGGTGTCGGTGAAGACGAGGGTGCCGGAGACGAAGGCCACGCCGAGCATCACGGCGAGGACGGTCATCAGCAGCCGCGCCTTGTGCGCGAGGACGTTGCGCAGGGCGGTACGGAACATGGGTGTGTCCTGGAGGAAGGGGAGGGAGGGCGGCGGGCGGGGGTGCGGCGGTGCCGCCGGCTCAGCTCGTACGGCCCTTGGCGTCGAAGGCCTTCATGCGGTCGAGCACGCCGTCCGCCGTCGGGCGGAGCATCTCGTCCACGATCCGGCCGTCCGCGAGGAAGATCACGCGGTCCGCGTAGGAGGCGGCCATGGCGTCGTGGGTGACCATGACGACGGTCTGGCCCAGTTCGCGGACGGAGTTGCGGAGGAAGCCGAGGACCTCGGCGCCGGAGCGGGAGTCCAGGTTTCCGGTCGGCTCGTCGCCGAAGATGATCTCGGGGCGGGAGGCGAGGGCGCGGGCCACGGCCACGCGCTGCTGCTGGCCGCCGGAGAGCTCGCTCGGCCGGTGGCTGAGCCGGGCGGAGAGGCCGAGCATGTCGATGACCTGCTGGACCCACTGCTTGTCGGCCTTGCGGCCGGCGATGTCCATCGGCAGCGTGATGTTCTCCAGGGCCGTCAGCGTCGGCAGCAGGTTGAAGGCCTGGAAGATGAAGCCGATCTTGTCCCGGCGCAGCTGCGTGAGCTGCTTGTCCTTCAGGGTGGACAGTTCCGTCTCGCCGATCCGGACCGAGCCGGAGGAGAAGGAGTCCAGGCCGGCGACGCAGTGCATCAGCGTCGACTTGCCGGAGCCCGAGGGGCCCATGATCGCGGTGAACTCGCCCTGCCGGAAGTCGACGGTGACGTGGTCGAGCGCGACCACCTGGGTCTCGCCGTGGCCGTAGACCTTCGAGAGGTCGGTGGCGCGGGCGGCCACCGCGGTGGCGCGGGACACGGTGGGGGAGGTGGTCACGGGGGACTCCTGTCACTGCGGGGTCGTCTGGGGAACCCCTCCATCGTGTCGAGCGTGATGGCTCGGGTCGTCCGCCCACGTGCCCGTTCTCGGGGCCCTCTCGAGTCTGACCGGAGGGTCGCTCCGTCCTCCTGAGGTATGACGGTGTCCCCGAGGGACGCCCTTTGCGCCGAGGTGACAGAAGTGCGGCGACTTTTCGTCATTCCAAAGGGTGCGGCTTTGCGCCTGCGACCCCCGTCACAGTTCGGCGAAAAGCCTCCCACCTGCACTGACGCACCCTCAGACGTCAATAAAATAAGACAACATCGGGCCGATGTTCCGCTGAACGGGGGAAGCGTCCCGATAGGCTCCTGTGCCAACGCGGAGCTTCCCGCGTACGCCCGGATGGTGGAACGCAGACACGGCGAGCTTAAACCTCGCTGGCCTTCGGGCCGTACCGGTTCGAGTCCGGTTCCGGGCACCACCGGGCCCCAGGCGATGGCCTGCGGCCCGGGGGAGCCACCCCGGCCCGTCGAGGCCGAAGAGGATCGGGCACTGGCGGAAAAAGATCCTCCCCGAGCACTAGAGAGTTTCTTTTGCCTACGCATTACTCTTGACGCAAGGCCGCGCCGTGCGGTCTGCCATGGAGGAGTGAGATGAGGAGCAGCAACCCGGTCTTCTCGCGACGGGGGTTCAGCCGCGACAACGGCACCGCGGGCTACGGCCAGCAGCCGCAGGCCGGGGGCCCCGCCGTAGGAACCAACCCGTACGCCACCGGCAACCCGTATGCCGAGGGCGCCGCGAACCCTTACGCGACCAACCCGTACGCGCCGCAGGACACCCAGCTCGGTGCCCCGCAGCAGACGCGCGGCAACGTGATGACGATCGACGACGTCGTGAGCCGTACGGCCATGACGCTCGGCACGGTCGTGCTCACCGCCGTCCTGTCCTGGCTGCTGCTGCCGGTCGACCCGGCGAACCTCGGCAAGTCGTACGGCATCGCCATCGGCGCGGCCCTGGTCGCGCTCGTGCTGTCGCTCGTGCAGTCCTTCAAGCGCAAGCCGTCTCCCGCGCTGATCCTGGGCTACGCGGCCTTCGAGGGCGTCTTCCTCGGGGTGATCTCGGCCGCCGTCTCGACGTACATCGCCGACGGCGTGGTCATCCAGGCGGTCCTGGGCACGATGGCGGTCTTCGCCGGTGTGCTCATCGCCTACAAGCTGGGCTGGATCCGGGTCAACCGCCGCTTCTACGGCTTCGTGATGGCCGCCGCGATGGGCTTCATGCTGCTCATGGTGGCCAACCTGCTGTTCGCGGTCTTCGCCGGCGGTGACGGCCTCGGCTTCCGCAGTGGCGGCCTCGGCATCGTCTTCGGCATCGTCGGCATCATCCTCGGTGCCTGCTTCCTCGCCCTCGACTTCAAGCAGGTCGAGGACGGCGTGACCTACGGCGCGCCGCGCGAGGAGGCCTGGCTGGCCGCCTTCGGTCTCACCATGACCCTGGTGTGGATCTACCTGGAGATGCTGCGTCTGCTGTCGATCCTTCAGGGCGACGACTGACGCACCCCCTGACTCGGGGGAAGGGCCCGTCCGGCTTCACGCCGGGCGGGCCCTTCTGCGTACGTCAGGAGGGTCGTGCCGCGTCGAGGAGGACGCGGGCGGCGGCCTTCGCCTGGGCGGCGGGCTCGGGGGAGCCGGTGATGCCCGCGACGGCCATGGCGCCGTTGGCGAGCAGGGCCAGCTGGTCGGCGAGGACGGGCGGGGCGCCGAGGGCGTCGGTCTGCTCGGCGAAGTAGGCCCGCAGGGCCTCCTTGTGGTCGCGGGCGATCGTGGTGACCGCCGGGGCGACCCCGCCCAGCTCCCCGAAGGTGTTGATGAACGCGCACCCGCGGAACGCGGGTTCGGCGAACCAGCCGGCCAGCCAGTCGAAGACCGCGAGCGCCCGCTCGTACGGCCCGTCGGCGGCCTGCGCGCCGTGGGCGGTCAGGGCGGCCCGCACGGCCTCGTCGCGGCGCCTGAGGACCGCCTCGACCAGGAGCTCCTTGGAGGGGAAGACCTGGTAGAGCCGCTTGAGCGAGATCCCTGACGCGGTGCGGATGGCGTCCATGCCGACGGACTGCACCCCCCGCTCGTCGAAGAGCCGTTCCGCGGTGTCGAGCAGCTTCAGCTCGGCCGTTTCCGCATCCATTCCCGACCATCCCTTGCGTGGAGAACCACCGTTCTCGTAGTCTACAGGGCATCGGGAGAACGACCGTTCTCCCGATCGGGAACCGAAAACGGGGAGTCAGCCATGTCCGCCTTCGCCCAGCGCGCCCACACCGTCACCGTCGACGGGCTCGACGTCTTCTACCGGGAGGCCGGCGACCCGGCGAACCCCACCCTCGTCCTGCTGCACGGCTTCCCGTCCAGCTCGCACATGTACCGGGGGCTGATCGCCGAGCTCGCCGACTCCTACCACTTGATCGCCCCCGACCACATCGGCTTCGGCGCCTCCGCCGCACCCGCCGTCGAGGACTTCGCCTACGGCTTCGAGAAGCTCACCGAGATCACCCTCGGACTCCTCGACCGGCTCGGCCTGGAACGGTTCGCGCTGTACATCCAGGACTACGGGGCTCCCATCGGCCTGCGGATCGCCTCCCGGCACCCCGAGCGCGTCACCGCGATCGTCAGCCAGAGCGGCAACGCCTACCTGGAGGGCTTCACGCCCTTCTGGGACGTGCTCTTCGCCCACGCGAAGGACCGCGAGGCGAACGAGGCCGGGGTGCGCGAGCTGCTGACCGCCGAGGCCACCCGCTGGCAGTACACCCACGGCGTGCCCGCCGACCGGCTCGACCGGATCGCCCCCGAGACCTGGACCCTGGACCAGGCCGGCCTCGACCGGCCCGGCAACAAGGAGGTCCAGCTCCAGCTGTTCTGGGACTACCAGTTCAACCTGGACGGCTACCCGGCCTTCCAGGAGTACTTCCGCACCCACCGGCCGCCGCTGCTCGCGGCCTGGGGGCGCGGCGACGAGATCTTCGGACCGGCCGGCGCCGAGGCCTTCGCCCGCGACCTGCCCGACGCGGAGATCCACCTCCTGGACGCCGGGCACTTCGCCCTGGAGACGCACGGCGAGGAGATCGCGGGACTCGTCCGCGGCTTCCTCGGCCGGCACGTGAAGTGACGGCGGCGACCGGCCGGTGCGGTGCGCGGCGCGCGACTCAGAGCAGTCTGCGCGCCGCCCGCCGCAGGTCGTACTCGTGAAGGATCGCCTTGGCGTGGCCGTACGCGAGGTCGTGCGCCCCGCGGAGCCAGTTCACCCGCTCCTCGAAGCGGAGGAGGGAAGGACCCTCCTCGACCGTGCGCATCCAGTCGGCGATCTCACGACCGGTGCGGCGCGGGATGCGGGCCAGCATGTTGCGGTGGGTCTCTGCGGAGAAAGTCTGGGACATCGGCGCCTCCGGACGCTTCGTACCGTGTGCTCCTCGTACTCTTCCCGTCACCGTGCCCAAGGCTTCGCCCGTTGGCAAGGGGCCCGGGGCGGCGCGTAGGGTCGCGGGGTGCGCGATACGAGTGAACTGACCGCCGCCGTCGAACGCTTCGCCGACCGGCTGCGGGCCGCCCCGCAGAGCCGCCTCCAGCGCGGCGCGGCCGCCGAGGGACTGGCCCTGGCCAGGGAGTTGGCCGTGCGCGCCCAGCGCGCCGAGGAACCCGGACGGGAGCCGCGGATCATGCCCGACGCCGGCGTCTTCACCGTCGCCGACCAGCTCGCCGTCGCCGGCCACGATCTCGCGGAGATCATGCGAACGGCCCCGGCCGGCTCCCCCGGAGGGGAACTGGACGAGGCCGTGGAACTCGTTCGGAAGGCGATGGAGCGCGCGGGGATCTAGCGGATCCGGCGGATCCGGCGGTGCGGCCCTGGGGGCTTACAGCGACGCGATGACGCGGTCCGCCAGGATGTAGACGTTCTCCTCGTCGGTGTCGCCGTAGGAGAAGGTGAGGGCGAAGGCGCCCGAGACGCCCGAGCCGCCGAGCAGGACCGGGGTCCGGCCGGAGCGCAGGGCCTCCGCGAGGAGCTCCGCGGTCTCCCGGTGGCCGGGGGTCATGCAGAGCGTGGTGCCGTCCGCGAAGACGTAGACGTCCAGGGTGCCCAGCGGGCCGGGGCGCACGTCGGTGAGCGCCGTGCGGGTGTCGGCGAGCTCCTCCAGGCGGGCCACCGTCCGCTCGTGGTCCGTGACGACCGGCGTCTGCACCGGCACGAAGTCCGGGTGCGAGGGGTGCCGGCGGCGGGCCGCGGCCAGCTCCGCCGAGTCCTCGGGGTACTCGTCCAGCGCGTCGGGGCCGTCGAGCGCGGCCGCCTCCGCCTCCATGGCCTCCAGGGCCATCGCCTCCAGGCCCGCGAAGTCGGCCTGGCGCGGCACGAAGAAGGCGCCGTCGTCCGCCTGGCCGCCGAAGCCGCCCAGCAGGGACGGGGCGTCGGCCGCGTCCCTGGCCTCCTGCGCGGCCCAGAAGGCCCGCGCCTCGGCGAGCTCGCGCTCGCGCTCCTCGGCCAGCGCCTCCGCGACCGCGGCCCGTATCTCGGCGACGGGTGCGGCGGTGCGGGCGGCGGGCACGGTGCCGCCGTGGCCGGCGGCCAGCTCGCCCCTGAGGGCGGTGACCTCCTTGCGGAGACCGTGGACGGCGTGCAGGGCAGCAGCGCCCACGGCCGTGGCAGCGGCCGTGGTCAGCAGCAGGGCAAGAGACATGGCGCTCACTGACGTACTCCCGATTCCGAGTCGATCCCCCGACTTCCTACATCAGCTTGTCCTGGGGTGGGGCACGCTGTCAGTGCATTACGTCACGAATTGGACAGGTATTTCTGCCAGGTGTTTAGTCCCAAAACCCCTCTGACCTGGGAAAACGAACTCCCCCGGGATGTAGGTCACATCCTGGGGGAGATTCGGTCACGGCTCGGACGCGGAGCGGTTGACGCGCTCGGCCCGTGGAGAGCGCGCGGCTCAGCTCAGCCGCTCGCTCTCCTGGTCGCGCTGAGCTTCGCCACCGCTGCGGGCAGGTGCCGCCCTCGTTCCTCGGGCGGCCCCTACCCTCCGCTACGGCTCAGCTCAGCCGCTCGATGACCATCGCCATGCCCTGGCCGCCGCCAACGCACATCGTCTCCAGGCCGAACTGCTTGTCGTGGAACTGGAGGCTGTTGATCAGGGTGCCGGTGATGCGGGCGCCGGTCATGCCGAAGGGGTGGCCGACGGCGATGGCGCCACCGTTGACGTTGACCTTGTCCAGGTCGAGGCCGAGCTCCTGGTAGGACGGGATGACCTGGGCGGCGAAGGCCTCGTTGATCTCGGCGAGGTCGATGTCGCCGATGGTCAGGCCGGCGCGCTTGAGGGCCTGCTTCGACGCCTCGACCGGGCCGAGGCCCATGATCTCGGGGGAGAGGCCGGAGACTCCGGTGGAGACGATCCGCGCCAGCGGCGTCAGGCCCAGCTCGGCGGCCTTCGTGTCCGACATGATCACCAGGGCGGCGGCGCCGTCGTTCAGCGGGCAGCAGTTGGCGGCCGTGACGAGGCCGTCGGGGCGGAAGACCGGCTTCAGGCCCTGCACGCCCTCCAGGGTGACGCCGGCGCGCGGGCCGTCGTCCGTCGACACGACCGTGCCGTCCGGCAGCGTCACCGGGGTGATCTCGCGCTCCCAGAAGCCGTTCTTGATGGCCTGCTCGGCGAGGTTCTGCGACCGCACGCCGAACTCGTCCATCTCCTGGCGGCTGATGCCCTTCACGCGGGCCAGGTTCTCGGCGGTCTGGCCCATCGCGATGTACGCGTCCGGGACGAGGCCGTCCTCGCGCGGGTCGTGCCAGGTGGAGCCCTCGGAGGCGGCGACCTCGGCGGTACGGGCCTCGGCCTCGGCGAAGTACGGGTTGTGCGTGTCCGGCAGCGAGTCCGAGTTGCCCTTCACGAAGCGGGACACCATCTCGACACCGGCCGAGATGAAGACGTCGCCCTCGCCCGCCTTGATCGCGTGCAGCGCCATCCGCGAGGTCTGCAGCGAGGAGGAGCAGTAGCGGGTGATCGTGCAGCCCGGCAGGTGGTCCATGCCCATCCGCACGGACACGATCCGGCCCAGGTTGTTGCCCTGCTCGCCGCCGGGCAGACCGCAGCCCAGCATCAGGTCGTCGATGTCGCGCGGGTCCAGCTCCGGCACCTTCGCCAGGGCGGCCTGGACGATGGTGGCGGTCAGGTCGTCCGGGCGCAGGTCCTTCAGCGAGCCCTTGAAGGCCCGGCCGATGGGCGAACGGGCGGTCGAGACGATCACGGCTTCGGGCATCACGGCTCCATGAGGGTGCGGAGTGGGCGGACAGAAAGGGAAGTTACCCGTACGTACCGCACGGGTCACCGCCCTGGCGGTGTGACACCGACCTCTTTTCTAAGCGCCCGCTCAGTCCGCTGCGTGGAAGCCGGGCTCAGGTCTGGACGTCTTCGGGGGTGGGTTCGGGTTCGGTGGGGAGGGGGAGGCGACGGCGGCGGCGGTGCTTGAGGAGGGCCCAGGGCGCGCGGGCGCCGGTCACCTCGGTGCCCGCCTCCCGGACGGCCTCGGCGGCCGCCTTGGCGACGGGGAGGAGGTCCTCGCGCCGGGCGGGTTCCAGGTGGTCCGCCTCGGGCCACACGCCGAGGGCGGCGCAGAGCGTGGGGAGGACGGCCATCGCGGCGGTGGCGTACCCCTCGGCCGAGGGGTGGAAGTTGTCGACGCCGAACATCTCGCGGGGGTTCGCCGCGAACTCGGGCCCGAGGAGGTCGCCCAGCGAGACCGTGCGGCCGCCCTGCTCGACGACGACGATCGTCTGCGCGGCCGCGAGCTGCCGTGAGGCCCTCCGGGCCAGCCAGCGGAGCGGCTGGTAGACGGGCTCGATGGTGCCGAGGTCGGGGCAGGTCCCGACGACGACCTCCGCGCCGGCCGTGCGCAGCCGCCGGACCGCCGCCGCGAGGAGCCGGACGGACTCGGTGGGCGCCAGGCGGTGGGTGACGTCGTTGGCTCCGATCATGATCACGCACACGTCCGGCGGGCCGAGCGGCTGCGAGAGCAGCAGCGACACCTGGCGCTCCAGGTCGTCCGAGCGCGCCCCCGAGAGCGCGACGTTCCGCAGCACCACCGGCCGCTCCGCCACCGCCGCGAGCCCGGAGGCGAGCAGCGCGCCCGGGGTCTGACCCGAGCGGCGCACTCCCTGTCCCGCGGCCGTGGAATCACCCAGAAGGGCCAGCCTCAGGGGGTCGTCCGTGCCGAACGCGCGGCCGTAGAGGCCGTCCGCCCCGGGAGGCAGCGGCGCCGCCCAGCCCCCCACGGTCCGCTTGGCGAGCTGCATCTCGGCCAGCAGGACCCCCACCGCGGCCACCCCGAGCAGTCCGATGCTCCCGCCGCCGTACGCGGCACCCGCCGCGATGCGCCGCGCCACCCTCGCCCTCGACATGGGCCATCACCTCCTTCAAGCCGTTCAGGGTCTAACTGCCCCGTAACCCGCTCCGACTACGCATACGCTGGCCACACCATTACGGAGACCCCGGAGATTACGGTGCAATTCCACGACTCGATGATCAGCCTCGTCGGCAACACCCCGCTGGTGAAGCTCAACAACGTCACAGCGGGTATTCAGGCGACCGTCCTGGCCAAGGTCGAGTACTTCAACCCCGGCGGTTCGGTCAAGGACCGGATCGCCCTGCGGATGATCGAGGCGGCCGAGCAGAGCGGAGAGCTCAAGCCCGGCGGCACCATCGTCGAGCCCACGTCCGGCAACACCGGCGTCGGCCTGGCGATCGTGGCCCAGACGAAGGGCTACAAGTGCATCTTCGTCTGCCCGGACAAGGTGTCCCTGGACAAGATCAACGTGCTGCGGGCCTACGGTGCCGAGGTCGTCGTCTGCCCGACCGCGGTCGACCCGGAGCACCCGGACTCGTACTACAACGTCTCGGACCGCCTCGTCCGTGAGACGCCCGGTGCCTGGAAGCCCGACCAGTACTCCAACCCGAACAACCCGCGCTCCCACTACGAGACCACCGGTCCCGAGCTGTGGGAGCAGACGGAGGGGAAGATCACCCACTTCGTCGCGGGCGTCGGCACCGGCGGCACGATCTCCGGCACCGGCAACTACCTCAAGGAGGCCAGCGGCGGGGCCGTCAAGGTCATCGGCGCCGACCCGGAGGGTTCCGTCTACTCCGGCGGCTCGGGCCGCCCGTACCTGGTCGAGGGCGTCGGCGAGGACTTCTGGCCGACCGCGTACGACCGGAACGTGACCGACCGGATCGTCGCGGTGTCCGACAAGGACTCGTTCCAGATGACCCGCCGCCTCGCCAAGGAGGAGGGTCTCCTCGTCGGCGGTTCCTGCGGCATGGCGGTCGTCGCCGCCCTGGAGGTCGCCAAGGACCTCGGCCCCGACGACGTCGTGGTCGTCCTGCTGCCGGACTCCGGCCGCGGCTACATGTCGAAGATCTTCAGCGACGAGTGGATGGCCGACTACGGCTTCCTGGAGGACACCTCCACGGCCACCGTCGCCGACGTCCTGCGCCACAAGGAGGGCGGCACCATGCCCTCCCTCGTCCACATGCACCCGGACGAGACCGTCGGCCAGGCCATCGAGGTGCTCCGTGAGTACGGCGTCTCCCAGATGCCCATCGTGAAGCCCGGCGCCGGTCACCCCGACGTGATGGCCGCCGAGGTCGTCGGCTCGGTCGTCGAGAAGGAGCTGCTCGACGCCCTCTTCACCCAGCGCGCCTCCCTGGAGGACCCGCTGGAGCGCCACATGAGCGCGCCGCTGCCGCAGGTCGGCTCCGGCGAGCCGGTCGCCGACCTGATGTCCGTGCTCGGCGAGGCCGCCGACGCGGCGATCGTCCTGGTCGAGGGCAAGCCGACCGGCGTCGTCAGCCGCCAGGACCTGCTGGCCTTCCTGGCCAACGGCGGCGCGAAGTAGTTCCCGGACGGCCCGCGGCGGGTACGTGAAACAGGTTCTTCGTACAACCGGTACGAGCGTGACACGTGCCCGCAGCGCCCGCTTAACACGCGTCCGGCACATTGGTGGTCGTCGGCGTCACGGACTTCCGGAGCGGCTCCCGGGCCTCCAGAGACGTCGCGGACGCGGAGACCGGCCCTGACCCGGGCCCGTGTCCCTCGCGGGGACCGCCGTCGTCCCGCCCCCCTCCTTGGGGGTGCGGCGGTCCCCGCGCCACTCCTTCCCCTCGCTTCACCCGACTGCATATCCTTATGCAGAGTTATTGGCGGGTGAATAGGTGAGGGGGCGGCATGAGCGACAGCCCGGCCGGTCGGCTGCAGGCGCTCTTCGAAGGGCACCGGCTGACGCCCACGCAGCGGCGGATCGCCCACTGCATGGTGCGGCGCGCCGGTGACGTGCCGTTCCTGTCCAGCGTCGAGCTCGCGGAGCTCGCCGGGGTCAGCCAGCCCTCCGTCACCCGGTTCGCCGTCGCCCTCGGCTTCGACGGCTACCCGGCGCTCCGCCGCCACCTGCGGGAGGTCGCGCCCCCCGAGCCGGACGCCGCCGACGGCGCGCTGGGCAACGAGTACCAGCAGGCCGTGCTCGCCGAGATCGAGAACCTCAAGCACCTCGCCGGGCTGCTCGCCGACCCTGCGCCCGTCGAGCGCGCCGGCCGACTGCTCGCGGGCTCCCGCCCGCTGCCCGTGCTCGGACTGCGGGCCGCCTCCTCGCAGGCGCGCGGCTTCGCCTATTTCGCCGCCAAGGTGCACCCCGACGTCCGCCTCCTCGACGAGGGCGGCTCCATGCTCACGGACCGCGTCGACGCGGCCGTACGGGCCGGGGCCACGGCCCTGCTGTGCTTCGCGCTGCCCCGGCACCCCCGGGAGGTCGTCGAGGCCCTGGAATACGCCAGGACGGCCGGGCTGGCGGTCGTGACCGTCGCCGAGTCCGCGTTCGCACCCGTCGCCGCTCACAGTGACCTGCTCATCCCGGCCGCCGTCGGCACCGGTCTCGCCTTCGACACCGCCTGCGCGCCGATGTTGCTCGGCCGGGTCCTCCTGGAGGCCATGGCGGACGAGCTCCCGGACGCGCAGGCGCGCCTGGAGGAGTTCGACGCGAAGGCGGCGGCGCGGGGTCTGTTCGTCGAGTAGGCCCGGGGGGCCGGGCCCGAGGCGTCTCGTCCGGGGCTCAGACCTCCAGCTCGTTCTCGATCTTCTTCAGCTGGTGGCGGGCCATCGCCAGGTTCGCCCGGCTCTTGTCGAGGGCCATGTAGAGGAAGAGGCCGTTGGTGCCGCGGCCCTTGAGCAGCCGGATCAGGTGGTACTGGGTGTTGAGGGTGATGAGGATGTCCTCGATGTCCTCGTTGAGCCCCAGGAGCTCCATCGCACGGACCTTGGCCCGGACGACGTCGGTGTTGGCCGCGGCGGCCACGTTCAGATCGAGCTCCTTGCCGCCGCCGATCGTGCCCAGCGCCATGCCGCTGGTGTAGTCGACGAGGGCCGCGCCGATCGCGCCGTCGATGGAAGCGGCTTCCTTGAGGGAGGTCTCGGTGTTCGCCATGGTGTCGTACTTCCTTTTCGAGTGTGCTGTGCGGACGGGTCAGTTCAGGTCTTTGCGTTCCAGTGCGTCGTCGACGAGCTCCCCTATCCGGGCGCTGGACCTCCGGGCCTCCAGGTGGAGCCGGCCGACGTTGATCCGGGGTTCGGCGAGCAGGGTCAGGACGGCGGCGCCGCCCGCCGCGTACGTGGCCACGTAGCCGGCCTCGCCGCGGACGAGCAGCTCGCGGAAGCGGCCCTGGCCGGTGGAGTCGGTCAGCCGCGCGCCGACGCCGAGCGCCGCCGCCGTCAGTGCCGCCACGCTCTCGGCCTCGCCGTCCACCGTGTCGTGGGCCAGGACGAGTCCGTCGGTGCTGGCCGCGAGCGCGCCCGTCAGCTGGGGCAGCCGGGCCCGCAGTCGTCTGAGCTCGCCGAGGACCTCGGCTTCTGCGGTCATGAGCTGTTTCCTTTCGGCGCGCAGGCGCAGGGCACGCCTCATCACAGGTGTGCCTCCAGGGCGTCACGGAGCCGGCGCAGCAGGGCGATGTCGGGGTCCGTGACCTGTGGGGCCGCCAAGGGCGCCGGCGCCGGCGGTGCGGACTCGGGTTCCAGGGGCGTCTCGACGAGCCCGGCGGCGGCGAGCCGCCGTATGTCGAGAAGGGTGTGGAAGGCGGGGCGGCCGAGGAGCCGGGCCAGCTCTGCCGGGGTCCGCTCGCCGTCGGCGGCGGCGAGCAGGGCGCGCTGCCGGCCCCCGACGCTCTGGCCGGGGGCGGCGGGGCGCGGCACGACCGGGGCGGTGTCGACGGAGGCGTACGGCCAGACGGCGTCGAGGAGTTCGCGGCGGCGGACGGTCTCGCGCTCGACGGCCTCGGCGGAGACCGGCCGCACGGTGCCGAACCAGTGGCCGACCCCGTACCGGAAGCGGGTGGGTCCGCTGGTGGGGGAGAGGGCGAAGAAGGCCGCGTCGAAGACGGCGCCGAGGTGGCAGATCTCCAGCTCGCCGTCGTGCAGCCGGCCGCTGTCGACGAGGAAGCGGCCGACGGCCCGGTGGGCCCCGGCCCGGTCGACGGCCTCGTCCCAGCCCTCGCGGGGGAGCCGGCCGCCGGTGGTCAGGAGGACGTCGACGCCGGGGGCCGCGGGGCTCTCGGCGTGGACGACCCGGCCGTCGACGAGGTAGAGCGTGCCGTGGTCGCGGAGCAGGGCGCCGGTGGCCTTCTCGGCGGCGAGCCGGACCAGCATGGGGGAGACGGGGGTGGCGACCGCGCTCATCCGAGGACCAGCCTCTCGGCGAGGTCGCGCAGCCGGAGGCGGGCCAGGGCGAGGTTGCCGGTGTGCCGGTCGAGCCAGAGGTGGAGGAAGATGCTGCTGTCGAAGGAGGTCTCGACGAACCGCAGGACGTGGTAGCCGGCGCGGGTGCTGACGATCAGGTCCTCGACGGGCGGGCCGTCGGCGGCCGCCGGGTCGGCGGCGCTGTGGTCGGTCGTGGTGAAGGAGTCGAACTCGGCGGCCGCTCGGGCCAGTTCGGCGGTCTCGGCGGCCGTGGCCTCGTGGTCGCCGGTCGGTGAATCACCCGCCGTCCCGAGGGCGAGCCCGCTGGTCCAGTCGACCAGGGAGGCTCCGCGAGCGCCTGGCAGGGCCATGGCCTCCAGAAGGCACTCGTCGATTCCGGGCACGCGGATTCCCCTCCCGATGCGGCGTGCGAACGTGCGGCAGTGACGGTGACGCTACTGAACGTTCCGGCCTTGGGGAGGCGTTCTGGCATTTTCCATCGGAACATGCCTGTGTCTGACGGAAATTGATCTCGCTCGTCCGTCACATCCGCGACTCGACGGCGTTCGCGATGTCGGACAGGTCCTTCGCCAGCGCCTTGGCGACCGCCTTCGCGCCGAAGCGGGCGAGCAGCCGGGCGACGAGCCCTGGGGTGCGGCCCTGGGCGGGCCGGGCCGAGAAGGCCATCCGCAGGGTGGTGCCGCCGCCGCCGTCGGACGTCAGGCTGAGCGCGGAGACGTAGTGCATGCCGTGCGACTCGGCCACCGTGACGTACCGGTCGGGCGCCTCGCACTCGGTCACGGTCATCTCCTCGGTGGCCTCCTTGCCCAGCATCCGCCGCGTCTCGCGCCAGCGCGTGCCCACGCCGAAGACGCCCTCGGTGAGCACCTCCACCCGCTCGACGCCGGAGAGGACCCGGGGCAGGTCCCGCAGGTCGGTGATCGCCTCCCAGACCCGCCCGGGGGAGGCGGCGACCCGGCGCTCGACGACGACGGAGGTGGTGTCCGTACCCGAAGCAGTCATGTCCCCATCGAAACCGGGCCGCCGGGCCCCCGCTACCGGACGAGCGCGTCCGCCCGCGCCCCGCCCGCCTCGGCGACGATCTCGTCGAGCGTCTGGGGCTCCCGTACGGCCGTGAACGCCACCGCCCCGTCGTCGGCCACCGTGAAGCCGTGGATCCCGGGCCTGGGCAGGCTGTTGTACGCGTAGTGGTGGGCGAAGTAGTACGCGCCGGTGTCCGGGACGGCCACGATGTCGCCCGGGTGCAGCAGCGGCAGCGCGCGCCCGGTGGCGATCAGGTCCCCGGCGAAGCAGGCGGGGCCCGCCACGTCCTGGACGGTGACCTCGCCGGTGCGGGGGCGGCCCTCGGAGTCGTACGGGAGGACGCGCAGCGGCCAGGAGTCGGGGGCGTAGACCGTACGGGTGGCGAGCTGGACGCCCGCGTGGGTGACGGCGATGGGGCGGCCGCCGGAGGTCTTCGTGTACTCGACCCGGGCGAGGACCGTGCCGTGCTTGGCGAGCAGGGAGCGGCCGAACTCGGTGACGAGGCGGTAGCGGCCGTCGAAGAGCCCGGGGGCGGTGTCGGCGAGCAGCCGGGCGTACTCCGCGTACGTCGGCGTCTCCTCGTCGGAGGCGAAGTCGACCGGCAGGCCGCCGCCGATGTCGAGGGTGTCGATCTGCTGCCGGCCGACCGTGCGGTTGATCTCCTCGGCCAGGGCGTACGCCTCGCCGACGCCTTCCGCCATCAGGGCGAGCGGGATGCCCTGGGAGCCGGTGTGGGTGTGCAGCCGGGTCAGCCAGGGCCGCTCGACGAAGGCCTGGACGACGGTCTTGCGGGCGCCCTCGTCGCGGAGCGCCACGCCGAACTTGGAGGTGGCGGTCGCGGTCGAGAGCGCGCCGATGGAACCGGCTCCGACCTGCGGGTTCACCCGGAGTCCGAGGCGCGAGGCGGTGGGCGCCGAGGCCATGAGGGCGTCGAGCCTGGCCAGCTCCTGGAGGTTGTCGGCGTTGACGGCGATCCCGAGCGCGAGGGCCTGGCGGAGCTCGGCCGGGGTCTTCGCGGGCGAGTCGAGCACGGTGTGGCCGGGCGGGATGCCGGCGGCGCGGGCGAGGGCGAGCTCGCCGGGGCTGGCGACCTCGACGCCGAGGCCCGCCTCGTACAGCAGGCGCAGGACGGGGACGAGCGGGGCGGCCTTCACGGCGAAGGCGTGCAGGACGTGGGCGTCGGTGACGGCGGCGAAGGCGCTGGTGAGGGCGGCGGCGGAGGCGCGGATGCCGGCGGTGTCGAGGAGGGCGACGACCGGTTCGGCGGGGGAGAGGAGTCCTTGGTCGACGGAGGCTCGGACGGCGAGATCTCGGCGGGAGGAGGCCATGCGGCCCATCCTCCCCCCTCGCTTCACCGGTACGGGTGAGGGCGGCCCTGTTGACTACAACTATTCAGCAGGTCAGGATGTGAATATCTGAACGACATTCCGAGGAGGCACCCCCATGTCAGGACCCCGCCCCGTACGAGCAGCCCGCGGTACGGAACTGAGCGCCCTGGGATGGCAGCAGGAAGCCGCCCTCCGGATGCTCCAGAACAACCTCGACCCCGAGGTCGCCGAGCACCCCGACAAGCTCGTCGTCTACGGCGGCACCGGCAAGGCCGCCCGCGACTGGCGCTCCTTCGACGCCATGGTCCGCACCCTGCGCACGCTGAAGCAGGACGAGACCATGCTCGTCCAGTCCGGCCGCCCCGTCGGCGTCATGCAGACCCACGAGTGGGCCCCCCGCGTCCTCCTCGCCAACTCCAACCTCGTCGGCGACTGGGCCAACTGGGAGGAGTTCCGCCGCCTGGAGCACCTCGGCCTCACCATGTACGGCCAGATGACCGCCGGCTCCTGGATCTACATCGGCACCCAGGGCATCCTCCAGGGCACCTACGAGACCTTCGCCGCCGTCGCCGCGAAGAAGTTCGGCGGCACCCTGGCCGGCACCATCACCCTCACCGCCGGCCTCGGCGGCATGGGCGGCGCCCAGCCCCTCGCCGTCACCATGAACGACGGCGTCGCGATCTGTATCGACGTCGACCCGCGCGCCATCGCGCGCCGCATCGAGCACCGCTACCTGGACGTCAGGGCCGACGACCTCGCCCACGCCCTCCAGCTGGCGACCGAGGCCCGCGACGCCCGCCGCCCGCTCTCCATCGGCCTCCTCGGCAACGCCGCCGAACTGCTCCCGCAGATGCTCGCCGAGGGCGCCCCGATCGACATCGTGACGGACCAGACCTCCGCCCACGACCCGCTCGCCTACCTCCCCGTCGGCGTCGCCTTCGAGGACATGGCCGACGCGGCGGCGAAGGACCCGGCCGGCTTCACCCAGCGCTCCCGCGAGTCCATGGCCAAGCACGTCGAGGCCATGGTCGGCTTCATGGACGCCGGCGCCGAGGTCTTCGACTACGGCAACTCCATCCGCGGCGAGGCCCAGCTCGCGGGCTACGACCGCGCCTTCGCCTTCCCCGGCTTCGTCCCCGCCTACATCCGCCCGCTGTTCTGCGAGGGCAAGGGCCCGTTCCGCTGGGCCGCCCTCTCCGGCGAGGCCTCGGACATCCACAAGACGGACAAGGCGATCCTCGACCTCTTCCCGGAGAACGAGTCCCTCCACCGCTGGATCAAGATGGCCGGCGAGCGCGTCCACTTCCAGGGCCTCCCCGCCCGCATCTGCTGGCTCGGCCAGGGCGAGCGCGACAAGGCCGGCGACATGTTCAACGACATGGTCGGCAACGGCACCCTCGCCGCCCCCCTCGCGATCGGCCGCGACCACCTCGACTGCGGCTCCGTCGCCTCCCCGTACCGGGAGACCGAGGCCATGCTCGACGGCTCCGACGCCATCGCCGACTGGCCGCTGCTCAACGCCATGGTCAACGTCGCCTCCGGCGCCTCCTGGGTCTCCATCCACCACGGCGGCGGCGTCGGCATGGGCCGCTCCATCCACGCCGGCCAGGTCTCGGTCGCCGACGGCACCAAGCTCGCCGGCGAGAAGATCCGCCGCGTCCTCACGAACGACCCCGGCATGGGCGTCATCCGCCACGTCGACGCCGGCTACGACATCGCCGAGCGCGTCGCCGACGAGAAGGGCGTCCGCGTCCCGATGCGCGAGGGTGACTCCGCGTGACCTCGTCCCACGACGCCGCCGAGGCGCCCCGCGGCTCCGCCCGGGCCGCCTCGGCGGCGGGCGCCGCCACCGACCGCGCGGACCGGGCGGGGCGGCCGGACTCCCCCTCGTTCCACGCGATGTGGCGCAGCCTCGCCCCCATCGGCCGCAACGCGGCCTCCGGCGGCTACCGCCGCCACGCCTGGACCGCGGCCGACGCCGACTGCCGGCTCTGGTTCCGGATGCAGGCCGAGGCCCGCCGCCTCGACGTCGAGACCGACCGCAACGGCAACCAGTGGGCCTGGCTCGGCGACCGCACGGCCGGCGACGCCGTCGTCACCGGCTCCCACCTGGACTCCGTCCCCGACGGCGGCGCCTTCGACGGCCCCCTCGGCGTCGTCTCCTCCTTCGCCGCCCTCGACGAACTCCGCTCCCGCGGCGTCTCGTTCAAGCGGCCCCTCGCCATCGTCAACTTCGGCGACGAGGAAGGCGCCCGCTTCGGCCTCGCCTGCGTCGGCTCCCGCCTCACCGCCGGCCGGCTGACGAAGGAGCAGGCGTACGAGCTCCGCGACGCCGACGGGATCTCCCTCCCGCAGGCCATGGAGGCCGCCGGACACGACCCCTCGACGATCGGGGCCGACCTCGAGCGGCTCGCCCGCATCGGCGCCTTCGTCGAACTGCACGTCGAGCAGGGCCGTGCCCTCGACCTCTCCGGGGACTCCGTCGGCATCGCCTCCGCCATCTGGCCGCACGGCCGCTGGCGGTACGACTTCGCCGGCGAGGCCAACCACGCCGGGACCACCCGGCTCGTCGACCGCCGCGACCCCATGCTCACCTATGCGGAGACGGTCCTCGCCGCCCGCCGCGAGGCCGAACTCGCCGGCGCCGTCGCCACCTTCGGCAAGATCGCGGTCGAACCGAACGGCGTCAACGCCATCCCCTCCCTGGTCCGCGGCTGGCTCGACGCCCGCGCCGCCGACCAGGACTCCCTGGACAAGGTCGTCACCGGCGTCGAGGCGGAGGCCCGCGCCTACGCCGAACGCCACGGCATCGACCTCACCGTCGTCCAGGAGTCCTTCACCCCGATCGTGGACTTCTCGCACACCCTGCGCGACGAGCTCTCCCGGATCCTGGGCGCGACGGGGAAGGTCCCGGTCCTCGGCACCGGCGCGGGACACGACGCGGGCATCCTGTCCGAATCGATCCCGACCGCCATGCTGTTCGTACGCAACCCCACCGGCGTCTCGCACTCCCCGGCCGAATTCGCGGCCGAGGACGACTGCGTGGCCGGTGTCCTCGCACTCGCCGACGTACTGGAGGAGCTGGCGTGTCGCTGACGACGTACTGGCTGGAACACGCCTGGCTCGGCACGAACGTCGAGCCCGGCGTGGCCCTGGAGGTCACCGACGGCCGCGTCGCCGCGGTCCGGACCGGCGTGGCGACCGCGCCCCCCGGCGCCGTCGCCCTCCACGGCCTCACCGTCCCCGGCCTCGCCAACGCCCACTCGCACGCCTTCCACCGCGCCCTGCGCGGCACGGTCCAGGTCGGCTCCGGGACCTTCTGGACCTGGCGCGAGGTCATGTACACCGTCGCCCAGCGCCTCACCCCCGACAGCTACTTCGCGCTCGCCCGCGCGGTGTACGCGGAGATGGCGCTCGCCGGCATCACCGCCGTCGGAGAGTTCCACTACCTCCACCACGCGCCCGGCGGCAGCCCCTACGCCGACCCCAACGCGATGGGCGAGGCGCTCGTCGCCGCCGCCGCCGAGGCCGGCATCCGCATCACCCTCCTCGACACCGCCTACCTCTCCGCCGGCTTCGGCGCCGCCCCCGAGCAGCACCAGCTCCGCTTCACCGACGGCACGGCGGAGAAGTGGGCCGAGCGGGTCTCGGCGCTCAAGGACCGGGACGGCGTACGCGTCGGCGCGGCCATCCACTCCGTACGCGCCGTCCCGGCGGACCAGCTCGGGACCGTCGCCCGGTGGGCACAGGAGCGCGACGCGCCCCTCCACGTCCACCTGTCGGAGCAGACCGCCGAGAACGACGCCTGCCTCGCGGCGCACGGCCTCACCCCCACCCAGCTCCTCGCCGAGCACGGTGTCCTGGGCGCGCGGACGACCGGCGTCCACAACACCCACATGACCGACACGGACATCGCCCTGATCGGCTCGACGTCCACCGGCACCTGCATGTGCCCGACGACCGAACGCGACCTCGCGGACGGCATCGGCCCGGCCGTCGCCCTCCAGCGCGCCGGCTCCCCGCTCTCCCTCGGCAGCGACAGCCACGCCGTCGTCGACCTCCTGGAGGAAGCGCGGGCCATGGAGCTGAACGAGCGCCTCCGCACCCGCACCCGCGGCCACTGGACCGCCGCCGCCCTGCTCCGCGCCGCGACGGCCGACGGCCACGCCGCCCTCGGCTGGCAGGACGCCGGCGTCATCGAGGAGGGCGCCCTGGCGGACTTCGCCACCATCGCCCTGGACACGGTCCGCACGGCGGGCCCCGTCCCGCGCCTCGCCGCCGAGACCGCCGTCTTCGCCGCCACCGCCGCCGACGTCCGGCACGTCGTCGTCGGCGGCCGCCACATCGTCCGCGACGGCTTCCACACCGCCGTCCCCGACGTCGGCAAGGCCCTCGCGGACTCGATCGCCGCCCTGCGGAGCTGACGCCGCCCCCGTGTGGTGCGCCATCGTTCCGCAGGGCGGAACGGGTGGGCACCGCACGGGCCACCGGCCGCACCCACCCCGCCCGCCCCCACCGGAGAGCAGCATGACGACCACGGTCATCAAGAACATCGGCAGCCTGGTCACGAACGACCCCGCCCTCGGCGAAGGCCCCCTCGGCCTGCTCCAGGACGCGGCCCTCGTCCTGGACGGCGACACCGTCGCCTGGGCCGGCCCCGCCGCCCAGGCCCCCGCCGCCGACCACGCCGTCGACGCGGGAGGCCGCGCCGTCGTCCCCGGCTTCGTCGACTCCCACTCCCACCTCGTCTTCGCGGGCGACCGCACCGCCGAGTTCAACGCCCGCATGTCCGGCCAGCCGTACAAGGCGGGCGGCATCCGCACGACGGTCGCGGCGACCCGCGCGGCCTCGGACGCCGAACTCTCCGCGAACGTGGCCCGCTACCTCCGCGAGGCCCTCGCCCAGGGCACCACCACCTTCGAGACCAAGTCCGGCTACGGCCTGACCGTCGAGGACGAGGCCCGCGCCCTGCGCATCGCGGCCGAGCACACCGACGAGGTCACGTACCTCGGCGCGCACATCGTCTCCCCGGACTACGCGGACGACCCGGCGGCGTACGTGGACCTCGTCACGGGCGAGATGCTGGACGCCTGCGCCCCCTACGCCCGCTGGGTGGACGTCTTCTGCGAGACGGGCGCCTTCGACGGCGACCAGGCCCGCGCGATCCTCACCGCCGGCAAGGCCAAGGGCCTCCACCCCCGGGTGCACGCCAACCAGCTCACGTACGGCCCCGGCGTCCAGCTCGCGGTGGAGCTCGACGCGGCGAGCGCGGACCACTGCACCCACCTGACCGACGAGGACGTCGACGCGCTCGCCTCCGGCAACACGGTCGCCACCCTCCTGCCCGGGGCGGAGTTCTCCACCCGCGCCGAGTGGCCGAACGCCCGCCGCCTCCTGGACGCGGGCGTCACCGTCGCCCTCTCCACCGACTGCAACCCCGGTTCGTCCTTCACCTCCTCCGTCCCGTTCTGCATCGCCCTCGCCGTACGGGACATGGGCATGACCCCCGACGAGGCCGTCTGGTCCGCCACCGCCGGCGGCGCGGCGGCGCTGCGCCGCACCGACGTCGGCCGCCTCTCCCCCGGCGCCCGCGCGGACCTCGCCGTCCTCGACGCCCCGTCCCACGTCCACCTGGCCTACCGCCCGGGCGTGCCCCTGGTGACGGAGGTCTGGCGCAAGGGCGTGCGGGCCGTCTGAGCACCGGGTTTGAGTAGGCGTACTCAGGTGTGGGCCGGACCCCCCGGCCCACACTTCACCCATGACGTCAACTTCCCTGCGCAGCAGTCGAGTCGGTCGCGGTCTTGTTCTGGCGGCCCTGAGCGCCCTCGCCCTCACGGCCTGCGGCACGGAGGGCGCGGCGGGCGGGACCTCCGCCGCGGCCGGATCCACGCAGGTCGCGGCCCCCACGCCGACCGCCGCACCGGCCTCGACGCCGGCCTCCACCCCGACGCCCACGGCGCCGGCCACCGACCCCGCCGACGACCCGAACCGCACCCCTGAGGAGCAGGCGGCCGAGCTGAGGTTCATGCAGCTCGTCGTCCGCGTCGCCGAACCGTGCACGGAGGGCCTCCCCACCGTGCCGCCGCCGGCGGCCGACGGACCTCCGCCGCCGCCGGCGGCCGACGGACCTCCGCCGCCGCCGCCGGTCGACGGACCGCCGCCGCCCACCTCCCGCCCCGCCGACGTCCCGCTCCCGGAATCCGCGCCGGCCTCCGAAGAGTCCTGGAGCTTCGAACGCGCCCGCCAGGAGCAGCCGTTGAGCGGTATGGAGAAGTGCGCCGCGCCCCTCCACGGCAAGCGCGTCACCCAGGCCCTCGACGGCAGGACGGCCGCCACCCCCGCCGCCGTCACGAAGGCCCTCCACGGCATCGGCTACGACGTCGACTACCGCCTCGACGGCCCCCACCAGTCCGGCGGCAAGGTCTCCTTCACCCTCGACCTCCGCTCCATGGGCAGCCAGCTCTGCCTCTCCGCCACCTTCGACGGCACCCGCACCACCCTCGACCCCTACGGCGCCTCCCCGGACGTCCGCTGCCCGGACGTGAAGCGCCGCGCCTGACCCCACCGGAACCGGCGCACGACCTCGTTCCTCAGGACACCGAGGCCCTCACCAGCGCCCCGGCGCGAGCATCCCGGACGTGCGGAAGGGCCCGTCCGGGGCCGGCCGGAGTCCGGCGGGTCGTGAACGGGCCCTTCTCCGGGGCCTCTTCGGCGGCTCGGGGGAGCCGGTGGAGGTCACTCCTCCAGGGTGAGGCCGCGGCGCAGCCGGGCGAGGGTGCGGGAGAGCAGCCGGGACACGTGCATCTGGGAGATGCCGAGTTCGGATCCGATCTCCGACTGGGTGAGGCCGGAGACGAAGCGGAGGGAGAGGATCTGCCGGTCGCGTTCGGGCAGCGAGGCGATCATCGGCTTGAGGGAGGCGATGTACTCGATCCCGGTCAGGCCGTGGTCCTCGTAGCCGAGCCGGTCGGAGAGCGCGGCCTCGCCGCCTCCGCCCTCCTCGTCGTCGGGCTGCGCGTCGAGCGAGGTCGCGGTGTACGCGTTGCTCGCCGTCATGCCCTCGACGACCTCCTCGGGGGGGATGCCGAGCGCTTCGGAGAGTTCGGCGACGGTCGGGGCGCGGTCGAGGCTCTGGGAGAGCTCGTCGCCGACCCTGGCCAGGTCGAGCCGGAGCTCCTGGAGCCGGCGTGGCACGTGCACGGACCACGAGGTGTCACGGAAGAAGCGCTTGATCTCGCCGATGATCGTCGGCATCGCGAAGGTGGGGAACTCGACGCCGCGGGCGAGCTCGAAGCGGTCGATCGCCTTGATGAGGCCGATGGTGCCGACCTGGACGATGTCCTCCATCGGCTCGCTGCGGGAGCCGTAGCGCGCGGCGGCGAACCTGACCAGGGCCAGGTTGAGTTCGACGAGTGTGTTGCGGACGTACGCGTGGTCGTGGGTGCCCTCCTCGAGCTCCGCGAGCCGGGCGAAGAGCTGCTTCGACAGGGCGCGGGAGTCGACCGGTCCGATCCGGTCGAGGGGGACGTCGTGGGGGACGGCGGGTACGTCGTGCGGCAGTTCGGGGATTGCGGGGAGGGGATGCGCCGCCGACGGCGCGTCGGGGGTACGCGGGGCGTCGAGCCGGGGTGACATGGGTCTCCTTCGTCGTGCTTCTGCTGCGGTTTGCGGCGCCTCCAAAGCCGGTCGTGTCGGGTGCTCCCTTCTAGCCCTACCTGCTCGAAGGTGATCGTTGCAAGTGCCAATAATCCGCTTCGTCCCTTTATGTGGGGGAGCGTGGGTGCACGGAACGCCGCCCCGCTTGTAGGGTTCGACGCACGTCAGTCGGCACCGCGAGAGCGAGAAGAGGCACGGTCATGGACCGCCAGCACATCGGCAGCGCGCAGCCCGCCCGGCTGCGGGTCGAGGTCCGGACCCTGGACGGCGCGAGCGAACTCCTCACGCCGGTGGGTGAGCTCGATCACCACACCGCCGAACTGCTGCGCGCCCCGCTGGACGACGCGCTGGACGCGGGCCGTTCACGGCTCGTCGTCGACTGCTCGGGCCTGGAGTTCTGCGACTCGACCGGCCTCAACGTGCTGCTCGGCGCCCGCCTGCGGGCCGACGCGGCCGGCGGAGGCGTCCATCTGGTGGCGATGCGGCCCCCGGTGGCCCGGGTGTTCCACATCACGGGCGCGGAAGCCGTCTTCACCCTCCATGAGACGCTCGCCACGGCGCTCCCCGGCTGAGGCCGGTGTCGTCGCGGGGCCTCCGGCACCGCCCGCGTTCCCGCCCGCACGTCCCGCCCCTGTGTCTCGTCCCCTCTGTCTCGTCGATCGGTGAGGTGAAGCGTTGATGGACCAAGATTCCGACGTCCGTACGCTCGCCCTCGGCGAGACCAGCGGCACCGTGCCGCTCGCCCGCGACTTCACGCGGACGGCGCTCCAGGAGTGGGGCTGGCTGCCCGCCGCCACCGCCGACCGCAGGGCCGCGGCCGAGGACGTCCTGCTCGTCGTCTCCGAGCTCGTCACCAACGCCTGCCTGCACGCCGAGGGCCCCGAACGGCTCCGTGTCCTGCGCCGGTCCGCGGTCCTGCGCCTCGAAGTCACCGACCGGGGCGCCGGACAGCCCGCGCCGCGCACCCCGCACCGCTCCGGCCGGCCCGGCGGGCACGGCATGTTCATCGTGCAGCGGCTCTGCCTGAACTGGGGCATCGACCGGACCCCCGGCTCCCCCGGCAAGACGGTCTGGGCCGAACTCGCCGCTCCCTGAGTCGAGATGGGGGGAGCGGGGCTCCCCAGGACCTTCACGTTCTCTCTTTCTTCGTGCTTCTTCCCTCCGTGAGGCCTCAGGCGTACCTTGGCGCCCAATCTGAAAGACCGTCAGTTACGTTGCGGTGAGGGGTGCTCGGGGTGTCCAAGGTGCCGAACCTGAGGAGAACGACCGCCGCGCTCACCGCGGCGGTCGCGATGACGGGCGCGGCCGTGCTGGCCTCCGCGCCGGCCGCGCAGGCGGCGGTGGTCGACGTCGACTACGCCTGCGAGACGAAGATCGGACCGAAGAGCGCCGTCTCGCCCGTCGACATCAAGGCCGTCAAGAGCGGCAACGGCTACACGATCACCATGTCGTTCGAGAAGGGCGTCTCCGACAGCCCGATCGAACTCCCCAAGGGCGTCATGACCCCCCGCGCCGAACTCGTCCTCGGCGGCGACGCGACCGGCACGGTCAAGGTCAAGGGCACCCCGAACACGGCCGCCATCCCGCCCGACACCCCGATCGCCATCGGCACCCTCACCGGCACCTTCACCCCGAAGAAGAACGGCAAGGTCACCTTCACCGCCGGCACGCTGATCGTGCACGCGCTCGGCATGGACGCGGCCACCTGCACCCCCGGGAACCATCCCGAACCGTCGCTCGAACTCCAGGTCAGCGGCGTCTCGGGAGGCGGCGGCGACACCCCGCCGCCCGCCGACGAGGGCTCCGGCGAGGAACTTCCGAAGACCGGCCCGCTCGACTCCGCCATGGCCCTCGGCACCCTCGGCGGCACCGTCCTGCTGACCGGCGCCGCCGGAGTCCTCTGGCTCACGCGGCGCACGGCACGCTGATGCGGGCGGCGGCGCGCTCCGGGCTCGTCGCCGCCGCGACCGCCCTCGTCGGCGCGGTGGCGGCGGCTCCCCCCGGAGCCCAGGGCTGGACGGCGGCGCCCGCCGCCGGCCGGCCGTACGCCTATCTGGAGGGCCAGGCCGGCAGCGTCCTCCAGGACACCCTGTCGGTGACCAACCCGGGCGCGGGACCCCTCACCGTCCGCCTCACCGGGCAGGGCGCGCCGGTGGCCTTCGCGGCGCGGACCGTGACCGTCCCGGCCAGGACCAGGGCGGACGTGCCCTTCGCCGTGACCGTCACCGCCGACACCCCGCCCGGCGACCACCGGGGGACCGTGCGCGCCACGGCCGCGGGGCGCGAGGTGCGCGTGGACCTGCGGCTGCGGGTGAACGGCCCCCGGCTCGCCGCGCTCACCGTCGAGGACGTCCGCGTCGACGCCGGCACCCTGCGCTACACCCTGGTCAACCGCGGCACCACGGTCCTCGCCCCGACCCTCGCGATCCGGGCCGAAGGGCTCCTCGGCACGGTCCTCGACCGCCCCGACCGCGCCCTGCCGCTCACCCTCAGGCCCGGCGAACGGGCCGTCCGCACCGAACCCTGGCCCGACCCGCCCGCCCTCGACTTCGTCACCGTCCGGCTGACCGCCACCGCGCCGGGCGCCGCCCCCGCCACGGCCCGCGCCGAGGCGGCCTTCGCCTCGGGTCCCGCGCTCGCCGCGGTGGCCGGGCTGCTGCTCGCGGCCGGCGGCGGCGCGTGGGCGGTGCGGCGGCGCGGGTCCCGTACCGAGCGCGCCCCGGAGGGAGCGACACCATGAGGACGATCAGGACGGCCGCCGCTCTGCTGGCGGCCCTCGCCCTGGCGCTGCTGCCCGCGGCACCCGCGGCGGCCGCCCCGGGGCCGGCCGTCGAGCTCTCGCAGCCGGAGGGCGGCAAGGGCGGCGAGATCACGGTCAGCGGCAGCGGCTGGAAACCGGGCGCGCTGCTCATGCTCCTGATCTGCGGCCAGGCGGCTCCGGGGCGGGGTGTCATCGGCGGCACCAACTCCTGCGCCAACACCGAGGGCCGGGCCGCCACCGTCGACGCCAGGGGCGCGTTCAGCGCGAAGCTCCCGGTCTCCGAACCGCCCAAGCCCTGCCCCTGCGTGGTGCACGTCGCCGGGGTGACCGGGCAGCAGGACGCCGTCGACCGGGAGTTCACCGTCGCCGGGCATCCCACCGCGCCCCTCCCCGAGGCCTCGGGCGACGGCCGGCTCGCGGTCCTCGCGGCCGTACGGCTCGACGGCTCCAGCGGCCTCCTCGTCTGGTTCGGGGCGCCCCCGCGCCGGGACGTCGTCTTCACCGTCGGCAACCTCGGCTCCGCGCCCGTCCGCGACCCCGTCTTCGAGGTCGGCACGAGCCACGGCGTCTTCGCCCCGCAGTACGAGGAACGGCAGTGGCGCGGCACGATCCCGCCCGGCGGGAAGGCCCTCGTCCGCCTCCCGGCCGAACTGACGGCCGGCGCCCACGGCGACTACCAGGTCTCCGTCCGGTACGCGGGCAAGGTCCTGGTCGAGCAGCCCTGGGGCGTCGGCCGGCCCTGGGGCGTGACGCTCTTCTGGGCGCTGCTCGCCGTCGTCGTGCCGGCGGCGCTGTTCCGGATCGGGATGGCCGTGGTGGACCGGGTCCGCCCGCCGGCCGGCCCGGCCCGGACGCCCGCCCGCCCGGGCCGCAGCCCCACCCGGACCCGTACCCGGACCCGTACTTCCGTCCCCGCCGCCCCCGTACCGGGCGGTCCGGGGGACGGCGAACCGGCCACGGCCCTGCCGTGGTTCAGCCCTGACTCCGCACCGTCAGCGCCAGAGAGCAGCAGCCCGACGACGAAGGGACAGGTGTGAGTACGCAACGGAGGATGAGCGCGGCCGGGGTCGCGCTGATGCTCGGCGGCGCGGGGATCCTGTATGCCGCCGGCCCCGCCCAGGCCGCCGAGATCTCGTACAAGACGGAGTGCATCCCGCCGTCCATCTCCGGGCTTCCGCCCGTGCAGGGCACCACGAAGGTGCTCGTCACCGCACCGGCGGAGGCCAAGGTCGGCGACGAGGTCGAGATCGTCTGGAAGACGGTCCAGGCCGCCTCGAAGAACCCCGACGTCCTCGACCTCGGCCAGGACACGGTCAAGCCGACCGGCGTCCTCACCGTCGGCGGCGCGGCGACCGGCACCGTCGCCATGGAGGGGCCCCGGCAGAACCCGCCGATCCCCAAGAACAGCCCGATGGTGCTGCCCGACATGAAGGGCAAGCTGAAGCTGACGAAGGCGGGTGACATCACCCTCACGCCCGGCAAGTACACGATCAACGTGTCCAAGCCCCTCTCGACGGACACCAAGTGCTCGCCGAAGGAAGCCGTCCCCGTCGGCGCGACGATCAAGGTCACGGACGGCGGCGGCTCCACGACGACGTCCGGCGGCACGACGTCGGGCGGTACGACCACCTCAGGCGGTACGACCACGTCCGGAGGCACCACCACCTCCGGCGGCACGACCACCTCAGGGGGTACGACCACGACGTCGGGCGGCACCACGACGTCCGGTGGCACCACCACCTCCGGCGGGAGCTCCGGCGGGGGCGGCGGGCGGACCGACTTCCCGGGCAAGGAGGTGACCGTCGCGTTCGCCTGCAAGGCGCCCGGACCGGCGGCCATCGACTCCAAGGTGACGATCAACGCCAAGAAGAACGGCGAGGTCTACGACCTCACCGTCAAGACGGCCAAGGGCGTCATGAACAGCCCGGCGGCCCTGCCCAAGGGGGCCCTCACGCCCTCCATGGCGATCAGGATCGGCGGAGCCGACAGCGGCACCGTGAAGGTGACCGGCGCGCCCAACCCCACCGCCCTCGCGGAGAAGGCGCCGGTGAGCCTGGAGGACATGAAGGGCACGTACCGGCCCGGCGCGACCGGGAAGTCGACGCTCAGCCCCGGCACGCTCACCATCAAGGTCACCCTCGGCACCGTGAAGATGGAGATCCCCTGCCAGGTCAAGGGCGCCGTGAAGGCCTCCCTCGAACTGGACACCAGCAAGCAGGCCGGCGGCGCCTCCGGCAGCACGGACGCCGGGACGGACGGCGGCAGCGGTTCGCCCTCCGGCTCCGGCGGCTCCTCCGGCGAGAACCTCGCCGAGACGGGCGCCGAGCACGACGGCGCCCTGCGCGCCCTCGCGCTGGTCGCCGGCACGGTCATCCTGCTCGGCGGCGCGGTGTTCACCTTCACCCCCTGGGCGCGGCTCAGGAGGTGAGGGAACGGCGAAGGCCGCCGCACCCGAGGGGTGCGGCGGCCTTCGGCCGTACGGGGTGGGGTCAGTGGACGCTGCCCATGAGCCCCTGGACCTTCTTGCGGTACATGTAGATCGCGAAGCCGGCCGCGACGGCGAGCGTCGCCTGGAGCGCGATGATCCCCGTGCCGTTGAGGTCGACGCCCGCGATGGAGAGCAGACCCGTGGTGCAGTCACCGGCGGTGACGGCGAGGAACCAGACGCCCATCATCTGGGAGGCGTACTTCTGCGGCGCCATCTTCGTGGTGACGGAGAGGCCGACCGGGGAGAGGCACAGCTCACCGATGGTCTGGATCATGTAGATCGTGACCAGCCACATCGGGGAGACCTTGGTGCCGTCGCCCGCCATGTTCATCGGGACGATGAAGACGAAGAAGGACGCGCCGACCAGGACGAGGCCCATCGCGAACTTCACGATGGTGTTCGGCTCCTGGTTCTTGCGGGCCAGCCACAGCCACAGCCAGGCGAAGACCGGGGCCAGCGCCATGACGAACAGCGGGTTCAGCGACTGGTACCAGGTGGCGGGGAAGCCGAGGCCGAAGATGGTGTCGGCGGTCTTGTCGTCCGCGAACAGGGAGAGCGTCGAGCCGCCCTGGTCGTAGATCATCCAGAAGATGGCGGCGGCGACGAAGAACCAGATGTAGCCGGTCACGCGGGACTTCTCGCCCGACGTCAGGTCCTTGTCGCGCTTGATGCGGGCCAGGACGGCGACCGGGATGATCAGGCCCGCGAGGGTGATCGGGACCATCGCCCAGTTCAGGGTGTACATGCCCAGGGCGACGACGGCACCGTAGAACGCGGCGATGACGACGGCGATGACGGCGACCTTGGTGATGACGGCCTTGCGCTCCGCGGCGGACAGCGGGTTCGGGACCTCGCTGCTCTTCGGGTTCAGCGTCTTGCCGAAGGCCAGGAAGACGGCCAGGCCGATGCCCATGCCGACGGCGGCGAGGGCGAAGCCGAGGTGCCAGTTGACCTTCTCGCCGACGGTGCCGATGACCAGCGGGGCGAAGAACGCGCCCAGGTTGATGCCGATGTAGAAGAGCGTGAAGCCACCGTCACGGCGCGGGTCGTCCGCACCCTTGTACAGGTGGCCGACCATCGTCGAGATGTTGGCCTTCAGCAGACCGGAGCCGACCGCGACGAGCGCGAGACCGACGAAGAACATCGCCTGGCCCGGTATGGCCAGCGAGACGTGGCCGAGCATGATCACGGAGGCCGCGATGGCGACGGTCTTGCGGGCGCCCCAGACGCGGTCGCCGAACCAGCCGCCGGGCATGGCCATCAGGTAGACCATCGAGACGTAGACGGAGTAGATCGCCGTCGCCGTCGCGGCGGTCATCGCGAGGCCGCCGCCCTGGCTGCCCGTAGCGGCGTCCACGCCGCCGGAGACCAGGTACAGAACGAGAAGGGCCCTCATGCCGTAGTAGGAGAAACGCTCCCACATCTCGGTCATGAAGAGGGTGGCCAGGCCACGGGGGTGGCCGAGGAAGGTCTTCTCGTAGCCGAGGGGTTCGGCCGCCGAGTCCTTCGTCAGGCTGGACGCCATGTCGATCCTTGCTCTGTCGGGACGCACGCCTTGTGAGCGTGATGCGCCCGGTGGGGGAGGCCGGCACCGGCGGGGTCGTCGGACTCCACCGGGATCCACGCCCCGGGAGACGCGTGTACGCGCTCCGGGACCCGGCCCACAGGTCATTCGTCGTCACCGAGGGTGGCAGGGCCCACCTCACGCAGAAAGAGGACCTTGGCGCGCGAAGCTGGCCAAAGGTCCCCGAATACCGCTACTGACGTCTCGCCACCATACGACACGACAGTGCCGGATATGGAAGGACTTGAGAGATGGATCACAGGCGTGGGCGCAACCACGCAAGGCCATTCGAAGGTCATGTGAAAGATACCCACAAGATCCCCAGGGGATGTCCGGCCCGTGTGGATCCCGCACCGGCCCGGACCCCGTGCGGACTACCATCACCCCATGACCCGTGTACTGCTCGCCGAGGACGACGCATCCATCTCGGAACCGCTGGCCCGCGCCCTGCGGAGAGAGGGGTACGAGGTCGAGGTCCGCGAGGACGGCCCCACCGCTCTCGACGCCGGACTCCAGGGCGGCGTGGACCTGGTCGTGCTCGACCTCGGCCTGCCCGGCATGGACGGCCTCGAAGTCGCCCGGCGGCTGCGCGCCGAGGGCCACACGGTCCCGATCCTGGTCCTCACCGCACGGGCGGACGAGGTCGACACCGTGGTCGGGCTCGACGCGGGCGCCGACGACTACGTCACCAAGCCCTTCCGGCTCGCCGAGCTCCTCGCCCGGGTCCGGGCCCTCCTCCGGCGCGGCTCCACCGAGCCCGCCGTCGCCCCCGCCACCCACGGCGTGCGCATCGACGTCGAGTCGCACCGCGCCTGGATGGGGGACGAGGAGCTCCAGCTCACGGCCAAGGAGTTCGACCTCCTGCGCGTCCTCGTCCGCGACGCCGGCCGGGTCGTCACCCGCGACCAGCTGATGCGCGAGGTCTGGGACACCACCTGGTGGTCGTCCACCAAGACCCTCGACATGCACATCTCCTGGCTCCGCAAGAAGCTCGGCGACGACGCCGCCAACCCCCGCTACATCGCCACCGTCCGCGGAGTCGGCTTCCGCTTCGAAAAGAGCTGAGCCACCGTTAAGCCATGCGCCGCCGTCTGATCAACTCCACGCTCGCCGTGGTGCTCGTCGTCATCGCCGTGTTCGGTGTGTCCCTGGTGCTCGTGGAGACCCGGACGATCTCGAACAGCGCCCAGGAGAGCGTCGACTCGGAGGCACTGCGGATCGTCTCGATCGTCGACAGCCGGCTGATCGGCGGTGAGCCGGTGAACCCGGACATCCTGGCCGAGCAGAGCGGCGCGAAGCGGTACGCGCAGATCCGCATCCCCGGACGGGAGTCGATCGAGATCGGCGCCCGCCCCGAGGGGGACGTCATCCGGGGCCTGGCCGAGGGCGAGCGCGGGGAGACCGTGATCGTCGAGGAGTCCCGCTCGGCGGTCACCGCCGAGGTCGGCCGCACCCTCCTGATCATCGGCGCCGTGGCGCTGCTCGCCGTCGTCGCCGCCGTCCTCCTCGCCGTACGCCAGGCCGACAAGCTGGCGTCCCCGCTCACCGACCTCGCGGAGACCGCCGAACGCCTCGGCTCCGGCGACCCGCGGCCCCGGCACAAGCGGTACGGGGTCCCCGAGCTGGACCGCGTCGCGGACGTCCTGGACGCCTCGGCCGAGCGGATCGCCCGGATGCTCACCGCCGAGCGCCGGCTCGCCGCCGACGCCTCCCACCAGCTCCGCACGCCCCTCACGGCGCTCTCCATGCGCCTGGAGGAGGTCGCCCTCGCCGACGACCTGGACACGGTCAAGGAGGAGGCGACGATCGCGCTCACCCAGGTCGAGCGGCTCACCGACGTCGTCGAGCGGCTGCTCACCAACGCGCGGGACCCCCGCACCGGCTCCGCCGTCGCCTTCGACCTCGACGAGGTCGTCAAGCAGCAGATCGAGGAGTGGCGGCCGGCCTACCGCAGCGCGGGGCGGGCCATCGTGCACTCGGGCAAGCAGGGGATGCGGGCCGTCGGCACCCCCGGCGCGGTCGCCCAGGTCCTCGCCGCCCTGATCGAGAACTCGCTCATGCACGGCGGCGGCACGGTCGCCCTGCGCACCCGGGTCACCGGAAACCAGTCGGTGATCGAGGTCACCGACGAGGGTCCCGGCGTCCCGGCCGACCTCGGCGCGCGGATCTTCGAGCGGGCGGTCAGCGGGCGCAGCTCGACCGGCATCGGCCTGGCGGTCGCCCGCGACCTCGCGGAGGCGGACGGCGGGCGCCTGGAGCTGCTCCAGCAGCAGCCGCCGGTCTTCGCGCTCTTCCTGAGCCGCGAGGTCAGGAGCGTCTCGGAGGAACCCCGGGACCGCCCGGTCCGCTGACCGGCGCCTCTCGCACTCCGGTCCGCCGACCGTCCGGGCCGCGAGGCGCGACCGCACGGCGGTGTCTCCGGACACGAAAGGGCCGGTCCGCTGTGTCTCTCCGCACACGAAAGGGCCGGTCCGCGGACGGACCGGCCCTTTCGGGGAGTGCGGGGGATCAGACCCGGTCGGGCTGGCGACCGGTCGCCTGACGCGGGGCGTGCTCCAGGAGCGCTTCGGCCGCCTGCACGGCCTCCTTCTCCTCCGGGTCGGGCATCGCGCGGAAGACCCAGGTGCGGTACGACCAGAAGCGGAAGACCGTGCCGACGCCGATGCCGAAGAACTTGAAGAAGTTGCTCTGCAGCGGGGTGTCCCAGCCGAAGCCGTACGTCGCCGCGTAGAGCAGACCGTTCTGGATGACCAGGCCGATCACGCTGAACACGAGGAACAGGGTCATCTCGCGGGTGCGGCGGCTCTTGTCCCGGTCCCGGTAGGTGAAGTACCGGAAGCCGAGGTAGTTGAATCCGATCGCGACGACGGTCGCGATCACGCTCGCCCGGACGACGGGGAGGTCCGTGACGGACCGCACGAGGTTGAAGACGCCGAGGTCCACCAGGACCCCGAGGCCGCCCACCGCGCCGAACTTCGCGAACTCACGGGTGAGCCGGTCGAGCTGCACCCGCAGTGCGCCTCGTTCACTCATGGTGGTTGCTCGTTTCATCCGTTCATATGACGTCCGGATGACGTCAACCCATCCATGCTAACTAGCCCGTCCGGTGATCGTCTGCCCGCCGTCGAAACTCTGATGCTTCCCCGTCCCGCCTGTGTCAACACACAGCCGAACGGGTCATCCGGATTGTGCGGATACCCTAAGAGGGTGACGTTCCCCGTAGTAGGCATGGTCGGCGGCGGGCAGCTCGCCCGTATGACCCACGAGGCGGGTATCCCCCTCGGCATCAAGTTCAAGCTCCTCAGCGACACCCCGCAGGACTCCGCGGCCCAGGTGGTGAGCGAGGTCGTCATCGGCGACTACCGCGACCTGGACACGCTGCGTGACTTCGCGCGCGGCTGCGATGTGATCACCTTCGATCACGAGCACGTCCCCACCGAGCACCTGCGCGCCCTCGAAGCGGACGGCATCCCCGTCCGCCCGGGCCCCGACGCCCTGGTGCACGCCCAGGACAAGGGCGTCATGCGCGCCAAGCTCGACGAGATCGGCGCCCCCAGTCCCCGGCACCGCATCGTGGCGGACTCCGAGGACGCGGCCGCCTTCGCGGCCGAGGTCGGCGGCTTCCCGATCATCCTCAAGACCGTGCGCGGCGGCTACGACGGCAAGGGCGTCTGGTTCGTCCGCACCGAGGCCGACGCCCGCGACCCCTTCCTCGCCGGGGTCCCGGTCCTCGCCGAGGAGAAGGTCGACTTCGTCCGCGAGCTCGCGGCGAACATCGTCCGCTCCCCGCACGGCCAGGCCGTCGCCTACCCGGTCGTCGAGTCCCGCCAGGTCGACGGCGTCTGCGACACCGTGATCGCGCCCGCGCCCGACCTCGACGACGCGCTCGCCGGCCAGGCGCAGGAGCTGGCGCTCCGGATCGCCAAGGAACTCGGCGTCGTCGGCCACCTCGCCGTCGAGCTGTTCCAGACCACGGACGGCCGCATCCTCGTCAACGAACTGGCGATGCGCCCGCACAACTCCGGCCACTGGACGCAGGACGGGGCGATCACCTCGCAGTTCGCCAACCACGTCCGGGCGGTTCTCGACCTCCCCCTCGGCGATCCGCGGCCGCGCGCACCGTGGACCGTGATGTGCAATGTCCTGGGCGGCGACTACCCGGACATGTACTCCGCGTACCTGCACTGCATGGCCAGGGACCCGCAGCTCAAGATCCACATGTATGGCAAGGACGTGAAGCCCGGCCGCAAGGTGGGGCACGTCAACACCTACGGCGACGACCTGGACGACGTGCTGGAGCGCGCCCGCCACGCCGCCGGCTACCTGCGAGGAACGATCACCGAATGAGCCCCGCCACCGCCCCCGTCATCGGCATCGTCATGGGATCCGACTCCGACTGGCCCGTCATGGAGGCCGCCGCCCAGGCCCTCGACGAGTTCGAGATCCCGTACGAGGTCGACGTCGTCTCCGCCCACCGGATGCCCCGCGAGATGATCGCGTACGGCGAGGAGGCGGCCGGCCGCGGCCTGAAGGCGATCATCGCGGGCGCGGGCGGCGCCGCCCACCTGCCCGGCATGCTCGCCTCCGTCACCCCGCTCCCCGTCATCGGCGTGCCGGTGCCGCTGAAGTACCTCGACGGCATGGACTCGCTGCTCTCCATCGTGCAGATGCCGGCCGGCGTGCCCGTCGCCACGGTCTCCGTCGGCGGCGCCCGGAACGCGGGCCTGCTCGCCGCCCGGATCCTCGCCGCGCACGACCCCGAGCTGCTCGGCCGCATGCGCGACTTCCAGCAGGAGCTGAACGACCAGGCGACCGAGAAGGGCAAGCGGCTGCGGGCCAAGGTCGAGGGCGCGGAGTCGTTCGGCTTCGCCAAGTGACCGCGGCGGACCACCTCGCGGAGGCCCGGGAACTCCTGGCCTCCGCGCCCGTCGTCGACGGCCACAACGACCTCCCGTGGGCCCTGCGCAAGCACGTCCGGTACGACCTCGACCGGCTCGACATCGGCGCGGACCAGACCGGCGCGCTCCACACCGACCTCGCCCGCCTCCGGGCCGGCGGCGTCGGCGCCCAGTTCTGGTCCGTGTACGTGCCCTGCGCGCTGGCCGGCGACGACGCGGTCAGCGCGACCCTGGAGCAGATCGACATCGTCGACCAGCTCCTGGAGCGGTACGCCGCCGACCTCGCCCCGGCCCTCACTGCGGACGACATGGAGGCGGCCCGCGCACAGGGCCGCATCGCCTCCCTCAAGGGCGCCGAGGGCGGCCACTCGATCAACAACTCCCTCGCCACCCTGCGGGCCCTGCACACCCTGGGCGTGCGCTACATGACGCTCACGCACAACGACAACAACGACTGGGCGGACTCGGCGACCGACGAGCCCGGCGTCGGCGGCCTCACCGCCTTCGGCCGGCAGGTCGTCCGCGAGATGAACCGCTCCGGCATGCTCGTCGACCTCTCGCACGTCGCCGCCACCACCATGCGGGACGCGCTCGACGCCTCGACGGCGCCGGTGATCTTCTCGCACTCCTCGGCCCGCGCCGTCTGCGACCACCCGAGGAACATCCCGGACGACGTCCTGGAGCGGCTGCCCGCCAACGGCGGTGTGGCGATGGCCACCTTCGTGCCCAAGTTCATCCTCCCCGCGGCCGTCGAGTGGACCGCCCGCGCGGACGACAACCTCCGGGCCCACGGCCTCGACCACCTCGACACCACCCCCGAGGCCATGCGGCTCCACCGCGCCTTCGAGGAGGCGAACCCCCGGCCCGTCGTGACCGCCGCCACGGTCGCCGACCACCTCGACCACATGCGCGAGGCCGCCGGCATCGACCACATCGGCATCGGCGGGGACTACGACGGCACCGCCTTCACCCCCGTCGGCCTCGACGACGTCGCCGGCTACCCGAACCTGATCGCGGAGCTCCTCCACCGCGGCTGGTCCCGCTCCGACCTCGCCCGTCTGACCTGGTCGAACGCGGTCCGCGTCCTGCGCGACGCGGAATCGGTCTCCCGTGACCTGAGGAGCCGTACGGCCCCGTCGAACGCCACCATCGAGGCGCTCGACGCCTCTTAGGACGGGCCCCGCGGATCACCCGGACGGCGTACTCCGCCGAGCCCCCCGAGGGGGCCGGTGGCACGGTGGACGGTACTGCCCCGCCGCTCTCGGCGGGGCGGTACTGCATCGCCGAGTTCGGAGTATGACCATGGCGGAACTGCTTGACGACCATCCCCACCTCTCCACCGTCCCTGCCGCCGCCGGCGAGCTCGACCCTCCGGAGCCACCCCCGCCGCTCGACGAGACGGCGCGCGCCCGGGCCATCCTCGCCGCCCAGCCCGTCACCGAGGGCCACGCCGGACTCCCCGGGAGCCTCGACCCCGAGGACCTGCCGCCGGCCCGCGCCGCGGAGGCCGGGGCGCAGCTCTGGTCGCTGGACGTGGAGGCCGACGAGGGCGTCATCGGGACCCTGCGCCGGATCGACGCCGTCAGGGCGCTCGTCGCCGCCTGCCCGGAGGACCTGAGGCTGGCGTACACGACCTCGGAGATGGCCCACGCCCGCAACTGCGGCCGCGTCGCCGCGGTGCTCGGGCCGGTCGGCTGGACCGCGCTCGGCGGCTCCGCGGCCACCCTGCGGGCGTACCACGCGCTCGGCGTACGGGCCGTGAACCTCACCCGCTTCGACCGCTTCGCCCGTGACGCGGTACGCGAGATGAACCGCATCGGCCTGGCCGTCGACCTGTCCGGCGCCGACCAGGACACGGTCCGCCGCACCCTGGCGGTGACCCGCGCCCCGGCCCTGCTGACCCGGGCGGCCCCGGAGGGGCTGCCGGACGACGTGCTGCGCCTGCTCGGCGCGAACGGCGCCGTCTGCATGGTCACGGTGACCGACGACCCGGCCGCCGCCGCCGACGTCCTCGACCGGGTGCGGGCGGAGGCGGGCGCGCACTGCGCGGGCGTCTCCCACACCACCGACCCGGCCGTCGGCTACGTCCCGCTCTTCGCGGAGCTGCTCCGCCGGGGCTGGACGGCCCAGGAGCTGGTCGGGCTCGCGCACGCCAACGTCACCCGGGCGCTGCGCGAGACCGAGTTCCTGGCCCGCACGAACCGGATCCGCCCGGCCGCGGCCTGACCGTACGGACGCGAGAGGGGCGCACCGCCACGGCGGTGCGCCCCTCCTCGTGCCCTCCGGATCAGGCGCGCGGGCGGCCCATCGCCCGGTACGTCCAGCCGGCGGCCCGCCAGCGCTCGCCGTCGAGGGCGTTGCGGCCGTCGAGGACGACCCGGGCGGCGGCGACCTCCGCCAGCTCCGCGGGGTCGAGCTCGCGGAACTCGCGCCACTCCGTCAGGTGCAGCACCACGTCCGCCCCGCGTACGGCCTCCAGGGCCGAGTCGGCGTACCCCAGGGTCGGGAAGACGCGGCGCGCGTTCTCCATGCCCTTCGGGTCGTACACGGTGACCTGGCCGCCCTGGAGGTGTATCTGGCCGGCCACGTTGAGCGCGGGGGAGTCGCGGACGTCGTCCGAGTCCGGCTTGAAGGTGGCGCCGAGCACGGCGACCCGGCGGCCCAGGAAGGTGGACCCGCCGAGGGCCTCGCGGGCCATCTCCACCATCTGGCCGCGCCGCCGCATGTTGATCGAGTCGATCTCGCGCAGGAAGGTCAGCGCCTGGTCGGCGCCGAGCTCGCCGGCCCGGGCCATGAAGGCCCGGATGTCCTTGGGCAGGCAGCCGCCGCCGAAGCCGATGCCGGCGCGCAGGAACTTGGAGCCGATCCGGTCGTCGTGGCCGATGGCCTCGGCCAGCTTGGCGACGTCGGCGCCCGCGGCCTCGCACAGCTCGGCCATCGCGTTGATGAAGGAGATCTTCGTCGCGAGGAAGGAGTTCGCGGACGTCTTCACCAGCTCGGCCGTCGGGAAGTCGGTGACCACGAACGGCGAGCCCGCGCCGACCGGGACGGCGTACACCTCGCGCAGGACCTTCTCCGCCGTCCCGCCGCGGACGCCGACGACGATCCGGTCCGGGCGCAGGGTGTCCTGCACGGCGAAGCCCTCCCGCAGGAACTCGGGGTTCCAGGCGAGGTCGACGCCCTCCGGCAGCAGCCCCGCGAGCCGCTCGGCCGAGCCGACGGGCACGGTGGACTTGCCGACGACCAGGGCCCCTTCGCGTACGACTCCGGCAAGGGAGGCGAAGGCGGCGTCCACGTAACTCATGTCACAGGCGTACTCGCCGTGCTTCTGCGGGGTGTTCACGCAGACGAAGTGCACGTCGCCGAAGGCGCCGACCTCCTCCCAGGAGGTGGTGAAGCGCAGCCGCCCGCTCGATCCCTCGATGCCGGCCACGTGCTTCGCGAGGAGCTCTTCGAGGCCGGGCTCGTACATGGGGACGCGGCCGGCGGCCAGCATCTCGATCTTCTCGGGGACGACGTCGAGCCCGAGCACCTCGAAGCCCAGCTCCGCCATGGCCGCGGCGTGGGTCGCGCCGAGGTAGCCGGTGCCGATCACGGTGATCTTCAGGGCCATGCGGGTCTCCAGGGAACGTCGGCCGGAAATGCCTGCCCGAGCATAGTCGTGCCCTGGTCCGGGGCCGGGGCACGCCCTACCATTTCAGTTACTTAACGGTAGTTAGCAAGCCTGGGAGTGAGTGAACGTGACGGGTTCCAAGGACTTCGACCTCTATCGGCCCTCCGAGGAGCACGACATGCTCCGGGAGTCGGTCCGTGCGCTCGCGGAGGCGAAGATCGTTCCGTTCGCGGCGGCGGTGGACGAGGAGGGCCGGTTCCCGCAGGAGGCGCTGGACGCGCTGGTCGCCA